>DATKMD010000189.1:0-17267 GCA_035542075.1 Thermoanaerobaculaceae bacterium
TTCATCGTCGCCGCGGCGTTCGGGATGCTGCAGCCCGCGCTGTTCTCCGGCGTCAAGCAGTTCGCCGATCCGCGGACGTCGGCGGTCGCGTTCGGCGTCATCTACGGCGTCAACAACCTGGGCGCGTTCATCGCGGGGTTCCTCTCCCCGTTCGTGCGCCACGCCTCGACGGAGGCGTTCCCTCCCAACGGGATCAACGGCGTCTTCGCGCTCTACAGCGGGCTGACGTTCCTCTCCGTGGTCGTGACGGCGGCGATCCTCACGCCGGGGACGGTTCGCGCCGCGCTCGCGAAGCGGCCTGAGGAGGCGGCGCGCGAGGTCGCGGCACGCGGGGCGGCGAAACCCCGCGTGCTCTCGGCTCAGTGGCTCGCGGAGCACCCGCTGCGCGACGCCCGCTTCGCGTTCTTCGTCTTCATCCTGATCCCGGTCCAGACCCTGTTCGCGCACACCTGGCTCACGATCCCGCTCTACCTGAACCGGGCCTTCGTCCCGTGGGTCTCCTCGCGCTTCGAACTGTTCTCCAACTTGAACCCACTCCTCGTCTTCATCCTGGCGCCGCTGGTCGCGGCGCTGACCGCCAAGAAGGACCCGCTCGACATGATCCAGTGGGGCACGCTCGTGATGGCGGTGCCAACGTTCCTGCTCGTGCTCGGGCCCTCGCCGTGGGCGCTGTTCGCCTACGTCACCCTGATGACCGTCGGCGAGTCGATGTGGCAGCCGCGCTTCTACCACTTCATCACCGAGCTGGCCCCGCCCGGCAGGACCGGCGCGTACGTCGGGATCGGCCAGTTCCCGTGGTTCCTCACGAAGGTGATCACCGGGTTCTACGCGGGGTGGTTCCTCAAGCACTACTGCCCGGCGAACGGACCGCAGCGCACCTCCCAGATGTGGTTGATCTATGCCTGCATCGCGATGGTTTCGCCGATCGCGCTGCTGCTGGCGCGGCGCTGGCTCCGCTCGGGGAGCGCGATGGCCCGCCGCGGGTGAAGAAGGTCCGGAAGCTCGAAGGTTCGGAGGTTCGAAGTTCGCAAGGGGCGAGAAACAACACCTGTCACGCCCGCTCGTTCCGGGCTCCCCGCGCGCCTTGCCTCTGAACCTTCGAACGTTCGAACGTGTGAACCTGCGAACGTCCTTGCAGGGGTCGTGCTAGCTGGCCCGGTTCGAGACGGGACGGGCGACGAACCCCCGTGCGTGGTCCTTGGCGCGGACGACCTCGAGCATGGTTCCTTCGAACGTGAACAGGTCGCCGACCTCGGGCGGAGCCTGGAAGCGGACGAGCACGACGCGGACGACGGTGCCGTCGTCGATGATCACCGGGGTCGGGTCACCCTGCGGCGCTAGAACACTATTCATATCAATCACTTCACGTATGGCGGTGGCCATCTTCCACTCCCCGGCACCTTTACGCTCACCGGGCCACGTGGCGCGGAGCGGCGGTGCCTCCCCGCAGTGTTAGACGCAAAATCGGGGTGTCGGGTTCTGCCGCGCCGCCGGCTGTGGAGGGATTACCATTGCATCTGGCGCCGACACGGACCGCCGGCGGGAGCGTTCGGGAGAGGCAAGCCCATGAAGATCGACAAGCTGCTCCGCAAGCGGAAGACCGACAAGTCGCAACCCTCGACGACACCGACCCAGACGCGGTTCCCGGTTTCGCTCGACGAGTTCGCCGAGCGGTTGGACGTGATCGAGCGCGAGATCAAGGCGCTCCGCGCCGACACGAAGTTCGCGACGCAGCTCGCGTACACCGTTGAGGAGGCGGCGCAGATCACCCGCATCGGGATCAACGAGCTCCGCGAGCGCTGCGGCACGCCGTCCGGCGACCCGCTCCACATCAAGGCGGTTCACATCGGCCGCCGCATCGTCATCCCCCGCGGCGAGCTCGTCCGCCACCTCGAGCAGCAGGCGAAGTAGTAAAGACCGGGGGCCGGGGGCCGGCAAGGACGAGACACGCAGGGCCGCCGCGCATTGCGTGGTGCCGCGCCGACGCGGAACGCAGGGAGAAGGTAGACGGAAGAGGGGAGACGGAAGACACCGGGTTGCCCGTCTCTGCCTTCCATCTCCCGTCTCCCCTCTCCCGTCTTCCCCGGTCAGCGAGTGCAGGGCCGCCGCGAACCGCGTGCAGCCGCGCCGGCGCCGTTGGGCCTATGGCAAGGCGCACGAGGCGGGAGGAGCGGAGCGTAGCCGGAGGCTACGTGAGCATCCGATCCGCCGAGTGCAACGCAGCCAGAGGTCCGACGCCGCCGGCGCCAGACACTAGCGATGCGCGAAGGGGTCGGGGCAGTACCCCTCAAACCCCCTCGCCCCCTCGCGCCGCACCAGCGGGTCCTCCACGGGCGCGAGCACACCCAGCCGGACGAGCTGGTCGTGAAACTCGTACCTGATGCGCACCGACGCGACCGGCCGGTCCTCGAGGTCGAGGTGCACCGACTCGACGTCGTGGCGGGTGCGCTCCCCGATGCCCGTCGCCGCGTACTTGTCGCTGAGCTCGCCCTTCACCTGGGCGCCCCCCTCGGCCGCGTCGAGCCCTCGTGCCGACGGCGCAGGTGCGCCTTGCGCTCCCGCCGAGCCGGCGCGGCTCTCGGGCGACGGTTCCTGCGCCCGCGGGCACACCGGGTGGTCGACCACCCGGACCGGCCGCACCTTCTCCCGGTAGAACACCGCCTCGATCACCCCGAGGTCGTCGGTCTTGCCGAGCCACGCGCCGTACGACGACCGCTCGCCCGTGAAGAAGAACCTGCGCGCGTCGCTCCCGCTCACCTGCCACCCGGGGATCTCGACCGACTCGTACGGCCCGAGCACCCACTTGGAGGCGCTGCGCGCGTTGGTGTGGCGGGCGTCGATAGTGTTGAGGCCGTCCACCGACAGCGCCACCGCCACCCGGAACGGCAGGGGGTTGCTGATCCGCAGGACGTACGGCCGGCCGCGCACCGCCTCGACGTACACGCCGCCGCGAGCGCGGTACTCCGGGCGCACGCTGCCGTCGAGCACCACGTCGAGCGTGAAGCCGCGCGTCGTCGCGCCGTGCGCCGTCCCCGCCAGCCCCAGCACCGCGGCAGCCGCGGCCACCGCAACCTTGAGAGCGTTCATGACGACCTCCCTTCCGCCGCTTAGACACCGGCGGCGCGGAAAACCGCACCGCGAGCCCTCCGGTCGACCGGAAGCTCTTTCGGAGGTCTCGGTGGGGAGGCGACCGCCGTCGCGGTATCGTCGCCATTACGCGGCGGTCGGCACGTCCGCGCAGAGGTCGCGCGAGGCCGCGGCCCCGGAGGGTCCGGCGGACCACGTCACGGACCCCGCATCCGTGGGGTATGCTGAGTCGAGCGTGTGGTCAGGAAAGGACCCCTCATGCCCAACTTCGCCCGCATCCTGAAAGACGAGATCTCCCGCATCGCGCGTCGAGAGGCCGGCGCCGCCGTGGACCCGGTCAGGAAGCCGACCCGCGCGCTCAGGCGGACGGCCGCAGATCTCAGGAGAAAGCTCGGGGAGCTCGAGCGCGAGGTGCGCGCGCTGCGGAAGGCGGTGGCGGCTCTTTCGGCGGCCGCGCCCTCGGCGGCGCCCACCGGCGCCCAGAAGATACGCATCACGGCGAAGGGGGTACGGAGCCTCCGCCGCCGGCTGCGGCTCAACGGCCAGGAGTTCGCCCGTCTCCTGGGCGTCACCGGTCAGGTCGTCTACGGGTGGGAGAAGGCCAGCGGACCGCTGCGAGTGCGCGAGCGCACCCGCGCGGCGATCCTCGCGGCTCGCGAGCTCGGCGCGCGCGGCGCGCGCCGCCGCCTCGAGGAGACGCGCAAGGCGGCTTCGGCCCGCAAGCCCCGCAGGAAGCGTGCGAAGCGCGGCTGACGAGCCGCCACCTCGCGAGGGAGCGCCGGTCGCCCGCGGCGGGCGCCGGCTGCGTGGTCGGATCCGGAAGCCGTTCAGCCTAGCGCGCCGTCGGAGCGTCGGGGTGCGCGGCATCGTAGGCCACGATGTCCGCGTCGTTCAGGTGCTCCGCCTTCCACACCATCGCGCGGTGGATCCGGTTCCAACCGCTCGGGTGATCGTAGAAGATGAACTCCTCGATCGGGCCCGGCTTCATCTTGCGGTACTCGGAGAGGTGGAGAGCGGCCTGGGCGAACCCGTCCGGCAGCCGGGCGACGTTGATCCCGTAGTTGTCCGCCTCCGCCTCCATCGTGCGACTGATCGTGTTCCCGATCGGCGTCACCACGAACATGAACGCCGAGAGCAGGAACAGCAGCAGCGGCAGGCCGGCCACGTCGCCGATGGCGCGGATCCCCCAGCGGGCGCCGTAGCGCACGTGCAGCGTGCCGAATGACCAGCGCACGACCGCGAAGCCAATGACGACGAGGATGCCGAACTCGATCACCCCCTTGTAGACGTGGTCGAGAACGTAGTGGCCCATCTCGTGGCCGAGCACCGCCTTGATCTCCTCCGGCGAGCCACGGGTGAGGAGGTTGTCGTTCATGCTGATCTGCGTGGTGCCGAACAGGCCGCTGACGTGCGCGCTCATGCGCTTGGTCTGCTTGGAGGCGTCGAACTGGTACACGTCGGTCGCCGGGATGCCGTTGGCGCGTGCCATCGAGAGGATCTCTTGCTTGAGCTGGCTCTCACCCAGCGGCTTGAACTTGTTGAACACCGGCTCGAGGTAGACCGGGGCGATCGCCGCGCCGAATGCGACGAACGCCATCGTGACCAGCGCGCCCCACACCCACCACGTGCGCGGCGCCTTGCGCAGGACCGCATACACCGCGGTCAGAGCAAGGGTCCCGAGGATCACCGTGATCACGAGTACCTTCGCCTGGTCGCCGAGCCAGCCGGCCAGCGTCTGGTTGGACATCCCGTACTGGTGCTCGCGGAAGTACCCCTCGTAGGCGCTCCACGGCAGCATGACGACGCCCGCGACGACGATGTACACGACCGCGTAGAGGGCGGTCTGCAGCCACGTGAAGCGGGTGATGCGCTCGACCCGGTCGCGCACCCGCGCCGAGAGCCGTGTCCCGAGGAACAGCCACGCCACCACCGCACCGGCGACGAAGTCCCAGAGGATCAGCCAGTATCCTCCCTCGTAGTACGCGTCCGACTTGGCCCTCGCCTCGGGCGAGAGCCGGGCGAGGTACGCGGCGGTGGCCGCCTCGGCGTCGAAGTGCGTGGCCGCCGCCTGCGGAGCGGGACCGGGGTGCGGCGCGACGTCCGTCGCCGTGGCGATCCCACACACGAAAACGGCGGCAACCGCCGCCAGCAGCGCTGCTGTCGCTCGAGTCATCAGGGTTCCTCCCGAACCGCCCAGGTTCTTGCACGAGGATACGCGCGGCGGCCGAAAGCGGTTCTTGAGAAGAGGCCGGGAGACGCGGGCTGCGCGCACCGCTCCTTGGAAGAGTGACGCCACCGGACGCGCGACCGAGGCGTCGCGGAGGTTCCGCTCCCGGCCCGCGGCTACCGTTCGTCGTCCCACCGGACGGTCACCTCCCGGCTCGCGAGGCCGAGGAAGAACCCCCCCCACGGCAACGAACGCGGAACGGCGAAGACCCTCCCGGTCGGCCACGACGACGCGGTAGACGATCCGGTTCCCGGCGGTCGCAAAGAACGGCCCCTTCGAGAACGGCCGCCAGCTCCTCTCCATGAGGATGAACCCGTTCGAGAAGGCCCACTGCTCGAGGCGGGCGCCCGCAGTCGAGACCGTCAAAAAAAACAAGAGGCCGGCGGCGGCAACGAGACCGGCAAAGACGAGCGCGCCGTTCATGTGTCTGCGAGGCGCCCCATCAACGCCGGTTCGGATCGACGCTCGACGTCCGGTCTCAGCGACGGCGTGGGCAGGCGCCTGGCCACGAGCAGGCACGGGAGCACGCCGCGAGGATAGAGCACTCTCTCCATCAGTGCGGCCAGCGCGGTTCGGTCCGACCGCGGCCACGCGGCAACGGCCGAATCCACCGGACGAGGAACCTCGAGCTCACGGAACGTGTCGATATTGACCGTCCGGTCGTCTGAACGACCTGCACAGTCGCATGGCAGGAGGCTTCCGCGATGGGGCTTGCCTCCACGCACTGTGTGATGCTATTTTGAGAAAGGACTACTCTCAAGGAGGCGGTATGCGGATTCGCGTGCTCGCGACGGTCCTCTCACTCGGGTTTCTGGCGGCCGCAACGGCCCAGGCACAGCCCCTCTGGCGCGTCGTCAGCCTCGACACCACGGGCTGCAACTCCGGCAACATCGGGTTCACGACCGAGCTGTCCGGAGTCACGTTCCCGACCACGCTCCACTTCCACACCATCGTGGACTCCGGCGGCCTCCGCTACATGGACGAGGACGCGGGCACGCCGGGCTCCGGCAACGGGACGTACGGTTGGCACCTCTACACCTCCAGCTCGGGCGGCCCGATTACCGGCACCTTCCCGATCCCTCCGGACCAGCCCATCACCGTCACGTTCGACCTGATGGACGGCTCCGGCGGACCGGTCGTGAGCCACGTGGTCGTCATCCTCAGCAAGTGCGACGGCGGCCAGATTGAATCCGACTCGGCCACGATACCTGCCCTCCAGCCGGTGGGCCTCGCGGTGCTGGCGGTCCTGCTCGCGGTCGGTGCCGTGCTGTTCCTCCGCCGGCAGGCCTGATCGCGTCATCGGCGGCCGAAACGGGAGCGACGGGGCGTCCGACCCCGGTCGGCCCAGGTTGTGCTTCCGGCACCTCGGCCGAGCCCCGCGAACGAGCGGCGCCGAGGATGCCGAGGCGGGGCCCCGCGTGTCACCGCGGGGGGACAAAGATTCCCTGCTTCGGAACGCCGGGTACCCGGGCGGAGCGCCCGCGGCGAGGGCCGGCCTTGGCACGCTACTTGCTCAACCAACGGACATGCAACATTCGTCCCTCAGCGACCGTAAGGTCGACGAAGGACGCGAAAGGACGAAGGCGGCCATGCTCCTACCTTGCAAGCCACTCCGTGAGGCCTATCAAACACAACCTCAGGATGCATGCCTTCCTTGATGTCCAAACCTAACGCCTGACCGCCAGCCTTTCGCAACGGAGCCGCCGGTAACCGCCGGCGGCTCTTCTTGTGTGGCCGGCGGTCGGCGGGCGAACGGACAGCGGCGCTCGGGCCGCGAGGATGACCGAGGTCGCTGTGATGGGGAAGCACAGTGGCGCGCCCCGCGCGACTCGAACGCGCGACCCTCAAATCCGCAACGAACGGATCACAGGCTCGGCCACGTGGGGTCGAGGCAGGGGGACCGGTACGCGAGCGGTGCGGCGCTCCGGGCCGAGAGAAGTGCCGACCTGAAGCTCGTCGTGGACCGTTGCCGTGGCGAGAGGCCGATCGTGGCGAACTGATCGGGTTTCGCCGCCCGGGCCGGGCGCTTGGAAACCGGATTCCATTGGCTATGCTTGGCCATGCCAGAAACCGGCTACCGCGCCTATCCCTACCGCTGGGTGGTCCTCGCGACCTTCATGGCCGTGGCGGCGATGTCCCAGCTCCTGTGGATCACGTTCGCCCCCATCACGGTTGAGGCGGCGCGCTTCTACGGGACGTCGGACACGATGATCGGCCTCCTCTCCATGAGCTTCATGATCGTCTACATCCTGATCGTGATCCCGAGCGCGTGGGCGATCGACACCTGGGGCCTGAGGGCGGCCGTCGGGCTGGGCGCCGGCTTGACCGCCGTGTTCGCGCTCACGCGCGGCCTCTTCGCCGGCAGCTTCCCGCTTCTGCTCGCCTCCCAGGTCGGACTCGCGATCGGGCAGCCGTTCATCCTGGGCGCGATCACGAAGGTCGCGGCTCGGTGGTTCCCGGTCAGGGAGCGGGCGACCGCGACCGGGCTCGGGACGCTCGCCCTCTACCTCGGCATCCTGGTCGCGATGGGGCTCACGCCGCCCCTGACCATTCGCTACGGGATGAGAAGCATGCTGCTCATCTACGGGGTCGCCGCGGCCGTCGCCACGATCCTGTTCTTCGCGCTGCTGCGCGAACGGCCGCCGACCCCGGCCGGGCACGACGAGCGCGCGCTCATGCTCGACGGCCTCAAGCAGATGCTCCGGCAGAGGGACTTCGTCCTGCTCATGGCGATCTTCTTCGTCGGGATGGGCGTGTTCAACGGCGTCTCGACGTGGATCGAGACGATCATCCGGCCGCGCGGGTTCACGATCGCGCAGGCGGGCACGCTCGGCGCGCTCATGCTCGTGGCCGGGATCGTGGGTGCGATCGCGATTCCGATCCTCTCCGACCTCGGGCGCCGGCGGCGGGTGTTCATCATCATCGCGCTCGTCGGCATGATCCCCGGCCTCCTCGGCATGACGTTCGCCACGAGCTTCTCGTGGCTGCTCGTCTCGGGGTTCGTCTTCGGCTTCTTCCTCCTGAGCTCGGGGCCGATCGGGTTCCAGTACGGCGCGGAGATCACCCACCCCGCGCCGGAGGGGACGTCGAACAGCCTGCTCATCGTGATGGGCCAGGTGTCGGGGATCGTCTTCATCTTCTGCATGGACGCGTTCAAGTCCCCGGGCGGCGCCATGACGGGCTCGATGCTCGCGCTCATCGCGCTCACCGGGATCAGCGCGATCCTGGCGTGCCTGCTCAAGGAATCGCCCGTTGCTGCATCGACTGTACGCGGAGAGGCCGAGCAGCGATAGAACGCGACTCCTGATCGTCGTGTTTGACCGTTGTGCGTGAGTGGTGCGCCCGGCGCGATTCGAACGCGCGACCTTCAGATCCGGCTCTGAGGGTCAGTCGTTGAAGGCTGCCAACGCAGCTGTGCTACGTCTAGCCTTCCCAGACTGATCTGTACTTCAGGCTGGCCTGCGAAAGAACCAACGTTGCACCCCCCAGGTCAGGTATTCCGCTGTACAAGGCAGCTGTTACTGCAGAACTACGACAGACTCTGAGGCCACCTCAGGGACTGGGGGATCAGCGCCACCGATCTCACGGGCCCGTCCCATAGGGGGATCCGGGGCACGATAGGATCGCCGGAGGAACGGTTGACGGGATGGCGTAGAGATGATCGCCATCTCCGGTCCCGTTCGGGTTGCCATCGACCTTCGAGAGGTAGGCCACAAAGACATTCGTTCGATCTGGCTCGCTGCACGGGTCAGGAGTCACATCATCCGGATCCAGCCAGAACTCAGCCGTCAACGGCCCAGTTTGGTTAGTCACCCCAAGGCTCGCGAGACTCCATTGACCCATTGAGTAGGGCTGAATCGGCTCGCTCCCATTGGCCACCACTAACCCCCTGGCGTTGCGAATCCGGTACCAGACCGTGATGGGCTTTGGCGAGAAGCTCGCGATCCCCATGTTCGTCCGGAACTGCTCATCCTGCTGGCCTCCGGTCGACACCGAGAGCTCCTTTGAGCTGTTCCAGTAGAAGAGACATGATGGGATATCCTGGCCGAAGGTCCCCAGACTGCTCCCTGTGTTGTAGTTGCGCGTTGTCGCCACGATTCTCGAGCCGGCCGGGTTTGTGGGGAACGTTTTGGGGGAGCACGAGACGATCAGGGCGCCCTTCTGGTTGCCTGTGAAGCCGAACATTGTGGCGACGATATCCTCGATCCGGAGGCTCTCGTTTGCGCCCAAGACGCGCGTCACGGGGAAGGTCCCGTCAAAAGTGTTCGCCTGCCCAGTCGGGAAGAAGCGGAAGCCGATCGTAAGAACAGAGTCACCTGGATTGTATACGAACACATCGCTCTTCCAGAACGTCGGCGGGTTGCCAGCACCCGCCGTGTGCGCAACCACCGGAAACGGGTGGAAATCTGCCACGAACTGTGCTGGTGTCTCTCGGGAAGTGACTGCTGCAACAAGCACAGTGGCTAGAAGCAAATGACTGCGCATATGAGCTCCTCCATTCTTCGCTTTCTGCTGCCTTACCTGCCTCCGACCGGGAACCCCATTTGTTCTAACGAGCAGTCTAGTGACTCGAGAACGTGACCGAGTTGTAGTAGTACGACACGCCAGCTCCCCCGTCAGGGGCGGTCACACCCACATACCATCCATACTGGTTCCCGAGTGAGAATCCCGCCGGCAGGGTGGCAAGGGTGTAGCTGGGCACGTTTCCCAATGGACCGAACTCTGCGTGACGACTGCCATTCGCAGGGTCGAACAGCTCGTAGTAGTAGGAGTCCGTTGGTGTGGCCGCCCGAGTCTCCCAGGTGAAGGTCTCCGGGAAGGCGACCGTTGCGCCTGACCCTGGGCTCACGAGGACAATACTGGCAATATCAAAGTTCCCGCCAGCGACTGAGTCCCCAGCGGTGTAGCTCGGTATCTCAAAGCTCCACCAGGCCCACAGATAGCTTGGGTTTCCGAACTCGCTGTTCTGAAAGCGGACGGAGTACGTCTGGCCAGCGTTGAGGCCCGCCACGCCGGTGAAGTTGTAGGTTCCATCAGGCTGTGTAGCTGCCGTCGCGATCGCGCTCGAATTGGTTCCCTCCAGCAGGTCCAGGGAAAGGCTGATGCCACCGATTGGCGAGCCCTGGTACGTGACCAGTCCGTGGATCCCACTGCTGGGAGCGCCGCCGTCCTGGTTGACCGTGAACGTTTGGCCCGCGATTGTCAACGTGCCGGACCGGGGGTTGGGGTGGGGATTCGCCGCTACAACGTAACTCACCGTCCCATTGCCCGTGCCAGTTGCGCCTCCAGTGACAGTAATCCAGCCCGCGTTACTTGCGGCAGTCCAGGCACACGCGGTCGGTGAAACTATCGTGAAGCTCTCTGTGGTCACTGCCTGCCCGTTGTAGAACACCCGCACGGACCACGTTCCTGGCGCCGTTGCCGGCTCGTATCCCGCGATGTAGATCCAGGCCCAGACGCAGACCGATCCACTGTACTGCGTGGTCACGCTGTTGGTCGTGTAGAGCGAGCCGTCAGGCCGGTACCACTCCCAGGAGAACTGGTCGCCCAGCGCAACGACCGTATAGCTAGACCAGCTGTACGCCTCCCCATCGGTACTGGCGAAGGCGTAGACGCTCGGGGGGCGAACGCATTGATCGAGGACAAGTCCGGACATGGTGTGGCCAACCAGCGTTGCGGACGGGGCGGCCAAGCTAAGCTCCTTCGTTGCCGATCCTGGGCCTGCCCACATCACCGCCGAACCCACTGTGCCGGGTCCAGCCGGTGACGGGAGGGCCGAGAGAGAAGGTCGTGCACTGGGGACTACCGTCACCGAAACGGTGCCGCTCCCGCCAGTCGACGGGACCTGCTGGGTGGTCGGCGTTATCGCCAGGGAGCAAGACGAGGAGCCGCCCCCGGCTAGCTGCATGGTGAAGGGTCCCGTCGCGGCAAGTGAGTATGACGTGGCCTCGATGGTGTACGTGCCGGCTGGTAGGACAGTGACGACCCGTGAGCTGAAGTTGCCTCCGCTGTCATCGTCGTACGCCAGCACTCCACCCCCACTGCCGCTCCCCGCAAGGAGGTAAACGTACGCGTCAAACGCGCTCGAGGTCAGGTCGACCTCGACACCCGTGGCTTGGCTCAGTGTGAAGACGAAGTATCTGGCGAATGCTCCGTACCTGTGGGTTGATGCACAGCCGCTCGTGAGTGCGTTCTGAACCGTCTGGTTCAGGTTGATCGACGACTGACATCCGACCCCGCCTCCCCCACTCGCGACCGTCAGAGTGAACGGCCCAGTCGATCCGCCCCAGTAGGACGTTGCCTCGATGGTGTAGGTCCCTGCCGGCAGCACGGTGACGATTCGTGACCTGAGGCTGCCTCCGCTGTCATCGTCGTACGCCAGCACTCCACCCCCACTGCCGCTCCCCGCAAGGAGGTAAACGTACGCGTCAAACGCGCTGGAGATCAGATCGATCTGAAGACTCGTCGTCTCGCCGAGAGTGAACACGTAGTAACGCGCGTTGCTCCCTGCCCGGTGGATCGAGACGCAGTCGGGGCCCAGGGAACCCTGGACGGTGTGGCCCAAACTGAGGGATGACTGACAGCCGGCTCCGCCCTGTGCATTGGCGAGGGTAAGGGCAAACGAGCCGGTCGAGGCGCTCGCGTAGGATGTCGCCTCGATCGTATAGGTCCCTGCGCCGAGCACCGTCACGATGCGCGAGTTCGTGCCGCCACCGCCGTCGTCACTGGACGCGATAACGGTGCCGCCAGCTCCAGAACCGCTCAGGAGGTTCAGCCACGCATCAAAATCGGTGGACCTGAGGTCGATCTCCACGGTTGTCGCCTGGCTGACGGAGAACAGGTAGTACCTCGCATACTTCCCAACCCGGTTCGTCGAGGCGCAGGCGCTCGTAAGGGTGCCTTCGACAGTCTGGTTCAGACCAATTGACCCCAGGCAGTCAGCGCCACCGGCCACGTTGATCTGGCGGGAGTCAGCCGCTGGCGTGGCAGTGCCACGCTCGGCGATGACCTTTGCTCTGTAGGTCCCGGGCATAGTGTACGTGTGGAGAACGGTCTCGCTCGTCGCCTCCACCCCATCGAGTTTCGCACCGACGGTCGGGTCATGCGGGTTGCCACACTGCTGAATGCCTTCTTGCACGCTCGACCCACCATAGGAACAATTCCACCAGAAGGAATAGTTGGTCGTTCCCGACGCCGAACCTGCGACAGTTGCGGTGAGGCTTGTGGTGAGGGGCGTTGGCCCGCCCACCGGATCCGCCGCGAGCGAGACAGCCAGAGTCCCAGACGCAAATTGGATGTCGAGAGCCTCAAATGCCAGGCTACTGTCGGATCCGTGGCCTGGGTAAACGTATGTGCAGTCATAATTCATCGCCATGGGCACACGGAACAGCCCGTTTGGGCGGCGGGCTGTGGTCCCCCAGCTATTCAGGGCAAGCCAGTAGTGCCTGGCCGGATCTGGGTCGGTGTCGTCGTACCCGACCAGAAGCACCTCATGCGCGCCCCCGCCGGATAGCGTCTTCCCGCAGCTGGCGTCTGGCCTCCAAGAGAGATCATCCTCGGCGCGAGTCGACCAAAAAGCGCGGAAGTCTGCAAGGTCTCCGTCAGTTGGCATCTCGAAGCTGAAGAGCACGCCGCGGTTCTGCTCGATCACGTTCTTGATGGCACGGATGGCGCCGGCCTGATCCTGTCCATCTGTGTTGAGCGTTTCCCTGTAGATGAAATCGACCAGGTAGTGTGGGTCCTCGCCAACACTCGAGCAAGGAACCGTGCTGCGCAATGCTGTTGGGCAGGTGCTGTCTTGGTCCTGAAAGGCTGCGTTCCGATTCCCCCAAGGGACGAACATCCCGATTGAGTTGTACCACTCTGCAAACTCGAGGGTGGTACCGCCGCCACAGGCATATCCACTGCAGGAGGTGTTACTGGCGGTGGTGGAACACGAGTCGAAGTACTGGATGGAGAACCGATCCACGACGTTGTCTTGGACTGCCTTAGCGATCTCTGCAGCCCCGGTACAGGCCCAAACCCAGCAGTTGCCACAGCTAGCCTGCTGCCGCCGCGACATGTTGGCTGTATCCCAGGCCAGGAAGCCCAGGAGGTTCTTCGATGAGCCGATGCCAGCGGCGTCCGCTAGGCGAAGACGGGCGTCAATGGCCGGGTCGATTGTCGCCACTCGGGCTGTGCTGCGCTCGACGGCCCAGCGTCGGAGAGTTTCTGCATCGGGGTGCATGACAGTCATGAACGATTCTGGCGGGGCCTGGGCGGTCGCTGTACCTTCTTGGCCTAGGACTTGGCCAGCGAAGGTTATGGTGACTAAAGCAGCAGCGAGCCACGGCGCTTGATTCATCACGCTCCTCCTTGGCCTTCCGCCGGTACTTGGCCGGTCCCCGGACGGCCGGCCAGACGGCTCAAACCCCTCCAACCTGGGATTTGGAACCTGACGTGCCACCCGAGGTTCGGGTGCACCTTGACTGATACCGCCGGTTCGAGAGACTCCAGTTGCAAGCCGTCTAATCCGGCCAAGAGGTGCAGCGGACCACATCTCGGCCGTATCCACTGCGCGAGGCCGCCCGGCTCCCTGACGTGGTCTTGCCAGGCGACGTCGGCTGCGCGGGTGTTGCTGGAGATCGTCTTTCATTCGCGACCTGTCGAACTACGCCGCGCGGCCTTGGCCGCGTGGTGTTCCCGACCTGCCCTGACTCTCACCTGTCGACCCCGAAGTCGAAGAGCTCCGCCTGGTCCGTCCCGAGGGTCCCGAGGAACCCTCCTTTGAACAGAAGGCCGTATTCGCCCTTCTTGAGGTCGGATTTGGGAGTGAGCTCCCACAGTCCTGGCTCGAGAGCCTTCACGTCGCACTCGACGGTCCAGTCGTTATCCGGCGTGGACCAGCTCTTCATCCCGAAAGGAGAACCTTTGCCGACCTTGACCGAGCGGTTCTTGTCCTTCTTGTTTGATTCTGCCTTCACGAGAAACACCCGACCCCTCGGGTCCTTCGGGTTCCTGACAACGACTGTCGGCCTCGGATCAGTGATGCGGAGGTCCGCGTGGAGGCCCGGGAAGTCAACGAAGAAGAGCACGGTCACGAAGGCATACGTCGTGCTGAAATCCCCCTGGACCGAGCGGAGGGCCGTCTCACTCCCTTGGGTGCGAAGCCACACCCCTTCGTTCGCCGCCGCGCCAACCCCGGCGCCAGTCGTCCCTTGGCCGCCTGGCTGGGTACCCGGCCCGGCACCCGTTGTGCCCGCAGTCGCGCGCTTCAGCATCGCGGCGATTACGTCCTTGCTGACGCCGTCGTGCTTCAGTCCCACGAGGCTGTCAGTGTCGAGCCTGAAATCGACCGTCCTCGCCTGGTTGATCTTGGCGATCACGACCTCGTCGCCCAACTCGAGCTTGCAGAGCTTGACCACGTCGGCGTTTGTGAGGGGCGCTTCAGCTTGCGGTGTTCCTTGGGACTCCGGCGACGGTGGTGCCGGCGTCTGTTGTGCAGCTGCGACCGTCCCCAACAACACTAACGCGAGAACAGATAGCCATACCCCCAGGGGCTGTTTCGTCATTGCCTCTTCTCCTTCCTGTCCAGGTTCCCAACAGAGTCGGTAACACCTTGAGTCGGTGCGGCTGCGCCGGTCTGCTCGAGGACTCCGTAGCATCGCGGACACCGCGGCTTGGGGTCTACGAACCCGAACCGGACGGTGCACTTACTGCATGACCACAGACCATCAGAGGGGCAGAAGAACATCTTCTCCATCCATTCTTCGGCTGCGCAGCTGCTACACCGTTGCCACGGAAGCGGGTGAGCTCTCGACGGCTTGGTGACTAGACCATCCACAAGCGCCCTCTCCAGTCCCTGACGCTGGCCCTGCAGTTGCGAACTGCGTACCAGCTGCGGCGTTGTTGAGCAACTGGCCGCAACATTCAACTAGTGAGTGGCTTGGGGCACACCATGGCCAGCGGAAGTGGGCAGCGATTGCTCGGCGTCTTGACAAGTAGGAAGGCAGTCCGTCAACTCAGTTGACGTAAGGGGGGAAGTGGTGCCGCCCGACTATGCCGCTACTCGTCGATCCCTAGCCTCTGCATCTTGAGGGCAAGGCCATAGCGAGAGATCCCAAGGAGGCGCGCCGCCGTCGCGCGCTTGCCGTGCGTACGCGCGAGGGCCAGGGCGATCAGCCGGCGCTCGAGCTCGTCGACATGATGCGATAGCGTCAGGTCCGAGTCTGGGTCGAGCAATCCGCCGCTGACGACGTTCGTGGGGGCCACGACGCGGGGAGACACCATCGCCACGGTAATCGCTTCGCCCGGGGGACACAGATAGACGAGGCGGCGAACCTCATGCTCCAGCTCGCGGACGTTTCCGGGCCACGCTGCTTCGGTCAGGGCGCCCAAGGCCCTGACCGAGATCCCGGCAGTTCGCTTGTCGATCTCGATCGAAACACGCTGGATGAAATATTCGATCAGCGCCGCGATGTCCCCGCGACGTTGCCTCAGTGGCGGAACATTCAGCGTGTAGCCGGCGATGCGATAGTACAGATCCGACCGGAAGCGCCCTTCTCCGATGAGCTCGACAAGATCCGTGTTGGTCGCCGCGATGACACGGACGTCGAGCGGGACCGGCCGCCGGGCGCCCACGGGATGGATCTCCTTCTCCTCCAGGACGCGGAGGAGCTTCGCTTGCAACGCAGGGGACATGTCGCCGATCTCGTCCAAGAAGACGACGCCGCGGTCCGCGAGCTGCATCTTCCCCTCACGCTTGCTGACACCGGTGGCGACGCCGGCCTCGATCCCAAAGAGCTCGGCCTCGAGTAGCTCAGCCGGGAGTGCGGCGCAGTTGACAGCGACGAACGGTCCATCGCTGCGCCGGGATGACGAGTGGAGGATCCGAGCGATGAACTCCTTCCCGACGCCGGTCTCCCCGGTGACCAGGACCGGGAGGTCCCCACCGAGGAGGTGCCGCAGCTGGTGGTAAACGCTCATCATCGCTTCTGAGCGACCGACGACATACCCCTTCGGGAACACGACGTCCCGTACCGGTCGGCGCATTCGCACCCGCTCCGCTGCCGGTGGATCCGGGATACTCCGCAGGACTGACTTGAGGAACAACTCCAGAAACCGACTACAGGCCTCGCGCCCCGCGAACTCGCCGAGTACCACAAGAGAGTGGTGCCTGCGAGGGTCGCTGGTGACTGTCGCGATCGCAATGGCGACGTTGCCATGCGGAACCCGGCTGGCTACCGATTTCGAGGCCGGCGAGACCGTACTAGCGAGGTACTCGTCAAGGTCAGCCGGAGGTCGGAAATCTCCGGCCGAGTGGCGGATGACTCGGACGTCGTTCGACCGTTCCCACTCGACCAAGGCCACTCCGCGGGCGCCAAGCGCGCTGACTAGGACTTCGAGGGAGTTGGCAATGCCCGTGTTTGGGTCCGTTGCCAGGATGTCCGCAATCCGGTCCAAGGCCCCGAACCATCGCTCGGGATCTCCCTCTTCGCCTCCTGTTGCTGCCGCAGTACTCCGCTTTCTCCTACGACGCTGCGTGCCGGTCTCACGCTCAGGAGTCTGCTCGGCGGAAGGCTTCCCATCCTTCGAGTCGAAAGCCTCTAGGCGCATGACAGCGGGTCCGACGCAGATGAGGTCACCCACGCGGAGGACCGATTCACTCGTTTGCACACCGTTGATAAGCGTTCCGCCTTCGCTTCCTGCGTCGGCGACCATCACGCCGCTAGGATTCAAGGTGACCGTTGCGTGATGACGCGCGACCCCCCTTGCATCCAGGACAAGGTCGTTGTCGGGAAGCGAGCCAATAGAATTTACTCCCGGTCTTAGGAGGAGAACGAAGTGCTCGCCATCGACCTCGCCGACGAGGCGGAGTCGTGCCGCGGGAGGTCTGACACCATTGTCGTCTCCAACGATTCGGCTGGTCACTGTCACCCGATCTTACACCCCCATGTTGACGGTAAGCCAAGAC
>DATKMD010000190.1:0-22520 GCA_035542075.1 Thermoanaerobaculaceae bacterium
ACTCGAGAGGATTTCACCACGAGTGGGCAGCGTTACGATCTGATCATGGCTGCGAACGCATATCACTCGATCTTCGCGTACCGCCGCGCACTGAGTCGCAACGGAATCTATGTCATGGCCGGAGGTGGCTGGGCTCAGATGCTCCAAGCCGCGGTACTGGGACCCCTTCTATCGCGGATTGGGCGCAAGAGGATGTGTCTATTCATGGCGAACATAAACACGAGGGACTTAGCCGTCCTGAAGGATCTTCTTGAAGCTGGGAACGTTGCACCCGTGATAGACAGACGTTACCTGCTAAGCGCGGCGGCTGAAGCGGTCCGCTACCTCGAAGCAGGGCATGCTAGGGGAAAAGTCGTCATAACGATGGGGGATCGAGGAGAAACCTGACGACGCCCTCCACCCGACGGTCTCATCGCGACGCTCGTCGGTGGTGGGCGAAGGCGAGCGGCACGCAGCGACGCCATCTCAGGTCTGTGGCTGTGCTGACCAGTTCTTGAGGGGGTCTCCACGCTGGATTATGGCGAGGTCTTGTCGGACCCAGAGCGAGGCGTGGTGGACGTCGGCAAGACGATTGTGTTAAGGGTTGAACATGCGCAGTGAGGTCCTTCGCGACGCGATTGGCTACTGGGAGCCCCGCCGGCTCTGGTACAACGTGGCGCTCGCCGCACTCACGGTGACCTGTGTTCTGGCGACGTGGCCGCACTTCCGCCCAGCTTTCACCCTCTCATCGCTTTGCAAACTGATCGTCCTCGCCGCCCTGGCGAACGTCTGTTACTCGGCTGCGTACCTAATCGATGTTGCGATGCAACGGTCTTCGTTCCGGGCCGCCTGGCAGCGACGGCGCTGGGTCTTGTGGCTGGTCGGAACCCTGTTGGCGCTTGCCTTTACCTTCTACTGGATCGCCGATGAGATCTACCCCCACGTGGGCTGCGACTAACGCGCGCTTGCAGTGACCTTGACTCTGGGGGCCAGCTAGCATGGTCGACTTCCTCGGATCATCATGTTGTGGTACGAGGAAAATGGAGCACAATCGGGGTGCTGCTGAAGCGCAGGGTTGTGCGTCGCGGAGCGCAACCGGAGGCACGGGAGGATCGGTATGAAAACCGTGGCCGTTGTCTGCAACGCTGTCCTGTTCGCTTTCACCTGCAGCGTTCTCGCGACCGATGGCATGCCCACGGAGACTATCTACAAGCTTTTCAGTCTGCTCCTTCTCCTCGTTCCGCTGTTGAGTTTCCTCGCGATCCTCCATAGTGGTATGAGCGACGGTTGGCTTGGCGCGCGGATGCCCACCAGGACGCACGTGGAACCGTCCTCGGGGATCGCCCTGTTTAGGTGGGCAACGGCGGCTTTGAACCTCGTCCTGCTGGCGAACTCGTGCTGGGCCGTGGTCACCCAATACCCGAGTCATCCCAAGGAAGAGGGCCTGCTCGCTTACGTGGTGGTCATCATCTTGACTCCAATCCTGAACTTCGTGGTGCTGATGCGCATCATGAGGAGTCGGATGGTCGAGCAACAGAGCAGCGCGGCCGAGTTGTGAGCGCACTGCGATGTCCGTCCCGCGCGCGCGCGGGCCAGCGCTGACCTGCCGCGTAAGGGGTTTCCGTTCCGACCTGTGGTTTCCAAAGACTCGTGGAAGAGGAGGTGCTCAGATGCAAGATTTGGTGCCTGGTTTCATGAAGTTCTCGACACGCCCGGCGTGGGGCGTCTTCCTGCGGTTTCTGGGGACAAGCGTAATCGGGGTTGGCCTTGTCACTGCAACGCTCGGCGTGACCTGGGCCGGGTTCACACCCGTCCTCTGGTTCCTGGGAGGCATAGCCGCGTTTCTCGGCGTCATCTGCAACGAGTTGTCGCAGATCATCGCCCGCTTAGACGGCCAGAACCGGCATTGACCCTCGCTCGGTCCAAGTGATGTTCCATTGCTCGGTGCCGCACGCGCTACCAGCACTACGAAAGGCCGGCCGAGCTGCGGTCGGCGGACACGATCGTGCACCATGCTTGCGGCTCGGAGGTTGGGAAATACCGCCCGGCGGGTCGCCGTTGCTCCGCCATGAAGGAGCGAATCCGATGAATGCAGAGCAGCTTCGCGCGCTGCAGGCACCATTGAAGGAGACATACCGCGCGGATCCCCAAGCGGCGCTCGTCACTCTGAAGGCGCATGGCCAGATCGGTGAGGGCCTATCCTGCCGCGTCGAGACCGGTCGTGCCCTGGTCGAAGCGGGACTGCACCCCGCCACCGGCGGAGACGGCCTCGCCGCCTGCTCGGGGGACATGCTCCTCGAGGCGCTCGTGGCCTGCGCCGGCGTGACGCTGAGTGCCGTGGCCACAGCGATCGGCGTGGAACTCCGAGGCGGAAGCATCACGGCAGAGGGGGACCTGGACTTCCGGGGGACGCTCGGCGTTTCGAAGGAGGCCCCGGTCGGGTTCAAGGCGGTCCGGCTTGTCGTTGCACTCGACTCGGACGCAACACAGGACCAACGCGACACCTTGCTGCGTCTCACGGAACGGTACTGCGTGGTGTACCAGACGCTCCGTTCGGCTCCGGCCCTGTCGATGACGCTCGGTGCCGCCTAGTGGGATCCGAACCCGGACGATCGGACGTTCGCACGTCGCGAGGGTTCCATTCCACCTGGTCGATTCTGATCGCAGCGCTCATGTCGCTCTCTGCGAGTCCGACCGCGGCTGGGCCTCCCTTCCTCACCGACGACCCGGTTCCGGTGGAACGCGGTCACTGGGAGGCGTACCTCTTCGCCACCCGGGATGCCACGTCGGGGACCACCCAGTACGCGGCCCCGGCCGTCGAGTTCAACCTTGGCGCCACCTCGAATCTGCAACTTCACCTCGTGGCTCCATACGCAACGGACTCGGCCGTTGGCGGGCCGACGTTTCATGGGCTCGGCGATATCGAGTTCGGGGTCAAGTACCGATTCGTCCGGGAAACCGATCAACGGCTGCAGATCGGGATCTTCCCGATGGTCGAGCTTCCAACCGGCAACGCGGAGCACGGCCTGGGCAACGGGCAGGTGTGGGCACGGCTGCCGCTCTGGATCCAGAAGGGCTGGGGGCCGTGGACCACATACGGTGGCGGCGGCTACCAACTCAACCAGGCGGAAGGGGCGCGCAGCTGCTTCTTCGCGGGGTGGCTCCTCCAGCGCGACCTCGGCAAGAGGCTCACACTGGGCGGCGAGGTCTACGCAACAGGAGCCGACACTGTCGGGGGAACCGGCAGCACAATTTTCAACGCAGGCGGCTACTACAACTTCAGGCCGGACTTCAGCCTGCTCTTCAGCCTCGGGCGCACGTTCGCCGGTGAGCGCCATGCCGTGGCGTATGTGGGGCTTTACTGGACGTGGGGCCCAAGCTGACCTCGAAGAGGCCGGAGCGCAGCGTTGAACCGGAACACGTGAGCGAGACGGGGGAGCGGTCCGGGCTCGACTGGCGTGGGAGCGTTGACGCGGCCGCCGTTCCTGCCTAACCTGCCCCGAGCCCCGATGGACGAAGCCTCTTTGACCAAACCGCTGATCCGCCACGCCAGTGACCACTCGCTCCTGGTGTCTTTCGGGGAGGAGATGTCGCCCGAGGCTCATGCGCAGGTGCGTAAGCTCTTCCATCTCCTCGATTCGGAACCTCCCGCAGGCGTCCTCAACCTCCACCCGGCCTACGCCTCGCTGCTCGTGAGCTACGACTCGCTTCACGCGGACCGCGAGGTGCTGCAGCGCGAGATCGAGGTTCTCCTCGCCCGGGGAGGCCAGGAGGCCGAGCCTCAGCGGCGCGTAGTCGAGATCCCGGTCTGCTACGGCGGGGAGCTGGGCCCGGACCTCGGGGATGTCGCGGCCGTGTGCGAGCTTCACCCCACCGAGGTGATGCGGGAGCACGCCGCGGGCGAATACCTGGTGCACTTTCTCGGCTTTTCCCCCGGCTTCCCGTACCTGGGTGGCATGTCGCCGCGAATCGCGGCTCCGCGGCGCGCAACGCCCCGCAAGCGCGTCCCGGCGGGGAGCATCGCCATCGGGGGAAACCAGACCGGCGCGTACCCGCTGGCCTCCCCGGGAGGCTGGCAACTGATAGGGCGAACGCACCTCGCGCTCTTCGACCCACGCAGGACGCCACCGGCGCTCCTCTCGCTCGGTGACACGGTGCGCTTCGTTGCGATCGACGAGGAGGAGTTCCGGCGCGCGGCCGCTCAGACGGAGGGAATCGCGCCGGAGCCAACGCAGGGGGAGGGGCAGCTCCGCGTCATCGAGCCGGGGTTCCAGACAACGGTGCAGGACCTCGGGCGTCCCGGCCATGCCCACATCGGCGTCTCGGCATCCGGTGCCTGCGATGCGCTCTCGCTGCGCATAGGGAACTGGCTCGTCGGCAACCCGGAGGGCGCCGCCGCGCTGGAGATGACGCTGGTCGGCGGGACGTTCGCGTTTTCCGCGCCCGGTGTGATCGCGCTTGCCGGCTCCGATCTCGAGCCAGCGATCGACGGCTATCGGGTGTCCCCCTGGGGGGCGATCGAGGTGAAGCAGGGGCAAACGCTGGTCTGCGGCGCGACCCGGTCCGGCGCCCGCTGCTACCTCTGCGCCCGGGGAGGGATCGCTCTCGAGCCGGTGCTCGGAAGCCGCTCGACGCACCTGACGACGGGGCTCGGCGGCCTCGCCGGGCGAGCGCTGAAGAAGGGCGACACCCTGGCGTTCGGCAGTTCGGGTGAGCAAACGCCGGCGACTCGCCGATTCCCACGGGAGGTTGCGGGCAAGCTGTTGCGGAGGAACGAGCTGCGCGTGACGCGCGGGGCGCAGTGGGAGTGGTTCGACGAAGCGGCGTGGGAAGCGCTTCTAGCGTCGAGCTACATCGTGAGCGAGGACTCGAGCCGTATGGGGCTCCGCCTGCGTGGAGCGGCGTTGCCGGCCCGGCGGCAGGGCTCGATGCTAACCGAGGGGGTGTCGCTGGGAGCTCTGCAAGTGCCCCCGGATGGTCAGCCGATCCTCTCGTTCGTTGAGCATCAGACCACTGGGGGCTACCCGCAGATCGGCTGCGTCATCTCAGCAGACCTGCACCGGCTCGGGCAGCTGCGGCCGCGCGACGAGGTGCGCTTCAAGGAGGTCTCGCTCGCGGAAGCCGACGAGGCGCTGCGCGAGCGCGAGTCGCTCCTGCGCGCCGAGTTCGGGCGGGCCGAATGAGGTCGATGCGGCCCGAGCCGTGGATTCGATCCGTGACGACAGATCAGTGGAAGACTCTGGCCGCGGCCATGCTCGGCTGGCTGTTGGACGCGATGGACGTGATGATGTATGCCTTCGCGCTCACCGCGATCCGCGCGGAGTTCTCGCTCTCGGCCGCCGCTGCCGGGGGCCTGGCGTCCGTGACCTTGCTCACGTCGGCCGTCGGAGGTGTCGGCTTCGGGATGCTCGCCGACAGGATCGGCAGGGCCAGGGCGCTCGTCTACTCGATCCTGGTCTATTCGGTGTTTACGGCACTGACCGCGACCGCGCGTTCGCTCCCCGAGTTGGTCCTCTGGCGCTCGCTCGTGGGAATAGGCCTGGGAGGCGAGTGGGCGGCCGGATCGGTGCTGGTGGCCGAGACGTGGCCGGCCGAGCACCGCGGCAAAGCGATCGGTCTCATGCAATCCGGCTGGGCGATCGGCTACATCCTGGCCGCCTTGCTGGCCTCCGCGATCATGCCCTCCCTGGGGTGGAGGGCGCTCTTTGTCGTCGGGGTCCTCCCCGCACTGCTCGCCGTCTGGATCCGTCGCAGGGTTGCCGAGCCGGAGATCTGGCGCCGCAGCAGGGTCGGGGAGCGCCAGCCCCTGCACGAGATGCTGCGTGGGCCATACCTGCGAAACGCCGTCGCGGCGACGGTGCTCACCAGCAGCGTGCTGTTCGCGTACTGGGGGCTGTTTACGTGGGTGCCGGCGTACCTCGCGAGCCCTGTCGCGAGTGGGGGCGCCGGGATGAGCATCGTGCGCTCTTCGGGATGGATCGTCCCGATGCAGGTGGGCGCTTTTCTCGGCTATGTGCTGTTCGGCGTGCTGGCGGACCGATTTGGCAGGCGTCCGGTCTTCATCGCGTTCGTGTTGGGGGCCGCCGCACTCGTGCCGGTGTACGGCCGGATGGCGCTCCAGCCCGCGGCGCTGATGGCGCTCGGACCGCTGATCGGGTTCTTCGGGCACGGGTACTTCAGCGTGTTCGGCGCGATGCTTGCGGAGCTCTTCCCGTCCTCCATCCGGGGTACGGCCCAGGGGGTTTGCTACAACCTGGGGAGGGCGGTGAGCGCGCTCGCGCCGTTCGTCATCGGGGCGCTCGCCGACCGCCACGGGATCGGCAGCGCGCTTGCGCTGACGTCGGCGTTCTTTCTGGCCGCCGGTGGCCTGATCCTCATGCTGCCGGAGACGAGGGGGGAGCAGCTGTCATGAGCGAGGGGCACGGGGGGCCGGGGGTGATTGATCTCAACGCGGACGTAGGCGAGGACCCGGAGGCGCTCGCCGATGGCCGCGAGGAAGCACTGCTGCGCGTCGTCACCTCCGCGAACGTCGCCTGCGGGGCCCATGCCGGTGACGACGCGACGATGGCCGCCGTGCTGGCCCTTGCGGCGCGTCTCGGTGTCGCGGCGGGGGCGCACCCCGGGTACCCCGACCGCGCCGGCTTCGGCCGCGACTCCCTCGGGATGACCCCCGCGGCGATCGAGGACTCGGTGTTCAAGCAGGTGCGGGTGCTGACCGAGGCTGCAGGCCGGGCGAACTGCCGACTCGTCCACGTGAAGCCGCACGGCGCGCTTTACCACGACGCCACGCACGATCCCGAGGTCGCGGCTGCGATCGCCCGCGGAGTGTCGCGCTCTGGCCTGGGGATGGTGCTGGTCGGACTGGCGGGTTCCACGATGCTGGATGTCTTCAGAGAGCACGGCTTCGAGGTGGCCGCGGAGGCGTTTGCCGACCGCGTCTACGAGGCGGACGGGACGCTCAGGTCCCGCAAGCTTGAGGGCGCCCTGATCACCGATCCGTCTCGCGCGGCCGCCCAGGCGGTGCGAATCGCACGCAAGGGCCTGGTGGCCAGCTCCGACGGCCGAGACGTTGCGGTCCGAGCGCGCACCATCTGCGTGCACGGCGACACGCCCGGCGCGGCCTCGATCGCTGCAGCCGTCAGGGTTGCGCTGAAAGCGAACGGGGTCCGCCTCGTCCAGTTGGGTGTCGCCGACAGCTGACTGCCGAGATCACGAGCCGGCAATCGCACGCACCGTACTGTGCGAGAGACGCACGGTCCGAAACGACTCGGCCAACTCGAGGCCACGCGGCGCCCCGGCCTCGCGTGCGATGCGCGCAAAGGCGGCCCGCGTCGCTTCCGGTGGGAACTGCGAGGCGTGCTCGCAGATGAGCGCGATCTTCTTGTCGAAGACGTCGGATATGTCCACGAAGATGTCCGGCTCGTCGGTCGGGCCCAGCCAGACCTCCTCGACGACGTGCGGCTCATGCCCCTCGGCTAGCAGTTCGGGGAAGATGCTGGCCTTCTTCACAGCCGGGTAGAGTGCCTCGACGGCCGCCTGGCCTGCCGCCCGGTGGTCGGGGTGGTTGATGTACTGCCCGTGGCGAAACCACACCGTGGGGTCGTTGGCCACCACGACGTTGGGGCGGACTCGGCGCATCACGCGCACGAGGTCCCGCCGCAGGCCGAGGGTCGGTTGCAGCGTCCCGTCCTCGTACCCCAGGGTGAGAACTGTGGCGCCCAGCCGGGCCGCGGCGTGCGCCTGCTCGATGCGGCGGCGCGCGACCACCGTCTCGGGCGTGTCGTTGGGGTCCGAGGTGCCCTTGTCCCCGTCGGTGATCAGGCACATGGTGATCGCATGGCCTTCCTTGGCCCACTTGAGGAGGGTGCCCCCGGCCATCGTCTCCGCGTCGTCGGGATGGGCGAAGACGGTCAGGATGCTCTTCGTCATGCCGCTATACTACAAGCGCTGATGCGCTCAGACGATTCCCCGCTGCGCTGTCCGGCCTGCCCCGACGTTTTCGCAATGGAGTGAGCAATGGCCGGGCTCAGGGTCCTGGTCGTGGACGGTGAGGAAACCCGCAGGAAGGAGCTGGTCAGAGGTCTCGCCGGTCACGGCTACGAGGTGATCGCCGCAGCGAACGCGGATGAGGGTAAGCGCTTCGGCGGCGGGCTCGAGCCCGAGGTGATCGTTGCCGCCGAGGGCCTCGTGGACGTCGCCTATCCCGTCGGCGGCCAGCGGGGCGAACTGGCAGCCGGGGGCGTCTCGCCGACGACGGTCCTGCTCGTAAAGACTCGGGCAGGCGTTGAGGTTCCGACCGGGGTGCTCTTGGTGGAGTCGGAGGGCCTGACACCCGCTGCCATCCTGCTCAAGGTGCGCACGGTCTTGCTCGGGCGCGAGCTCCGCCTGAGGAGCGACCCGCTCCTCGAGTCGCTCGTGGGGGACCTTCAGACACTGCCTCTGCTCGAGCTCCTGCCGATGCTTCATGCGGCCGCCGTCACGGGCGATGTGCGGATGGGGTGCGGCGAGGTTTTCCTGGAGCTTGGCGAGGTGATCGCCGCCCGCGCGAACTCCCAGCGGGGGCTGAAAGCGTTCTGCAGGCTTGCGCGAACAGCCGCGGGACACTTTCGGCTCGTGATCGGCCAGAGCTCGGTGCCCCGCGAGCTCTTCAAAGACCTCCTGAGCCTGATGGCCCTCGCCATGGAGGATATGCACCGGTTCGAGGAGGCCCGCTCCGGGCTCCCCGCACTTTCGAGCCGGGCGAGGCTGGCCAGCGGCGAGGGCCTTCCACCAGGACTCTCCCCGACGCGGCGGGAGGTGGCAGAGAACGCCCGAAGGAGTGGCACCGTGTGGGACGTGCTGGACAGGAGCGAGTTTGCGGACGGCGCCGTTCTGGCCGAGGTGGCACATCTGATCCAAACTGGGGTACTGAAGCTCGAGCCTCCGAAGGCTGCCGTCCGCATCGTGACCGATTCGACCGCGGATCTTCCGCCCGAGCTCGCAACACGTCACCGGATACACGTCGTGCCGCTCTTGGTGACCTTCGGAACGGAGGTCTACAAGGACACGATAGACATTGCGCCCGAGACGTTCTACAGGCTGCTGCAGGGGAGGCCAGATGCGCGACCCGTCACCGCCCCGCCGTCTCAGGCGGAGTTTCTCGCCGCCTACCGCACAGTGGTCGAACGGAGCGACGTCGTTTCGGTGCACGGGTCGGAGCGGGTCTCCCACACCATCGTGAGCGCCCGAGCTGCTGCGAAGGAGGGGAGAGAGGAGCTCTCCAAGCTGCGTGGCGACGGCGCCGTGAACCTTGAGGTTGTGGATAGCATGCAGGTAAGTGTGGGCCTCGCCCTACTCGTTTTGATGGCTGCTCGGATGGCGGAACACGGTCTCTCAGCGCAGGAGATCCGCGCCCACCTTGAGGCCATGCGCCCGCGGGTCCACCTGATCTTCGTGGCGGACACCCCCGCGTACCTGGCAAGGGGAGGCCGGCTCGGCAAGGCCCAGGCCTGGGTCGGCGGAATGCTGGGCTTGAAGCCGGTCCTGCGGCTGGAGGAGGGCGAGATCGTGCCGGTGGATAGGGTGCGACGGGCCGATTCCGCGTATCCGCGGTTGATCGAGCTTCTGAAGCAACGAGTGGATGTCGGCAGGCCCGTGATAGCGGGTATCGCGCACGCGGCGGCGCCGGTCATTGCCGCGAGGTTGCGGAGCCTGCTGCACGACAGCTTCAGCGTTGTCGAGCTCATCGAGAGCGAGATCGGGCCCGTGGTGGGGACCCATGTCGGCCCGGGGTGCGTGGGGGCCGCCATGTTTCAGCCTGCCGACGAGGAGCAGGCGCTCGTCTCCCCGGCGACGGAGACGGGATAGGTGCATTTCCGAACTGAGCACGCGAGCCCGGAATTCGACGATAGACCATCACGTTGCGGGGCGGCGTAGCGAGGAGTCGATGAAGAGATGGCTGAGACGGTCCTGAATGCGGTGGTGACCCAGCGGATCGAGGTGGGGCCGGGGCTCGTCATCTTGCGGGTGGTGCCCGATGGCTGGCAGCTGCCGCCTTTCCGGGCGGGGCAGTTTGCGGTTCTGGGGCTCCCACCGGAGGCGCCGCGGCATCCGATGGCCGATCCGGCAGACGACCCACCGCCCAAGCCCGGGGTGCTGATCCGGCGCTCGTACTCGATCGCGTCGTCCGCGGCGGACCAGCAGTACCTCGAGTTCTACCTCAACCTCGTGCGGTCGGGCTCACTCACGCCGCGCCTGTGCGCCCTCGAGGTGGGGCAACGGCTCTGGCTGGGGCCGAGGATCAGCGGCCTGTTCACCTTCGACCAGCTTCCAGACGGGGTCAACCTGGTAATGGTCGCGACCGGCACGGGTCTTGCGCCTTACATGAGCATGCTGCGGACGGATCTCGAGCACGAGAGGAGCCGCAGGCTCGCAGTGCTGCACTCGGCCCGCCACTCCTGGGATCTCGGGTATCGCGCCGAGCTCATCATGATGGAACGTCTTCGCCGCAACCTCACGTACATTGCCACCGTTTCACGCCCGCAGGAAGAGCCAGTCCCGTGGGGAGGGCTCGTTGGGCGCGTGCAGGATCTGTGGCAGAGGCGGATTCTCGACGACATCTGGGGGTTCCATCCCGAGCCGAAGAACACCCATGTGTTCCTGTGCGGGAACCCGGGCATGATCGAAGAGATGATCGCGAACTTGGCTGGCGAAGGGTTCCGCGAGCACACACCCCAGCGCCCCGGCGAGGTCCATATCGAGAAATACTGGTAGCCAGCGCGTGCCACCAGGGGCGTTGCGCTAAGCTGGCCCGGGGACGGAGCAGGCGGATGGGGCGCGTCCAAAACGACCAGTCTTCTCCGACAGCGGGAAGCCGGCATCGCCGAAGGCTCACGCTTGCGCTTGTTCTCTCCGCGGTCTTCATGCTGGTCGAGATCGTGGGCGGGGTGCTGAGCAACTCGCTCGCCCTGCTCGCCGATGCGGGTCACATGCTGACCGACGTTGCCGCCCTGGGACTGTCGTTGTTTGCCATCTGGGCCGCCCAGCGGCCTGCGACCCCGAAACGGACGTACGGTTATCGTCGGATGGAGATCCTCGCAGCCCTGGCCAACGGCGCCACGCTGATCGCGATGGCGGTCCTCATCTTCGCGGAGGCGTACAGGCGGTGGTTCAATCCCCCCGTTGTCAAGGGCGGGCTGATGCTCGCCGTCGCCTGCGGGGGCCTGGCCGTCAATCTTGCCTCCCTCTGGGTCCTGCGCGGCGGCCGCGAGGAAAGCCTCAACGTGCGCGGCGCCTGGCTACACGTCCTCACCGACACCCTCGGGAGCGCACAGGCCATCGCCGCGGGCGTCCTGATCAGCGGGTTCGGCTGGAACTGGGCAGATCCCCTTGCATCGGTTCTGATCGGAATGCTGGTGATCGTCTCGTCCTGGGGACTGCTCAGGGAATCCCTCGAGGTGCTCATGGAGAGCGTCCCGGAGCACGTCAGGCTCGACGAGGTCGCCGAGGTCATGGCCCGGGTGTCAGGCGTCAAAGCGGTCCACGACCTGCACGTCTGGACGATCACGAGCGGGTTCGTGGCGCTGTCGGCACACGTGGTGGTCGAACCCGAATGCCCCGAGGACGTGCTCTGGCGCGTGCGGGACGCCATCCGCGAGCGGTTTGGCATCGAGCACTCCACGATCCAGGTCGAGAGAACACAGGTGCGGGGTGGCATCGGCGCGACGGCGGAGGGCGAGCGGTCGCGGAAGGCGGGGATAGGGTGCGAGGAGTAGTGGAGCGGACGACCGAGAAAGCCCCCGCCCCGGGCGTAACGAAGGGTAAACTCCAAACATGAGTGTCATGGAGGAACTGGTCCAGTTGGAGCGGGCGCTTGACCAGCTGGCGAAGCGCTGGGACCGTTTTCTCGCGCACGAGGGCGGGGCAACCATGCCGGCGGTTTCGGAGATCGGCGCCCTGGAACAGCGGCTACGCCAGCTCGGTCTTCGGGACGCCGTTTCACCAGTCGAACGCGGAAGACTGCAACAGCTCACTTCACACCTGGCGGCGAAGGCCGCATCCTGGCGGCGCGTCGCGGCGCAGGGCGAACGCATGCCAAGCGCGGCCCCGGCGCCGCAGAAACCCACGAGCCCCCGACCAGCCACCCCGGTGGCGCCGCAGGCCGGGGCTGCCGAGGCCGGGGTCAGTCCAGCGGTGATGGAGGAGTATCGCCGGCTCTTTTCCCGCTACCAGGCGACGATGGAACGGACGGGCGAGCCGATCCCTGCGAACTTCGGCCGCTTCGTCCAGGAGCTCGAGGAGCAGCGGAAGCGCCTCACGGCGCGGGGGCTTCAGGTCGACGGGTTCGACGTCGTGCGGGAAGTCTCCGGTGTCCGGGTGAGGCCGCGCACGCGCGCTCCCGGCCACTGAAGTCCCGCTGCGCCCAGGGCGCATGCAGCGAGGGATGCGCGGGAAACGCGAAAAGGGCACCGGCCAGCCGGTGCCCTCCAGAGGCATGGGAACGCGCCGCGTCAGTTGCCCTTGGGCTGCTCCCCCGGGAGCTTGGCGAGGTATTTGGCAGGTTCCTTCTCGAACTTGGGCGGGCACATGTTGCAGCAGAACATGATCGTGCGCCCCTTGTAGCTGACCGCGACCGGCGGCCCCATCTCGCCGCCCTCGAGGCTCTCGCCGCTCACGGGGCAGGTCGTTTGAATGTTCTCGAGCGCCACCCCTTCGGCCGCGATCTTGGCAAAGACCTTCTCGGGATCCTTGCGGAGGACGTCGGCGGCGGCCTTGTCGGCGAAGTAGATCCGCTGTCCCTGCCAGTCCACGTGGGGACTGGTCTTCGGATCGATGGCCTTCCCGGTCACCGGGCACGTTGTCTGCGGCTTGGGTGTCGGCTTGTCCGCCGCCAGCACCGCCACCGCGCCAGCCAGAACCACTGCGGTAGCGAGCACCACAACGAGTCTCCTGGGCATTTCAGAACCTCCCTGTCACGGGTCCACTTGGCCGCCCGCCAACGAAGCGTAACACCGACAGTGACGTTCTCCTGCAGCCGATCCAGCTCGCGAGGTTCCGATAGGGTCACCGGGCAGGGTAGACTCGGGCCAGATGAGCGAGCTTGTGCGGGTCGTCCTCAGCCTCGTGCCGGTGTTCCTCTTCCTGGTGGCGCTGTTCCCGCTCGACTCGTTCAAGCTCGTACGCGCGGCGAACCTCGTCCGGGCGATCGCGGCGGGAGCCGCGATTGCGGTCGTCTGTTTGCTATTCGCCCGCACGTTGATCGGCTCGGGTCTGGTGAACGCGACCACTTACATCAGGTTCATCGCCCCGCCTTTGGAGGAGACCGCTAAGGGTCTGGTGGTCCTCTACCTGATCCGGACGAAGCGTGTCGGGTTCATGGTCGATGCCGCGATCCTGGGCTTTGCGGCAGGGTCCGGGTTCGCGGCCGCGGAGAACCTCTACTACCTATCCGCGGTCAGCGATGCCAACCTGCTTCTCTGGGTGGTGCGAGGATTCGGCACCGCGTTGCTGCACGGGGGCGCGACCGCCATCTTGGGGATCGTCTCGAAGCTGCTGGCCGAGATGAGGGGCCGCGAGAACCTTTTTGTGTTCCTGCCCGGGCTCGCCTTCGCGGTTGTGAGCCATGTTCTCTTCAACAGCTTCTATCTTTCGCCGGTCGTCTTCACGCTCGTGCTGGTTTCGACGTTTCCCGTGCTGATCTTTGCCGTGTTTGCCCGCAGCGAGCGGCTCTTGCGTGACTGGCTCGAAGTGGGGCTAGGCTCCGACGTGGATCTCCTGGAAATGCTGCGCTCAGGGGAGGTGAAGGACACCCGGGTTGGCGGATACGTGCGGACGCTCCGGGACAAGTTCCCGGGCGAGGTGTTGGCCGACATGCTTTGCTACCTGCAGATGTCGGTGGAACTGAAGATCAAGGCGAAGGGGCGCTTGCTTATGCAGGAGGCGGGCTTCGCGCCGAATCCTGACCCGATGATCGGTGACCTGTTCCGCGAGTTGAGCTTTCTCGAACGGAGCATCGGCACGACCGGCAAGCTGGCCCTGGGTCCGTTTCTGCGCTGGAGCACCAGGGACCTTTGGGGGCTCCGGATGCTCAAAGCGAGCGCCTCGGGCTGAGAGCGATCGGCCTTGTCAGGCCGTTCAGAACGGGAAATAATAACCAGGCAAGAACCGCGGAGGCGGGAGGAGGCGGGGCGGCCCATGGCGACGCGAGCGGAGCGGCTGCTGGAGTTGAACGAACGGGACGAGCGAGGTTGGTCGGTCCTGGCCCTCAAGGGGCGACTCGACAGCGTGACGGTCGGACGCTTCACCGAGCGGTGTGCAGCGTGGATCGACGCGGGGAGGGCGAATGTCGTGCTCGATCTCTCGGACCTCGACTACGTCTCCAGTGCCGGCCTGAGCAGCATCCTGGGCGCGGCCAAACGCGCGCAGGAGCGGCACGCTCGGTTGGTGGTCACCGGCCTTAAGGGGCTTGTCAAAGAAGTCTTCGCGATCTCGGGCTTTGAGGCGGTCCTGTCCATTTATCCCGACATCGAAAGTGCCATCGCAGCCTCGTAGACCTGCTGCAGGGATCGCGAGGCGCACCTTCCCCGCGACGCCCGGCAATGTTCAGGAGATCGTGTCATACGTGACAGATCTCGCGGGTGAGGTGGGTTTCGCCGCGGAGAAGCTGTCGCGCCTTAACCTCGCGGTCGAGGAGTGGGCAACCAACGTCTGCAGGCACGCGTATCGCGGCGAGGGCGGCACGCTCTCCGTCGCGGTGCGGCGCGACGATAAGGCGCTGGTCGTGGAGCTGGGCGACGAGGGACGCCCGTTCGATCCGACAACGGCCAAGGAACCCGATGTCTCGCTCCCGCTCGAGGCGCGCACGCCCGGCGGCCTCGGGCTGATGCTGATGCGACGCATGGTTGACGAGGTGCACTACCGACGAGAAGGTAACCGGAACATCGTTACGTTCGCCGTGCGCAGCTGAGCGCCCCGCATCACTCGTAGAACGGAATACGGAACGACGCCATGACCTCGTCAGAAATCTTCGTGCCTCCCTGGTATGCGGCGGCGTAACCAAATGAGAGCGTGAATTGGTGCAGCGACATCCCGACGAGACGGATGTCCAACTGCGCGCCCACGTCGTAGTAGTTCTGGCGGGGGTTCGAGTTCCCCGGGTTGGCCGTGATGCCGCCCGCGAAGAGGGCGAGGGCGGCCCAGTTTGCGAACAGTGATGGCGTTCCGACGTGTTTGAACACGACAGGGGGAAGGTTTATCTCAAGAAGCGCCTTGCCAAAGTCATGTCCGGCGATCTCGTCGATCGGGACTCCGGGAAAGCTGCCCGGCTCGTGATACCTCCGGTACGGCTTGTCGTCGACATAGTTGTTGCCGAAACCCCCGAAGTAGAAGTTCCCGTAAGGCTCTGCCGCGTTACCCGCGGAGACGCCCCCGGAGGTGTACAGCCACACCGAGGCGTGGGAGATAGGGAGGGGCAGCCCGAGGTTCAGGTCGAGCCGGAGCTTGGGGAAGCTCTCGCTCACCGCGTAATACTCTGAACCCGTCGCCCGCCACTCGATGCCCTTCTCGGGCTCCACGGCACCGAGGGAACTTCGGACGTTCTTGTATCCGAGGCTCAGGTGCGCGGTGCCCAGCTTCGTCGCGGAGACCGCCACGTTCTGGAAGCCGGGCAGGGTGTCGAGGCCGCCGTAACCCGTCACGTCGAAGGCCCAATCGAGGGTACGGTTTGGCTGGTCGTAGATGAGGTAGCGCTGGTAATTCACACCCAGGGAGTATCCCTTGAAGCTCTCCTTCGTGGGCCCAAACAGGTCGTAGAAATTGGCATAGTTGTAGGTCCCGACGAGTTTCCAGCCGAGGTACGAGTACCCCGCCTTGAAATGGAAGCGCTGCTCCATTGGCAGCGACGTGCTCGGGGAGTAGGAGAGCGACATGTTGAGCCGGTTGTAGCCGATGGTGTCGGCAAGGTTGAGCCGCAGCCCGATGCCGGGGTAGGACTTGTAGCCCTCGATGATCGGGTAGAACGACCGCTCCCTGAGAGTCGCAAACGGGCTGTAGGCACCCTCGCTCGTGGTGAGCGAGGCCAGATCTACCGTCGAGGGAGGCGGGAGCTTCCACTCTTTGACGACGGGACGGGTCTCGACGATCCTCTGGCCGAGGAACGTGATCGCGTTGACCTTCTCCACCGGCTGGGCCGAGATGATCACCGGCAGGAAGCCCTTGCCCGTGTACCGGAACGCGAGCACCTCATTACCGCCAAGGGGTACCGGGCGGAAGTACCCCGTGTCCGCGTTGGTGATCACCTGAACATCTTTGGTCTCGAGGTCCACCCGGTAGAGGTTCGAGACGCCGGAGTAAAACGAGGAGCCGTAGAGGTAGCGGCCGTCAGGGGAGAACACGAAGTTGGCCGGTGACGAGTTCTCAAAGTCTGAGAGCACCTCGTAAGTGACCTGCCCCGCCAAGAGGGGGGCGGTGTTCATGAGCACGAGCGACTGGTTTCCATTCGGTGTCGAGAGCGCGCCAACCAGTCTTTGTCCATCAGGCGAGATGTCGATGTCATAGAGGTCTGTGCCGTAGTCGAAGGAGTGAATCTGATGCCACTCCCTGTATGGCGGGGGGATCCGTACGAGGGTCGAAATGCCGTTGTATGTGCGCACGCCCCACAGCGACTTGTCGGCGGCATTGAAGGCGAGCTCACCGGTGCGGGCGGTCTTGATGTAGGTTCTGGAGCGCCCTGTGTCCACGTTGACCCCCCGCAGGTCGCGCCAGTCATTGTTGTTCGTTGTGTAAAAGAGCGTGCGGCCATCCGGATCGTAGGCAAGTGACGTGACGCTGAAAAGAGCGGGACCCTTGACCTCGCAGAGTTTCTTCATCGTGCCTCTCGTAAGATCAACCGCCGCGAGATGGGACACCTGGCCCGGCGAATGGACCGCAAGGTATAGCGTGTTCGTCCGGCGGTCCATTTGTGCGCGCGACACTGAGCCAAGCGCCCTCTCGGTCACGGCGCGATAGGCCGTTATGTGGTTCTCGGCCAGGTGCGCGAGGTTCTTCTGCTGGAACAAGTGCTCCCAGGTGATCCAACTTGACCAGAGCTTCGGCAGCGGCTCGCCGAAAAGGACCTTGAACTGCGCACCGTACCCGGGCTTACTGTCCTCGCTGCGCTCGACCCACTTGATCACCTTGTCGGGGCCGAAGTTGAGAGCAAGATAGCTCATGAACCTCGTGCCATAGAGATAGGCGTTGACGCCCACCTGAAAGTCGAGCTTGGTGGCGGCCGAAGCGAGTCCGAGCAGGTCGTAGAGTTCGGCGTTGTCGGCGACCTTCGTGCGGAACACCATCTCGTCATAGGCACCCATTGCCCGCCCGAACCCTCCCGTCATCCAGGTCTCCATGAAGACCGCGGTTCCTTCCTTGAACCAGGTGGGGGCATAGAGGCGAGGCGTTGTGTAGTAGGAGTAAAACATCGACAATGGGTTCTCGGAAGTCGGCAGGACCTTGCCTCCGAAAAGCCTGCGGTACGTTCGGTCCCTGGCCGCGGCCTTGTCCGCGGTGAGGATGTGGATGAGTTCGTGGGTCGCCATCCAGTTCATGCGCTCGTTGCCGCGCACGACCTCGAACACGTACCGAAAAGGGGCAATGGTAATCGTGATGTGGTTGATCGGGACGGCGGCCGCGGCGGCGTTCCCGCTGTCTCCGAAATCGTGCAGAAATAGCACCACCGGCTCGGACGGAGTCCAGTTGAACAGCTTCCGATCGAACTGAATGGCGTTCTCGAAGCAGCGCGCGACGTGCGGCGCGAGGTAACTCTCGGCGGGGAAGTAGACCACGTTGAGGCTGCTGGTCTCGATGTACTTCATCTGCGCGGAGCCTGTCGCCGCCACGATCAGCAACACCCCGGTGCCCAGGCGGGTCCTCATGGCCGTCGTGCCCCCTTGTGGTTGTTGTCGGGATTCTACGCCAGACAGCGCATCTGGTACCACAGGCCGCTGAAGGGTTGACGCGTAGCGCCGCAGGCACGAGACGACCCGGGGCCGGGCTCACCGCTCCCGACCCCGGGCCAGCCCAACTTGGTGTCGCTCAGGTCACTTCTGCGTAAATGACTGCTGGTAGAAAGCGCCGGTCGAGAGGGCCCCAACGAACGCATCGCTCGCCAGCGCCTGCCGCAGCACCCCGGAGTCGAGCGCGTCCCGGTACGCCTTGCTGGCAGCCATCTCCTGGTACGCCTTGTTGACGGCCATCTCCTGGTACGCCTTGCTGGCAGCCAACTCCTGGTAGGCCTTGTTGACCGCCAACTCCTGGTACGCCTTGCTGGCAGCCATCTCCTGGTAGGCCTTGCTGGCCGCCAGCTCCTGGTAGGCCTTGTTCACCGCCATTTCCTGGTAGGCCTTGCTGGCCGCCAGCTCCTGGTAGCCCTTGTTCACCGCCAGCTCCTGGTACGCCTTGTTGGCCGCCAACGCCTGGAACTCCTTGCTGTTGATGAGCTTCTGGATTTGATCATTCTGGAGCAGCGCCTGAACCTCCGGGTGGTTGAGGATGACGTCCTTTTCGGATATCTGCTCCGACTGGTACCGCTCGGCCTTCTGGACGCCGCCGATGGTCCCGGCGACTTGACCTCCTTCGGGGCGCGGGTAGAAGAGCCCGAGCACCGCGATGATCGCGATGACGACGATGGCTCCCGCGATGATCCAGTTGCGAGTTGACTTGCTTGTTCCGCTCATTGTTTCCTCCCTTTCTCTTCCTGCTGCTCTCGTGACGAGCCCCGCGCGTAAAGTGTGGGCGGGCGGCGCGTCGGGTTGGTGTCAAACGCCGGGGTGGAGGAGGTAAGGGACGTGAAGGGCGGGTGGCCCTGGCTGGCGGCGGAAGCCCGGTCAACCCATACCCCACTCCAGCGCCTCACTCCCACACGAGACCCGGCCTGGTTCATGGCAGCTCCTTTTGTTCACATGTTGGGCCCGGGCGGTGGAGAAGTCCTGAGCGTTTCCCGGTGCCCACCCGGGGTTCACCCGGCGTTTCTCCGTACGCAGGCCCGCGCGGCCTGTCCGGGTCCACTTGACAATCCCAGGTGAGCAAAGGACTTGTTATAATCCCACCACGAGCACGGAGCCCAGAGGTATGGCGTCAAGCGAGCCTTTTCGACTCGGCGACTGGCTCGTGCAACCGAGCCTCAACCGGATTTCGCGCGGCGACGCGACTGCAGCGCTACAGCCGCGATTCATGGACCTGCTGGTGTACCTGTCCGAGCACACGGGCAAGGTGGTATCGAAGGAGGAGATCCTCGAGGCGGTCTGGGCCAAGGAGTTTGTTTCTGAGGGAACCCTCACGCACGCCGTAGCGGTGATCCGCCAGACCCTCGGCGACGACGTGCACAAGCCCCAGTACGTCGAGACCATCCCGACCAGGGGATACCGGGTGATCGCCCCGGTCACCCCGGTGGCTCCGGACGACGGGGGGCGGGCGAGCGCCGCGCAGGCCGACGACGCGCCGCCCGCGAGAAGGACGCGCCTCTTCGTTTCCGTGGCTGCGATCGTTGCGGTCGCCGTGGCCGCGCTTCTGGTTTGGCGACTCCTGCCGAATCTCAGGGGCGCGCCCGTGGGCGGTAGGGCGGGGCGGATCGTAGTGCTCCCGTTCCGGAACCTGGGTCCCCCTGCGCGGGACTTCGTGGCCTCCGGGATCAGCGACGAGATCACCACCCGCCTCGCGGTTGCCCATTCGGTCGGTGTGGTTTCGCGGACCAGCGCTCTCTATTGCGCGAAGGCAAGCAAGCCGGTGCGTCAGATCAAGGAGGAACTCGGCGCGGACTACGTCCTCGAGGGCACGGTACGCACCGATTCGAGCCAGCTCGGCGAGAGTCCCATTTTGGTCAACGTCTTGTTGATCCGGGCGAGCGACGACACCTCGCTCTGGGCCGCGAGGTATCGCTCCGATCTTGCCTACATCGCGGATGTGAGCGCGGCCATTGCCGGGCGTGTCCTCGAAGAGCTTGGCGTCAAGGTCGCAGAGCCGGAACGAACGCGCCTGGAGGCCCGGCCCACGGAGGACCCGAACGCATACCAGGCGTACCTGTGCGGCATACGCTATCAGGACCTCACGAGCCGAGACCAGCTCGGGCTCGCGGTCGCAATGTTCGAGCGCGCCGTGACTCTCGACCCCTCTTTTGCCCTCGCCTGGGCGGAGCTCGCCGTGACCCACGCCCGCATTTACCACCTGGGAATCGACGACACGTCCGAGAGGCTCGCACGAGTGCAGCGTGCCGCCGAGCGGGCTCTCTCACTCCAGCCCGAACTTCCTGAAGCTCACCTGGCTATCGGGGCGTTCTACCACTTAGCGAAGGGCGACGGCGGCCGAGCGCTCGACGAGTACGGGATCGCCGCAAAAGGCCTCCCCAACGACAGCCTCCTCTTCTCGCTCATTGCCGATGTCCATCGCAGGCAGGGCAAGTGGGCCGAGGCCCGTGCCGAGATCGAAAGGGTCGTGGACCTCGATCCGCAGAACTACACGGCGCTCCTGGCCCTTGGCGACACCCTGCACCCCATGCGTGACTACCAGGGGGCCGACCGTGCCTTCCTACGGGCCGCCAACCTGAGCCCCGACCGCAACGAGCCGTACCTGCGAAGGTTCTGGAACCTGCTGGCCTGGGAGGGGGACACCGAGCGCGCCGAGGACGTCCTCTCGGAGACCCCGGTGCCGAACGAGCCGGAGGTCGCCTTTGCTCGGTCGTACGCCAAGTACCTCCACCGGGACATTCGCGGCGCTCTCGATGCGATCTCCCTGGCACCCGCGAACGCACCCATGGGACCGTTCCGGTTCGCCGCAAGACCCCTGACACGTTGCCTTTACTTCGATGCGTTGGGGGATCGGGCAGGGGTCGAGAGGTCGTGCGGTGCCGCGCTCGAGACACTGGAAGCCGCGGCGCGCAAGCGTCCCGGTGACCCCCACATCCTGCTCGAGATCGGGCAGGCCCAGGCTTTCCTCGGCCGCGGCGCGGAGGCGGTGCACACGGCCGAGCAGGCGGTCGCACTCTTCCCAGTCGCGAGGGACGCCTACGACGGTCCGGGCTACATCCTCCAACAGGCCCGAATCCTCGCGAGGGTGGGCGAGACCGGGAAGGCGGTGGCCCTGCTCGAGCGCCTCCTCTCGATTCCCAGCCCGATCTCGGTCGCCCTTCTACGCCTCGATCCGGGGTGGGACCGCGTGCGCGACGACCACGGCTTCGAGGCCCTCCTACGCGAGATCCAGCCGCAGAAGTGATCCAACGCGCCACCGGGAGAGGTCATTGTCGTTGCTGGGCGCCCCTCCACAGTTTATAGATCGGCGGAAAGACGAGAAGCTCGAGCACGAATGAGGTTACCAATCCCCCGATCATCGGAGCCGCGATCCTTTTCATCACGTCGGCGCCGGCCGAGGTGGACCACATGATCGGGAGCAGGCCCATGAACGCTGCCGCGACCGTCATCATCTTCGGGCGCACGCGCTTGACCGCGCCGTGAACGATCGCCTCGTCGAGGTCGGCCTCGTGGCGTAGAAGCCCGCGATGCCGTGCATCCTCGTAGGACAGATCAAGGAACAGCAACATGAACACCCCCGTCTCGGCGTCGAGGCCGAGCAGCGCAATCATTCCGACCCACGCGGCGATCGAGACGTTGTAGTGAAGGAAGTGGAACAGCCAGATCGCGCCGATTGCGGAGAAGGGAACCGCCAGCATGACCACACTCGCCTTGAAGGCGGACCTCGTGTTCGCATAGAGAAGCACGAAGATCAGGATCAGCGTGATCGGGACCACGACCTTGAGGCGCTCGCGCACCCGGAGCATGTTCTCGTACTGGCCGGACCACTGCAGCACGTAGCCCGGCTGAAGCGCGACCCTGTCGCGGACGAGCTTCTTGGCCTCCTCGACGTAGCTCCCGACGTCGCGCCCCGTGATTTCGACGTACACGTACCCGGCGAGGAATCCGTTCTCGTCGCGGAGCATCGCCGGGCCCTGGATCAGCTCGATGCGGGCGAGTTGCTCGAGCGGAACTTGGCTGCCGCTCGGCGTCGCAACAAGTACCCGCTGCAATCGGTCGATGTTGTCGCGCAACTCGCGCGGGTAGCGGACGTTGACGGGGAACCGCTCGCGCCCCTCGACGGTGGTGGTGACGTTTTCGCCGCCGATGGCGGACATGATGACATCTTGAACCTGCTCGATGGTGAGGCCGTAGCGGGCGAGCTGATCGCGGCTCGGATCGATGTCCACGAAGTAGCCGCCGGTGACGCGCTCGGCGTACACGCTACGTGTTCCCGGGACGGTGCGGAGAAGGGTTTCGAGCTGTTGCCCGATGCGCTGGATCTCCGCGAGGTTTGCGCCGAAGATCTTGATGCCGATCGGCGTACGGACACCGGTGGTGAGCATGTCGATGCGGGCCTTGATCGGCATCGTCCATGCGTTGGAGACGCCGGGGATCTGCAGGGCCCTGTGCATCCTGTCCACCAACTCGTCCCATGAGATGTGGTCGGACCACACGGGCCGCAAGACCGCCTTGAGCCAATTCGGTGCCCACGATGAGTACCAGCGGGGCTTCGCTTCCCACTCC
>DATKMD010000191.1:0-10350 GCA_035542075.1 Thermoanaerobaculaceae bacterium
ACCCGGTCTCCGTCGGGGCGACGACCGCCAGGACGGTCAGGACCGCGATCCAGATAGTCCTCGCCGTGCTATCCATAGTTCCTCCCGCGTTACCGCTATCGCGGTCCAGGTCTCAGTCTGCCCGTGGATCGTGTAGTTCACGAGAGTATCCCCCGTGCCAGCCCGGCTCCTTGACCCTGGTCGACCTGGCATCTCCGCGCTTGCCGCGAGTTCCCCGTCGCAGCCGAGCGGCGGTCATCGCCTGCCGATGAGGCATGGCCGCCACACGTGGGACACGTCTGCCGGGTCTCGAGCCGCATCTCCAGACTCGGCTCGTTCAGGCCGCAAACGCTTGGCGCGAGGCACGAAGCTTGCTCCAAATCAGGGCGTGGTCACCGCCGCGAACCTCGGTTTCCCCCGCATCGGCCCGAACCGCGAGCTGAAGGCAGCGCTCGAGCGGTACTGGTCCGGCAACGTGGCCGCCGATGATCTACTGGCCACCGCGCGCGCCATCCGGAGGGATAGCTGGGTCTTTCAGGCCGGCGGCGGGCTCGATCATGTCCCCTGCAACGACTTCTCGCTCTACGACCACGTTCTCGACATGGCGGTCACGGTCGGAGCGGTGCCGGAGCCCTACCGCCGGATCGACCGGGCGGCTCCCGGACTCGCCGTCTACTTCGCGATGGCCCGTGGAGCCCGGTCGGAGCACCCGGCCTCCGCCGGCGCCGCCGAGCTCCCGCCGCTCAGGATGACGAAATGGTTCGACACGAACTATCACTACCTGGTCCCGGAGGTCAGGGCCGGCCAGGAGTTCGCGCTCGAGTCTACGAAGCCGATCGACGAGTTCCTGGAGGCCAGGGCCGGCGGCGTCCGCGCCCGCCCGGTGCTCCTCGGCCCGGTGTCCTTCCTGCTTCTCGCCGAAGGCCCGACGCGCGGTCGGCCGCCTCTCGATCTGCTCGATGGCCTCCTACCCGTCTACGAGACCCTTCTCGGCCGGTTGGCCGCCGAGGGCGCGGAATGGGTCCAGCTGGACGAACCCTGCCTCGCGCTCGATCTGGACCCGGCCACGATCCGCGCCTACGAGGCCGCATACGCGCGGTTGGCCCGCGTGGCTCCCGCGCTCCGCCGGCTCCTCGCCACCTACTTCGGAGGGCTAGGACCGAACCTGCCGCACGTCCTCCGCCTCCCGGTGGACGCGCTGCATCTCGATCTGGTGCAGGCCCCGGAGCAGCTCGAGGCCGCGCTGGCGGGCGCCCCCGACACGCTCTCGCTCTCCCTCGGTCTCATCGACGGGCGAAATGTCTGGCGCACGGATCTCGACCACGCGCTCGCGATCCTCGAGCGGGCCGTCGCCCGGCTCGGCCCGGACCGCGTGCAGGTGGCCCCTTCATGTTCGCTCCTCCACTGCCCGCTGGATCTCGAGCTCGAGACGGAGCTCGACCCGGAGGCTCGGCGCTGGATGGCATTTGCCAAGCAGAAGATCCGGGAGATATCGATTCTCGTCTGCGCCCTACGGCACGGCCGCGAACCGCTGGAACCCGCCCTCGCCGAGAGCCGGCAGGCGCTGGCGTCGAGGGCGGTCTCGTCCCGCCGACTCGACCGCGCGGTCCAGATGCGGGCCGCGGCCGTCCCCGACCTGAGGCTGCGGCGGGCCGCCTCCCGCGAAGAGCGACACCGCCGCCAGCACGAGACCCTGCGCCTGCCGCGATGGCCCACCACGACGATCGGGTCCTTCCCGCAGACCGTGGAAGTGCGCCGCGCCCGGCAGAGAGCGCAGGCGGGGACATGGACACCCGCCCAGTACGATCAGTTCGTCCGCGCCGAGATCGAGGCGAGCATCCACTTCCAGGAGGAACTCGGCCTGGACGTCCTAGTTCACGGGGAGTTCGAGCGAAGCGATATGGTCGAATACTTTGCCGGGGAGCTCAATGGGTTCGCCCTGACCCGCCACGGCTGGGTCCAGAGCTACGGCTCTCGCTGCGTCAGGCCGCCGATCCTGTACGGTGACGTGTCGCGGCGCGGGGCGATCACGGTCCGGTGGGCGCACTTCGCCCAGTCGCTGACCGAGAGGCCGGTCAAGGGCATGCTCACCGGGCCGGTGACGATGCTGCAGTGGTCCTTCGCACGGGACGATCAGCCGCGCTGGCTCACCTGCCGGCAGATCGCCCTCGCCCTGCGCGACGAGGTCGCGGATCTGGAGACCGCCGGCATGCGAGTAATCCAGATCGACGAGCCCGCCATCCGGGAAGGTCTCCCCCTCCGCAAGGAAGACCGCGGGGAATATCTGAGCTGGGCGGTCGAGGCGTTCCGCCTGGTCTCCTCGGGGGCCGGATCGGGCACCCAGATCCACACGCACATGTGCTACTCGGACTTCGACGACATCATCGGTGCCATCGCGGAGATGGACGCCGACGTCCTCCTCGTCGAGGGTGCCCGCTCCGGCATGCGCATCCTCGACGTGCTCCGCCGATGCGCATATCCGGGCGACGTGGGGCCGGGGGTCTACGATGTCCACTCGCCCCGCGTGCCGAGCCCTGAGGAGATCGAGACCCTGCTCCGCCAGGCCCGGCGGGGCTTCCCGGCCGATCGGCTCTGGGTCAATCCCGACTGCGGCCTGAAGACCAGGCGATGGGAAGAGGTACGGCCCGCGCTGGCCGCCATGGTCGCGGCGGCCCGGCGGCTGCGCAAGGAGCGCGACGAGCCGGCCACCGCCCCACCGGGTTCCGGCACCTGACACCTGGCCGCCGCAGGCGCCTGATGAACGAGCATCCTGTACCCACTCGCCGCCCTGCAGTTCGTGGGAAGGGGGCACGCTACGAGCTGGATGGTCTCCCGGGTGGCCTCGGGCTCAATATCGCCCGCGAAGCGGTAAACCAGCATGCAGCAACCCAACCTTGCTGGGCTCCGGAGGTTCGGGGCGATCAACCGGTCCCTCGCCGATTTCTGATCGCTTCCCAAGTCATGCTTTATTGGCGCTCGCGGAAGGTGGGGCAACGAAGGTGCCGCCGGCCGGGAGAGACCCGAGTCAGCGCGTTGCGGCCTGCGACCACGCCTCAGGTCGGGGGCACGGCGGTCCACGCCATCACGAGTGAAGCTTCACTGTCGAACATCCGTGAAGTCATTGACCGCTACTATCTGGAGATCGTTCTGATCGAGACAGGTCCGCAAGAAGCCAGCAGATCCTGCCGAATCCGTTGATCCCTACCCGCACTTGTCCTTCTCCGGCTGCTCGCCTCCTAGGGTCCTTCCCCCTTCACAGGGCCGCTCTGCCCATCTCGCCGGTTCGAATGCGGAGCGCCTCGAGGATGGGTAGCACGAACACCTTCCCGTCTCCCGGGGAACCTGTCCAGGCCACCTTGCAGATCGCGCTCACTACGGATTCTACGAGCTCGTCTGCCACGACCACCTCAACCTTGGTCCGCGGAAGCAAGTCGATGGTGTATTTCATGCCGGAGGACTGCTGAGTATGCTCCGGCTGGTGTCCGACACCGCGCACCTCACTGACTGTCATCCCGCCAACTCCCAGAGCGGTCACGGCGTCCCTCACTTCATCGAGCATGAAGGGCCTGATCACCGCCTCGACCTTTTTCATGAGAATGAAATCGCCCTAGCGAAGGGTCTTGCCAGCAGGGACGTGGCCGACGATGTTTGGACCATTAGGTGCTCATCAATCTCCGGCCGTAGCTTGCGCCCGGGGCTCGCAGAAGCGGAACCCGCCCACGCGCCTCGCATCGCGCCATGGCAGGCAAACCTCTCGCTGCTGCCACTCAAAGCGCTCGCATGAGCCATCCGCTCGGCGACTACTTCGTCTTTTCGACGAGGAATGCGACCTTTACGGTCGCGCGGTACTCGGTGATTTTGTTGTCCTTCACTGAGGCCGTCGTGCTGACCACGTCGATCCCGCTGATCCCGTGCAAGGTCTTGGCCGCCTCCTTCAATCCCTCCTCAACCGCTGCATGCCACGACTTCGGTGACACCCCGACCAACTCGATGATCTTCACGGTCGCCATGCTGGGTCTCCTCTTGGCAAACAAGTCTTTGCGCCGATCACGGCCGCCTCCTGGGGCCACTTCGCCGTTAGCGTGCTCCGGCGAAGTCCGCTTTCGCGTGCGCCCGCGGCTCAGCTCGGAAGCACGATCTCGAACCGTTCCCAAGGCATTGCCGTCCAGGTCTCGGTCTGCCCGTGGCCGTACGAGCGGATGATCATCACTACTTTGGCGGCCGTGGTCTCGTCGGGAGCCTCGAAGATGTCCAGGTAGTCATAGGGGCCCAGGATCGCGTAGTTGGCGACCCACTTCGCCTGGGGACAGTCTCTCCGGACATGATCGGACACCGCTTTCTCCAACCGCTTCAGCTCGCCGGGGGTCTTCACGGCCTCAGGCGTGAGTCGTGTCAGCACCACGTAAGTCGGCATTGCTCCCTCCCTTGCCTTAACAAGGACCCGAGATGGCTCTCTCGGGAGACCCGCCAGCCGTCTGGTCGCGAGATGGGGGCCTCCGCGCAATCAGCCAAGCTTCTTCATGGATTCCCCGCAGCAGCGATTGCCACACTCCACGCACCTGTACTGGACCTCGCTCGCACCCCCTTCTCGTCGTCACGAGACCAAGACATTCACGCTGTCTATCTGGTCGAACACGTCCTCCGCTTCGCCCGGTGAGATCTGTTCCTTGAGCGCCGCGAAGACCGCCAGCATCATCCACTGTGCGTCCTGAGTGGACGTCAAACCTGCCTCACGCCGCACTCGGTCGAAGAGCTCATCGGGAGATCGGAGCTGCACGATGGTCGGTGCAATCTCTCAGCCAGAAGATCTCGGTCCGAAGACACGCGGAATTTCAGGCTTCCCCCACGCCCGTCAGGCGGACACATGGCGCCGTGCCGCCCCAGTGAGGCATACGTGCCCCCAGAAGCGGGTGACTAGCGGTGACGGTATGCCGTTAGTCACTCGGCACCGCCGTGGGCAAGCGCCGCACCTGAGCCATCACGTTACCGGCCGTGAGGGCATAGAGCGGAGTAATGGGCGCGCCGGTCGTTCTAAGGACCTCCGCCGTCCACGTGTTGCATGTCTTCAGCAAGGAGTAGCGCTCGCGAGCTCGGTAGAACCAGCCGTTCCAGTGCTGGCCCCGGCCGAGCGGGATGGCCCGGCCCAACGCATCGCGGGCGTAGGCCCCTTCCAGGAATGCTGCCAACCGGCGAAAGCCGGGCTCAGAGATGCGAAGCTCGATGATGTCCCGGTTGCCGAGGGACCGCCCCACTAGGCCGTCGAATACGACCAAGTACAAGACGCTCGGCGTCGGCCGGACCACCGCCTTGAGCGCGAGCCACAGGGTGCCTCGCGGGGCGACGTAGAACTCCTCATTGCCCCACCCCACCTCGATGAATTCGGACCTCGGAAAGTCGAGGTGCTCGGGCCACACCCCCTCCGGGATGTCATCCCGCCGCACCGCCACCCCGGTATGCCAGCCGTGGTCGACAACCCAGACGGACTTGACGGACTCACCGGCGCCAGGGGGATAGAGGCCCCGGACAGGTCCAACGCAGCCCGAGACCAGGGCCACCAGGACCGTTGCCGCGACTAAACCGCGTGTTTCGCCCCGAGGCCCGGCTGTTCGTCGATCATGGGGTCTCACCGGGGAACATTCGGGGGTGCAGGGCTGGCTGCCCTCAGCCGTTCCAGGAGCCTCTCAAGACGCCCCTGCCGCACGTTCAGGTGGCCGCGCAGGGTCGGGTTTTCCGTCCCAGCCACCTCCCGCCTGAAGTCCACGAGATAGGCCGAAAGGACCTCGCTGAGCAGCGCGAGATCGTCAGGGGTCACAGCGATGGAGACCATCCTTTTCCTCCTGTGCGCGAGCTTGCACGGCTGACCCCCAAGCGGGCCCAGGCAGGGTCCTCTTCCGTCGCCACGATGGCCATCGTTGACCCTGGCGTATGACGCCTAGGGATGATGCACCCCAATTCGTCTCAGGAATCGCGCACGCCATCCTTTCCAGTGGGGCGCGAAAACGAACACCGAAAGCAAGAAGATCGTGCCAACGACGATGAGATTGTCGACTGCGGTCAGCATGGACAATGCACGTTCCTCGCTGTCACTTTCCCTGAACTATGGACCCTGCACAGGCCTCGCCTCACGGGAATCGCTCGAGCAATGCGGCCATCGCTTGCTGCAGGGCCTCGTCGCTTATTGGCCGGCTGCCCAGGACCCGCTGCCCGGCGGCGCGAAATGCCAGTCTGCCCGTGGTCCGCTCGGTGACACTGATCAGCAGGGCGCCTTCCTCGTATCTCATCCTGGCAGCAGACCCGGTCAACGCCTCAGGTGACGGGATCTCCGCGCTGCGCGGGCTGGGCGGGACCTCGCGGGGTGACTCTATCTTCACCTGTTCCTCCCAGACGCCCATGCGATAGTCGACCAGGAAGTCGGCCACCTCCGGCTCGACTTGCTGTAAGCTTTTGTCCCGGAGCACCGCTTCGATGGCGCGCTCCACACGCTCACGCGCGGTGGGATTGTCCACCCTCGGATGCAACTCTGACTCGCCCAAGGGGGCCCAGGGCCTCGGCCGCCACGCCCAGCTGGCATGCTCCGGAACTAAGACAGTGGCGTCCCGTTCGACCTCGACGGTCATGGAGACGCATCCGCCGGCCGTCAAGACTGAGCCGATGACGAAGAGAAGGCTGATCCGCATCGTGGCCTGGTTGAGGGCCTGCCTAAGGAAGCTGCTAGCGTGCAAGACCTCAGATGTGCTGAAGGACACCCTCCGAGGTAGCCACGCGTGATGAGCCCGCGCACCTTGGCGGCTCGTTCGCGCTCGAAGTCCTTGGGACTTTTCGTCGATTTTTCCGCGGCGGTACCAGCCAGCTTTGCATTCCAGCCTCGCTCTCATCCCGATGCTGGCCGTCGGTAGGTGCCAAACCGGCCCGCGTGGTAGGCTTCTCCGGCCAGGGGCTGCCGGTCACGAGGCGCAGGGAACGCTCGGCACGGACCCGCCGGGCGCCAGGAGGCGATGCGACCACGATCTGGGTGGCTGGTCGGCGGGGCCGTCACGGCCGGGGTTGTCATCGCCCTAGGCCTGGCCGTCCGCTTCGGGCCGGCCCTCGGCCTCTCCTTTGCCCTCGGTCTCTCTGGCGGCGACGCGTGGCTCATTCCTTTCGGCCGGGATCCGGCGCGAGAGGAAATCTTCTTTGTCGCAGACGGGCGGGAGCTTGCCGCCGATCTCTACCGCCCCGCGAGGCCGCGCGGCGCGCTCCTCCTTGTCCACGGCCTTTCGCCCCTCGGGCGGCGCCAGCCGGACCTGGTCCGGCTCGCCCGCCTGCTCGCCAGGGCGGGACTGATCGTCCTGGTTCCCCAGTTCCCCGGGCTGACGACGTTCGCCCTCGGCGGGGCGGAGGTGGCGGAGATCCGCGCCGGCCTCCGCTACGTCGCCGGGCTCAGCGATTCCGTGGGTATCGCGGGCTTCAGCTTCGGCGCCGGGCCTGCCCTCCTGGCTGCCGCTGATCTGCCCTCCCTGCGGATCGTCGGAAGCTTCGGGGGCTATGCCGACCTCCGGCACGTCATCGTCTACATCACGACCGGCGCGCATGAGTTCGAGGGACGCCGCTATCTGCAGCAACCGCTCGCGTATAATCGCTGGAAGCTGCTGGCCCTGCTGGGCGGCTTCGTCGAGCATGACGAGGACCGCCGCCTCCTCCGCCGCATCGCCGAACGGAGGCTCGCCGATCCCGAAGAGGACACCGGCCATCTCGAGGGCCAGCTCGTGGCGGATGGGCGAGTCGTCCTCGCCCTCGCGCTCAACCGGCGCGAGGACCAGGTGGCCTTCCTGCTGGCCCAACTCCCCCCGCCGGGTCGAGAGGCCCTCGACCGCCTCTCGCCGCTTCGCGCCGTCTCCCGCCTCTCCGGCCGCCTGCTGATCGCTCATGGGGCTGGCGACGACTCCATCCCCTTCACCGAGAGCCTGCGGCTCGCGGCGGCGGCGGGCGGGCACGCCCACGCCACGATTCTCCAGACGTTTCACCATACCGGGCCCCAACCGTTCTGGACTTCCCTTCGGCTGCGGGCTCAGGATGGCCGGAGTCTCGTGCGCCTGGTTGATGACCTGCTCACCGCTTTCTGACGCCGACGGCGCCGCAAATGCTCTTCGCCGGCGGCTCCGAGATCGTCACGGCCGGAGGTCAGTCTTTCTTCAGCACGTCCTGGACCGCCCGAAGCACGTCCACGTAGCTGATGATCCCGACCACTTCGTGGGTCTCGGCCTCGACCACCGGGGCTGCCCCGATCTTGTGCTCGAGCAGGAGCGCGATCACGTCGCCGATCTCCACCTTCGGCTCAACGCAGATCACGTCCGAGCTCATGAGCCCAATGATTGGTGTCGCCAGCTCCTCCCTGAGCGTCGGCCCCTCGAGCTTCAGCATCCGGCCGATATCGACGTGGGCAAGATCGCGGTCGCTCACCATGCCCACGAGGGACCGTCCCGGACTACGGAGAGGTGACTGACCGCCAGCCCGCGCATTCACGTCCCACGCTTCCGCGATGCTCGCCTGCGGTGGGTCATCGGATCAGGAGTCATCAAGTCACGGGCAATCATGGTGTCTCCCTTCGCGTCGGCAGATGCGGCGCCCGCCGCTCGAAGCCGTCACGACCAGCCTGCGCCATGTAGATGATGAGATCGCGGAGACGGCACGAATACCCCCACTCGTTGTCGTACCAGGCCAAGACCTTCACCAAGCTGCCCGCGACCACGGCCGTCGACAGTAGGTCCACGATAGCCGAGTGGGGGTTGCCGTTGAAGTCCACCGAGACCAGCTCCTCTCCGGTCACGTCCAGGATCCCTTTGAGCCGGCCGGCGGCAGCAGCCTGAAACTCTTCATTGACCGCCTCGACGGTGGCGGGAGCTTCCAGCTCGGCGACGAGATCCACCAGCGAGACATTGGGCGTCGGGATTCGGATCGAGACGCCGTCCAGTTTCCCCTCGAGCTCCGGAAGCACCAGCGCCACCGCCTGCGCGGCACCCGTCGTGGTGGGAATGATCGACAAGGCCGCTGCCCGGGCTCGCCTCAGGTCCTTGTGCGCGAAGTCGAGAATGGGCTGGTCGTTCGTGTAGGCGTGCACCGTGGACAGGAAGCCGCGCCGGATTCCGAAGGTCCCGTGCAACACGTCGATGACGGGAGCGGCACAATTGGTCGTGCACGAGGCGTTGGAGACGATGTGATGCCGGTTGGGATCGTAGGACCGCTCGTTGACGCCCAGCACGACGGTGAGATCCGGCTCCTGGGCGGGCGCTGTGATCAGGACCTTTTTCGCGCCCGCGGCCAGATGCTTCTGGGCGCTCGCACGATCTCGGAACCTGCCCGTGGCCTCGACCACGACGTCTACCGCCAGATCCCGCCAGGGCAGCCGCGCCGGGTCCTTCTCCGCCGACACCCGGATTTCGCGCCCGTTCACGAACAGCGAGGACTCCTTGGCCTCGACGACGGCCCGAATGGAGCCGTGCACCGAGTCGTGCCTCAAGAGATGGCCAAGCGTCGCGGCATCCGTGAGGTCGTTGACCCCCACGATCTCGAGATCGTTCCGACCGAGGCATGTCCGGAGGAAGATTCGTCCGATTCTGCCAAAGCCGTTGATGCCCACGCGGATCACCATCCGCTCCTCCTCCCGGCCCGTTCTTGAGGCTCCGGGCTCGTTGAAGGCAAGGACGATGCCAGCGTCAGACTCGACGCATTGACCGCTTATCACTGGGACAGCGTCCGAACCTGGAGGGTTCGGTGGGGCAACGGCTCCCCGGCTGAGGCGGCAGCATCCCGAATCCGGCCGAATGACCTGCCGCAACTTCGTGAACCGCCGCCGTTCCGTCATGGCACTGGCCTTGCTTCTCGTTGGCGCGAGGAGAAGGTCACGCATGGCGCGCAAGCCGGTTGTCTTGGTGACCGGCGCGGGCGGTGAGGTCGGGCACGGCCTGATCCATCACCTCGCGGACCTCGGAAATTACGATGTCCTGGCCCTTGATGTCCGGGCGATGGACGCCGGGGTGGCCCGGCACTGTGCCGCCAGTCGGGTCGGGGACATTCTCGACCGTCACCTGCTCGAGCGGCTGAGGAGCGAGTTCGAGATCTCGGTCGTCTTCCATCTGGCGGCGCTCCTCTCCACGCGGGCGGAATTCGTTCCGGAGACGGCCCACGAGGTGAACGTCCAGGGCACGCTGAATCTCCTCCGCCTCGCCGTCGACGAGGCCCGCTCGCTCGGGTACCCGGTCAAGTTCCTCTTTCCGAGCTCGATCGCGGTGTATGGCCTCCCGGATCTCGACACCAAGCGCGCGGCCGGCAAGGTGGCCGAGCCCGCGTGGCTCGCGCCCATCACGATGTACGGGTGCAACAAGCTCTACTGCG
>DATKMD010000192.1:0-5082 GCA_035542075.1 Thermoanaerobaculaceae bacterium
GGGAGTCTTCGTCACAGATCAAGAGGCTGGGACGGTGAAGGGACTTCAGGACCTGCATGGCGCCACGCTCGTAGGGTCAGAGGAAGGCGCGAAATACTTCCACATGTATAGTCCCGACTTCGCTACCGATACAGCGTACGCGGAGACGCTCGGTCCATCGCCATTCATCACGGCGATCATGAGACTCGGGCCTGAATATGAGAAGCGAATGCGCCGTATAGCGTCCTTCTACGGTCTATTGGCAAGTGACGGTCCCGAGTTCCAGCGGATAACCCGCAACTTCCTACTCGAGAACTGGGACCACTTTGGCAAAGGCATCGGCAAGTACCTCGACTGGCCCGTCGAGCAGCCCATTGATCGCCAGCGTGCGCTCTTCCAGCTCCTGGAAATCATGCTGGGAGGCGTGTTTACCTCCGAAGGTCATGTTGGGCTCATATCGACGATGTACAATGAGCTTACCAGTCTACTGAGGAGCAGTCGGCCGCAATTCATCGCCTTCATCAACGAAGCGCTAGTTGGTGGCTATCTCAGAGATTCGCGGCGCGCTCTGTTAGAACTCCTGCTCCGCTTCGTTGAGAGGGCGGATGACTTCCGTTCCGTTCTCCCCTACTGGGATCCGGCGGATCTGAGGTCATCGTTCCCGCCCGACCTTGCGGTCACCGCGCCGAGAGCCTTTCACGAGCTGAAGTCTCTCTACGTCGATCTCTATGAGGCGATAGCACGTGCCCTCACTCTCGTCTCCGGTATAGCGAACGTCCAGCGCCGCGGGAACCACAACCTGTACGCGCCGCATCCCACCCTGGGCAAGAAATTCGCTCCTCACTCTATGGCGGAGTTTCACAGGAAGAGCAACGCGCCGAAAGTGGCGTATCTTTCTGACCTGCCTTGGCTTGAAGCCTGGCTCGCCCCTGCGCTGGACTCCAAGCTACGAAATGCGATCGGTCACAACTCGTCCCACTATAACCCCAGGACGGGGACGATCGACTATCGGCTTGATGGGACTGGATCAGTTCGCAGCATCTCGTATGGCGACTTTCTTTTTGGAATTCTGCGCCTCGTCAGATCGGCGTTGCAGATGGCCCATCTCATAAAACAGCTCTACGTGTTTGACCACTTTAGGGACGTGGACGTGCCGTAGGCCGACTCGGCACGGCCACCTAACCAGCGCCTGCATGCGAGGCTTCTTCCAACTTGCCCATGCCAAGGACTTGCTAGCCAAGCTCGGGCGCGACCTTGAACGCATTCAACTCGCACCGAGCGACGCGGACCCAGCATACGATTTCTTTGTCACCGCCGAGCACATGCTCGATTGGTTGTTCCCTGGGAAGAACGGGAAGCTCAGGAGAGAATCAGCGCGGAAGAGTGAGCCGCTGCTTCAGCTAGTGTCTCACATTGCGACTGGCGCTAAGCACATGGTGCCGGAAGCACAGCACCACAAAGCCGTCCAAAGTACCGAAGCTCCTACCAGCGTGCACCCCTATGCGCCATTGGTGGTGAACCCCGATCCGGCAGTCGCCGAGGCATTGGGTTTTTCGAGCATCACGACCCTCGGCCTCGCAGCGAAGGTGTACGACTATTGGCGCGCCTGGTTTATGCGCAATCCCACGGCCGTCTAGCTAGCGCATGAAGGTGCCAGCGCGCGCAAGCTTGCGGCGTGCCGGGCCGAGCGTTACCCAAGATGTGTGTTGCCAGGTCCCGCGTTTGGTCCGCACGCCAACCGGTCAATTCCTCTTGGACCGGAATCCGCTGAAGGGCTCGCCCTGGCCCCGGGTCACGACGGTCCGGCGGCCGGTCTGCACAGCGGCCCAGTACCACGCCCTCCGCTGCATCGCCCCGGCCGTTCACCCCCTGGCCGATCTCGCGCTACTGCTGGTGCATGAGACCGGCCACCGCATCGCCAGCGTCCGGCAACTGCGGTGGGATGACATCAACGATGCGGAAAGCACCGTGAGGTGGCGGGGCTGTGCCGACAAGATGGGGTACGATCATACGACCCCGCTCACTGACGCCGCGCTCGTGGCCTTGCGCCAGCGTCATGCGCTGAGTCATGCAAGCGATTGGGTCTTCCCCTCCCCCACCGACCCCGCAGTCCCCGTATCGAGGCACTTGGTGCGGTCGTGGTGGCTGGAGCTGGAGCGGCGCGCCGGGCTCGCACCCGAACCGGCCCGAGGATGGCATGCGTTGCGACGGAAGTTCGCCACGGAACTGAAGGGTGTTCCGCTGCGGGATCTGATGGACCTCGGCGGCTGGCGCTCCCCGTTGACGCTCACGCTGTGCTATACGGCCGCCGACCCAGCCACGCAGCGACAGGCGCTTGCCAAGCGGGCGATCCTGACGTCGGACGGGCTCACAACGGACACAGGAACGGACACACCGGCCGATTCCTCAGAAAGTCCGACGCCCTGCCCGAGGTCGTAACCTCAGGCAGGGCTTCGGGTTCAGCACAGTGGGCCAGGGTGGAGTTGAACCACCGACCTCACGCTTATCAGGCGTGCGCTCTAACCACCTGAGCTACTGGCCCGTACCAAGTTGCCAGACGGCAAGTTGCCCAGAAGGAAGGCTTTCTCCTTCGCCGTCTGCGCAACTGGCGACCATAATTCACGACCCGTCCCATTCCCGGCGTGGGCGGCCGCCGCCGCGCCGAGGGACCGCCTCGTCGTCGTCGTACTCCTCGTCCAGCTCTTCGAAGTCGTCGAAGTCCTCTTCTTCCTCGTCCAGCTCCTCGTCGTCGAGATCCTCGTCGAGATCCTCGTCCTCGAACTCCTCGTTCTCGTCGAACTCGTCGAGGTCCTCGAACTCCTTCTCCTCGTCGTCGTCCCCGCGACGCCCGCGCATCACGATCCGCGGCTCCGACGCCCTGCGCGCGTTCATCCCGCCCTCCAGATCAGGTTCGAGCCGGCCATGGGACTCCGATGACATCAGTCCGCCACCGCCCGGGCGGCCCGGGCGAGCTTCTTCCGCTCCGACTGGCCGAGGGCGCGCTTGCGGAGCCGCACGGCCCCGGGCGTCACCTCGATCAGCTCGTCGTCCTCGATGTACTCGAGAGCGAGTTCGAGGGTAATGTCCCGGGGCGGTTCCAGCAAGACGGCCTCGTCCGACCCCGACTGCCGCATGTTGGTGAGCCGTTTCCCCTTGGCCGGGTTCACGTCCAGGTCCCCCGTCCGGCAGTGCTCGCCCACCACCATCCCCTCGTACACCGGCTCGGTGGGGCGCACGAACAGTACCCCCCGCTCCTGCAGATTGAACAGCGCGAAGGCCACCGCGGTTCCCTGGATCATGCTCACCATCACGCCGCGGCTCCGGCCGGCCAGGGGGCCCGCCCAGGGCCCGTACTCCAGGAACCGGTGGTGCATCACGCCCGTGCCGCGGGTGTCGGTGAGGAACTCGGATCGGTAGCCGAACAGCCCGCGCGCCGGGATCCGGAACGCCATACGCACCGTGCCGTGGCCCGGATTCTTCATCTCCACCAGCTCGGCCCGCCGCGGCCCCAGCTTCTCCATCACCGTGCCCACCAGCGGCTCGGCGACGTCGATCAGCAGCTCCTCGTAGGGCTCGTGCATCTCCCCGTGCGGACCCTCGCGGGTGATCACCCGCGGCCGCGACACCAGGAACTCGTAGCCCTCGCGCCGCATCGTCTCCATCAGGATGCCGAGGTGCAGCTCGCCGCGGCCCGCCACCCGGAAGGTGTCCGGCGAGTCGGTCTCCTCCACCCGTAGCGCGACGTTGCGCTCCACCTCGCGGAACAGCCGCTCCCGGATCTGCCGGCTGGTCACGTACCGCCCGTCGCGGCCCGCGAACGGCCCGTTGTTCACCGAGAAGTCCACCGTGATGGTGGGCTCCTCGACCGCGATGCCGGCGAGCCGCTCGGGCGCTTCCGGGTCGGTGACCGTCTGCCCGATCTCGATGCCCTCGAGGCCGCTCAAGGCGACGATCTCGCCCGCCGAGGCCGCCTCGATCTCGACCCGCGCCAGCCCCTCGAAGCCGTGGAGCTGCGCGACCTTGGCCTTGGGGAACGTCCCCTCGGGAACCAGACCCGGCTCGCCCCACGGGAGCAACGCCACGGTCTGGCCCGCCCGCACGGTCCCGCGCTCGATCTTCCCGATGGCGATGCGCCCGACGTAATTCGAGTGATCGATGGTCGAGACCAGCATCTGGAACGGGCCCGTGCGGGCCTTCGGCGCCGGGATGTGGGCGAGGATCGCCTCGAACAGGGGCTTCAGATCGCCGTCGAACGGGGGTTGGCGCCGCTCGGGCAACTCCCGGTACGCCACACCGAACCGGCTCGAGGCGTACAGGAACGGCGCGTCGATCTGCTCGGTCGAAGCCTCGAGGTCCAGGAACAGCTCGAGCACCTCGTCGTGGACCCGCAGCGCCTCGGCGTCGGCGCGGTCGATCTTGTTGATCACCACGATCGGCTTGAGGCCCAGGGCCAGCGCCTTGCGGGTGACGAACCGGGTCTGCGGCATCGGCCCCTCGGCCGCGTCCACCAGCAGCAGCACGCCCTCCACCATCTTGAGGATGCGCTCGACCTCGCCGCCGAAATCCGCGTGGCCGGGGGTGTCGACGATGTTGATCTTCACGTCGCCCCACCGCACCGCGGTGTTCTTCGAGAGAATGGTGATCCCCCGCTCGCGCTCCAGCGGATTGGAGTCGAGCACGCGCTCCATCACCTGCTGGCCGGCGCGGAACACGCCCGCCTGGCGCAGCATCATGTCCACGAGCGTGGTCTTCCCGTGGTCGACATGGGCGATGATGGCGATGTTGCGGATGTGCACGGAGTACCGCGGTTGCCGGGAACCTAGACGAGGGGGCTCATAGTGTTGGCGGCGGCAAGGTAGGGGGGGCGGGGGAAGTACGCAAGTGGCGGGATGGGGCCAACTGTGAGAGGTGAGAGGTGAGCCGTGAGACGTTCAGGTGAGAGGTGAGAGGCGAAAGGCGTGAGAGGGCAACCTCTCACCGCTCACAATGGACCTGGCCCGGTTTGGTGGACACCTGATGTGAGGACAGATTCCTCACAGGGGGTGTCCGATGGGGCGAGCGCGGAAGCGGTTTGACGAGCAGTACAAGCGCGAGGCCGTCCGG
>DATKMD010000193.1:0-3745 GCA_035542075.1 Thermoanaerobaculaceae bacterium
GCTCCCAGACACGGAATACCGTGTACCCCTTGCCCTCCAGCTCGCGGCGGAGCGATTCCTCGTTCAGGGCGCGGTGCCGCTGCTCGAGGACGGAGCCTTCCGCCGTACCCAGCCGTACGACGAACTCGGTCACTGCTTCCCCTCGCGCTCGGCCAGCAACACGAGGAACAGCGCCTGGTTCGCGTTCTCGGAGCGCGCCCCGCCGAAGACCGACGGTTGCTTCATGAGGAGGCTGACGGTGGCCCGCAGCAGGGGGCTCAGAATCTCGGTGTTGTCTGCGGCACGTTCGCGGCGCGCGAACTGGAGCTGCGCGAGCTGCACACGTTCCGGCTCCCCGGGTATGCTCCTCAGCACGAACCGCACGTGGTACTTCTCGCCGGCAGTCGCTTCCACCGTGCTGCCGTCGGCCGCGGTGACCTGGAGCGACGCCACCTCCTGGTACTTCGTGAACGGGAAGAGGAGGTAGAGCTTCTCGCCGAGCTCGGGGATCGGCGCGGGCGGCGTCCCGGACGGCCTGGGTTCCTTCGATGCGAGGAACGCCCGGACCCGCACCCTGTACGACTGCGGTGCCACGTCCCAGCTCGCGAGCGCTTCCGCGACCCTCTTGAGCACGCCGGCGTTGTCCCGCACCGTGATCGCGTTCACGCCGGGTTGCAGGAGGATGCTGCCCTCCGCCGAGAGCATAGGTTCCACCAGCGTCGCGGCCTCACGAGCCGGACGGAAGTGGAACTGGAAGACGCGCAGTTCCTGATCGGCGGCGAGGGCACTCCCCGCCGCCAGTGCGACCGCCGCGACCCATGCCCTGCCCAACTAGAGCTCCAGGTGCGGATCCACGACGAACGCCACCTGGATCGCGTCGCGTGACTGTGATGGCGGCGCGAGCTGGTACAGGCGTACCCCCGCACCGTCGACTTCGATGAAGGCCGGTTCGACTGCGACCGGTCGGGGGCCCGGTGCTGCGACCGACGCCACGGCCGAGGTCGTGGCCGGCCTCGCCAGCTGTCGAACTACCGCCGTGCCCCCGAGGATCACCACCAGCACCGCTGCCGCCGCCGCCACGATTCGCGGCCGCTTGCCGCCGAGCATCCGCTCCAGCCGGCGCTGGTGAATCTGGCCCAACACCTCGGCCACGAAGCGCTCGTCATCGGGCGCGTCGGCGTCGGCCGCCACCGCCCACGCGAGAACCAGGGCCGGATCGCGCTCGGCCACCATCTCACGGCACGCGGCGCAGCCCGCGAGGTGGAGGCGGATCTCCCGCTCGACATCGGGCGCCACCTCGAGCGCCACGAACCTGGGCGCCATCCGACGCACTTCGAGACAACTGATCACCGGCCACCCCCCTTGGGGAGGTATTCGGGATAGCGGGCGGCAAGCTCCTTGCGCAGCGTCGCTCGGGCCTGGAAGACGTGGTTGCGGACGGTGGCCTCGCTGCACCCCAGCGTATCTGCCACCTCCCCGGTCGCCATGCCTTCCACCTCCCGCAGCACGAACGCCACCCGTTGAGTCGGCGTCAGAAGCTCGGCGAGCTCCGCGAAGATCCGCCGCACCTCGCCCTCCTGCAGGTCCTGGGGCGCGGTCGGGCCGACCGAATCCCCGACGATCCGCAGGTGCGCGGTGTGGGTCCGGTCGCGGCTCTCCCGGGAACGCAGCACGTCGATCGCGAGGTTTGAAGCGATCCGGTACACCCACGTCGAGAACGCCCAGGCGGCGTCGTACTTCGCGAGGTTTTCCCACGCGCGCACGAAGGCGAGCTGGGCGATGTCGCGAGCTTCCTCCGCATCACCCAGGATGCGGGCTGCGCACCGGCGGACTCCGACCTGGTGCCGCCGGACCAGCAGCGCGAACGCGGCCTCATCTCCGCCGCGCGCCAGCGCCGCCAACTGCCGATCGTCGCGCTCGACGCTCACCTTCTCCCGTGCCAGCAGACGCAGAACCCCCATCCCAAGTCCAACCTCCGAACTCGTATACGGCCGTGCTCGCCCGGCCGTTTGGAGCGGCGGAAGTATAGCGCCTGTAAGGGGGATCCGCACGGCCGCGGTTGACACGTGCGGCTTCTCTTGATAGCTTTCCCGTCCCTGGTGGGGCCGTAGCTCAGCTGGGAGAGCGCTTGAATGGCATTCAAGAGGTCGCCAGTTCGATCCTGGTCGGCTCCACCACTATCCGTTCGCGGGGGGCACTTCGGCCCTCCGCACCACCACCCGCCTCGCGCCCCCCCGATCCCCCCGGCGCTCCGCGGGAGTGAATCCCGCTCCGCGCCCATCCCTGTCGAACCGCACGCCAACCGGGATCGCGCATCCCCCCGCTCCTGTGTCTCACCGCCCGCTGCCGACCGCCGGCGACTCGCAGCAGGGAACCCGACCCCCGATGCTAGACTCGGCACGGAAGCGCAAGGGGCCTGGTGGCTCTCGCGGTCTTCAAAACCGTTGCCCCGTGCCGTTGCGGCACCGGGGGGTGGGTTCGATTCCCATGCGCTTCCGCCACCTTTGTCACCGCGACCTCCCCGTCCCCCCGGCCGTCAGAACGACTCTGCGGGAGGTTCGACGGTTCGACGAGAACGGTGAAACGCCAGAGGCAAGAGGTCGAAGGAACGACACAACGGAAAGCGATCGATGTCACCCCCTCTACCCTGTCCCTCTTCCCTTTGACCTTGTTGTGGTGCCTATGAACCTGCGAACGTTCGCACCTGCACGCCTCCGAGCGGTACCTTTCCTCTCTGCCCGGGAACAGCGTCCTCCCCCTCGCTCCGCGCCCTGTGCGACGCCGTTCTGCGTGATACCATCTGCGTTGTGACACACGAGGCACGCCACATCTTCGTCGGGGCCCTCGCCGACATGCCCATGCCGGAGATGCTCGCCACAATCCACCGCAACCGCGTCCCCGGAGTGCTGGAGGTCCAGCTCGGCGAATTCTCCAAGCGCGTGTACATCCTGGGCGGCGACATCATCTTCGCGTCCTCGACCAACCGCGGCGAGTCACTCGGCGACTCGCTGCTCGCCTCGGGCCAGATCACAGTGGCCCAGTACCGCGAGTCCGCGCTCCAGCTCCTCGGCAACCCGGGGAAAAGGCACGGGCAGGTGCTTGTCGAGATGGGGCTGCTGACCGAGGCCGAGATGCGCGCGGCCGTGCTCCAGCAGGTCCAGCGGATCGTCTGGAGCCTGTTCGACCTCAACGAAGGGCTGGTGAGTTTCACGCTTGGCGAGGACCGGGCCGACGAGGTGTACAAGCTGCGCATCCCGACGCCGAGAGCTGTCCTGCACGGGTGCAAGACGGTCGCCGATGCGAAGCGGCTGGTGGCGAGGCTGGGCGGCAAGGGATCGGTGTTCTCCCGCCCGCCGATACCCGAACACCTCTCCGACTTCCAGCTCGAGGCCGGCGAGGAGGAGCTGCTGAACCTGGTGGACGGCCGCCGCACGCTGTTCGACCTCTGCGACCAGGGCCCCTTCTCCGCGGGCTTGAACGCGCGCGTGCTCTACGCGTTCAGCTGCCTCACCCTGATCAAGAAGGAGAAGGAATCCGCCAGCGGGATCCGAGTCCAGGTCCCATCGACAGAGTAGGCTTCTTGATGTAGAATCTCAGTCTTGGGCGCTCAACCCGCGCCCGGAGGCGCACCATGCCGTTGTACGAGTACCGCTGCACACACTGTGGGGAGCGCACCGAGGTTCTGCAGCGCCTCGGTACCGCGCCCCTCACGCTGTGCCCGCACTGCGGCGGAACTCTCGAGAAGCTCATCTCCGCGCCGGCCTTG
>DATKMD010000194.1:0-4367 GCA_035542075.1 Thermoanaerobaculaceae bacterium
GTACTCGGTCGCGACCGGCGTTGGGCTTCAGCGTCTCCACGAAGGGGTCCACTACCCCACCGACGTGCTCGCTGGCGCCGCGCTGGGCTGGTGGATCGGGCACCGCCTCGCGGTCTCGCACGGGCTCGCCGGGCACCCCGAGGCTGCGGCAACGCTTTGGGAGGTGCCGCCCTCCGGCGGGGGGCTCATCGCACCCGCGTTCTGAGACGCTGGGCTCGGAAGTCGCTGCGCAGCCGTTCTCGGTCGGTGTCGGACGCTTTCGACGTACAATTCGCCTCGGAGGCGCGATGCCACGGGAGATTCGCTTCCTGAACACGGCGAGCCGCAGGGTGGAGACGCTTGACCCGCTGGAGAAGGGCCACGTCCGCATGTACACCTGTGGCCCGACGGTGTACAACTTCCCCCACATCGGGAACTACCGCACGTTTCTCTTCGAGGACATCCTGCGGCGCACCCTCAAATCGTTCGGGTACCGGGTGACCCAGGTGATGAACCTGACCGACATCGACGACAAGACGATCAAGGGTGCCGCGGCGGAAGGGATCTCCCTGCGCGAGTTCACCGACCGCTACGTCGCGGCGTTCTTCGAGGACCTCGACACACTCGGTGTGGAACGCGCCGAGCACTACCCGCGCGCCACCGAGTGGATACCGCAGATGGTGAAGCTCGTGCAGCGTCTGAACGAGCGCGGCCACACGTACGTGCAGGACGGTTCGACCTACTTCCGCATCGCGACGTTCCCCGGGTACGGGAAACTCTCCGGTATCGATGTGGCGCAGGTGCGGGCCGGCACCCGGGTGGACGCCGACGAGTACGAGAAGGAGGACGTGCGCGACTTCGTCCTCTGGAAGGCACCCAAGGAGGGCGAGCCTTCGTGGGACACGCCGCTCGGGCCCGGTCGGCCCGGCTGGCACCTGGAGTGCTCCGCGATGAGCATGGGCCTTCTCGGGGAGAGCTTCGACATCCACACCGGCGGGGTGGACAACATCTTTCCGCACCACGAGAACGAGATCGCGCAGAGCGAGGGGGCCACGGGTGCGCCGTTCGTGCGCCTCTGGCTGCACGCCGAGCATCTCTTCGTCGAGGGACAGAAGATGGCGAAGTCGCTCGGAAACTTCTACACGCTGCGCGACCTCCTGGAGAAGGGCCACGACCCGCTGGCGATCCGCTACCTTCTGATCTCGGTCCCTTACCGGCAGAAGCTCAACTTCACGTCCGACGGCATGCACGCGGCGGCGGCCGGGATCGAGCGGATAAGGAACACCATGCGCCGGCTTGCCCACACTCCGCCGGCGGCGGGCGAGGGTTCGCTGCCGGCAACCGCGGTGGGGGAGTTCGAGGCCGAGTTCGACGCCGGGCTTGCCGACGATCTCAACACGGCCCGGGCTCTGGCGGCGCTGCACACGCTGTTGACCGCTGTCAACCAGGCGCTCGACGCCGGCGGCATAGGAGCTGCGGCGCGCCCCCTGGTGGACGCGGCCCTCGCTCGCGTCGATGCCGTGCTGGGGATCGTGCCGCGCGTCGACACGGTGCATACCTCCGGTGTGACGGCGACTGCTGGCGTGGGCGTAGTGACAGCCTCCGATACACCAGCAGAGCAAGCCGAGATCGAAAGCCTCATCGCCGAACGAGTCGCCGCCCGCGCGGCGCGCGACTTCGCGCGGGCAGATGAGATCCGGAAGGAACTGGCGGAGCGCGGCATCGTGCTCGAGGACACCCCGCACGGGACCGTCTGGCACCGTACCAGCTGACGGAGCGTGAACGCAGCGCATGGGCCAGGGGTCGAGGCCGCCCTCCAAGGGCGGCTTGTGGACAAAAGGTGCCTCGTGGGTAGAATCCTGGGTGAGGGGGGGACGGTGATGCGGCGAAGGACTCTTCTCGCGCTCTCGAGCCTGGCGCTCGTTGTGCTCGCCGGGTGCTCGACCAACCCGGTGACCGGGAAGTCCCAGCTCGACCTCATTGGCGAGGCCGGCGAGATCCGCATGGGCATCAGCTACTACCCAGGTGCGATCCAGAGCTCGCTCGGGCCCATCGACGGGAAGGATGTGCAGGCCAGCGTCGAGCGCGTCGGTCTGGCGGTGGCCGGGGTCAGCCATCGCCCCGGTCTCCCGTACCAGTTCACGGCGGTCAACGGCCCCGAGGTGAACGCCTTTGCGCTGCCGGGCGGCAAGATATGCATCACCCGAGGGCTTCTCTCGCGGCTCGAGTCGGAGGACGGACTCGCCGCGGTGCTCGGCCACGAGGTCGGGCATGTCACAGCGAGGCACGCGGTCGCGGCCTACAACCGGCAGATTCTGACCACCGCGGTTTTGGTCGGGGGCGAGGTCTACATGGAGTCCCAGGACGTGAAGAACCGGGGGCTCATCACGCTTGGAGCCGTGATCGGCGCGCAGGTCGTCCTCGCCAAGTACTCGCGCGACCAGGAGCGGCAGAGCGACGAGCTCGGCCTGGACTACGCGGTCAAGGCCGGGTATTCACCCCGCGGAATGATCGAGACCCAGAAAGTCCTGCTCGACCTCCAGAAGCGCCAGCCGGGCGCGGTGGAGAAGCTCTTCGCCTCGCACCCGATGTCGGCCGAGCGACTCGCAACCGCAGAGAAGCGGGTCGCGACCCTCCCGGCCGACGTACAGGCCAGGCCCATGCGGAGTGAGGTCTACCGCGTCGAGATGGCCGACGTGATCGCAGAGCGCCCCGCCTGGGACCTCGCTTCCGAGGGGCAGGCCCTGCTCGGGCAGAAGAAACTGGCGGAAGCGCAGGGGAAGCTCGCGCAGGCCGTACGCCTGGCCCCGAAGGCCGGGGTTATCCGGACGCTCCACGCGGTGAGCCTGTTGAGCCTCAAGCAGAAGGGGGCAGCGGTGGACGAGGCGCGCCAGGGGGCCCAACTGGCCGGCAACGTCTACGTGTCGCGGCTGGTAGCCGGAGAACTGCTGGTGGAGCCCGATCCGTCCGCCGCTCTTGGGAACCTGGAGGCCGCCGAGAAGCTCCTCCCCGGGGAAGCGATGGTCTCGTTACTGCGCGGTGAGGCGTTGGAGAAGCTCGGACGTCGCCAGGATGCCAAGGCGGCGTACAGCGAGGCGGTGTCCCGCGATCCCAACGGCGAGGTGGGTGCCGAGGCCGCGCGCCGCGCGGCGAAACTGGGCTAAACTCGGCGCAGGAGCCACGATGAGCCCACCAGATCCGGTCGGAGAGCTGCTCCTCCTCGCGCGCGGCGCCGCCGAGGCGGGCGAGGACTGGCGCGGCCGGCTGCGGCGGGAGTGGCTGCCACGCACGGTGGCCACGACACCGAGGGCCGTGCTCGTGGATGCCCTCGCCGAGTGGTTCGATGAGGTTTCGGAGCCCGGCGCGGAGCTGACTGCGCAGCTCGAGTCCGTCGTGCTCTTCGCCATGGCCGACGAGGGCTACGACTAGCTGGACAGGCGTCCGGGGTCGGATGTCTGCCGTGCGCACCTGATCCCGCCGAGGGGAATAGCCGTCCGCCCCGTTGCCTTGAATCGTGCGATGCGGAGAGGGGACGAGGCATGCGCGCACTGGCTACAGTCATGATGCTGGCCCTGGGGTTCTCAACGGCCGGGGCCGAGGTCCGTACCAAGGTCGTCGAGTACAACGAAGGTAACACCGCGCTCGAGGGGTTCCTTGCATGGGACGACGCGGTCAAGGGGCCGCGGCCGGGTGTCCTGGTTGTGCACGAGTGGACAGGGCTCGGGAAGTACGCCAAGTCGCGCGCCGAGCAGCTCGCAAAGCTCGGTTACGTCGCGTTCGCGGCCGACATCTACGGCAAGGGCGTGCGCCCTTCGACGCCCGAAGAGGCGGGGAAGACCGCGGGCATCTACAAGGGCGACCGCACGCTGACGCGGGCTCGCGCAAAGGCGGCCCTGGCGCAGCTGCTCGCGAACCCCCTGGTTGACCCGAAGCGCGTGGCGGCCATCGGCTACTGCTTCGGCGGAATGGTGGCGCTGGAGCTTGCCCGCAGCGGAGCGGACGTCGCCGGAGTGGTGGCGTTCCACGGCGACCTCAGCAACCCCAACCCGGAGGACGACAAGAACATCAAGTGCAAGGTTCTGGCGCTTCAGGGCGGCGACGACCCCTTCGTCAGCACCAAGGAGGTCGAGGCCTTCGAGGGGCGCATGCGCGCGGCCGGTGTGAACTGGCAGGTCATCCAGTTCGGGGGCGCGGTGCACGCGTACACCAACCCGGATGCGGGCAACGACAACTCCAAGGGGATGGCGTACAACGCCCAGGCCGACCGCCGCTCCTGGCAGGCGATGAAGGACTTCTTCGCCGAGATCTTCAAGTGAGGGCGTGTGCAGCGTTCTCACGCTCTCACGGCGACCTGCCGTGAGGCGAGGCGCACAGGGGGGTGAAGCCCG
>DATKMD010000195.1:0-2029 GCA_035542075.1 Thermoanaerobaculaceae bacterium
CCCGTACGATTCTCCGATGAGATCGAGCCCCTGGTGCAGTTCGTCGAGGAGACCGACGGGAACCGGATCCTCGAGGCCACCCTGGCCAAGCTGCGGGAGGGCGTCTCGGTCAAGAAGATCCTCACCGCGTCCGCGCTCGCGGTCACACGGTCCTCGGACCTGCCGCCCGGCCACCACGGCGGGCCGCTGCACCCGCTCGTCGGGATTCATGCGCTGCACCATACGGTCGACCGGGTGTCGGGCGAGCAGCGCTTCCTGCCGATCCTCCAGCACGTCGCGCTGTCGAACAAGCACATCAACCACCCGAACATGGGCCCGTACATCCTGGCGGATGCCGAGCCGCTTGATTCGGGCGGCGTCGAGGCGACCAAGAAGGCGTTCCTGGCCTGCGTGGATCGGGGTCTCTACAATGGCGCCGACCGTCACTTCCTCTGGCTCTGGGACAACGTTCCGCATGGCGAGGCGCTGGACCTGCTCCTGACCGTGGCGATCCCGAAGAACATGCTCGACGATCATTACTTCATCTTCCCGATGTTCACGTGGCGTGCGCTCGACTGGCTGGGCCGCGAGCACACGAAGTTCCTGATGCGGCCCGCCGTCCGCTACGTCAGCCGATTCCCCACCCCGCCCATCCTGAAGGACATCGAGCCGTTGCTCGACGAGTACGAGCTCCTGCGGCGTCCTCTGGGCTTCCACACGAGCCCGGAGGAAACGCCGGCGATCGGCGAGCTGGGTGAGGCGATCACCCGCTGCGACAGCTACCCGGAGATCCCGCGGATGCTCGCGCGAGCCCTCGCGGACGGCCTGTCGCTCTCCGGCACCGGGGAGGCACTCTCGATCGGGGCCGCCGGCCTCTTCATGCGCTCGCTCACCGGCAATCCGATGGACGTACACCTGCACACGGGCGTGAACCTGCGCCGGTATCTCCTCAAGGTCGAGGGCGTGAGCCTGCGCAACAAGCTGCTCGCGCTGCTGAGCTGGCACACCGGCCCCGAGGTGCGCTCGACCCAGAACCGCATGGAGCCAGCGCCGCAGCCCGATCCGGCGGCCGTCGCCGCGCTCCCGCACCGCGGCCAGGCGGAGCTGCTGGATGCGCTCGCGGAGAGCATCTACACGCAGCCCCCGACCGACTGGTCGAAGGTGACGAACCTCGGCCTCATGCGTGCGGTGCCCGAGGTGAAGCATACGGTGAACCTCGCCCAGCAGTACGCGAACCTCGGCTACGATCCGGACGCGCTGATCGGCCGCCTCGCCCAGATCGTCGTGCACGACAACTTCACCGAGATGCACGCCTTCAAGCACCACCAGGCGACTTTCGAGGAGTATCACGCGACGCGCCTGCCGTGGCGCTGGCGCCACCTCGTGAGCGCGGCCCAGGCCTCCGCCATCTCCTACGGCAAGAACATGGAAGTCTACGAGGAGGCCGTCGAGCTCCTGCATACGGCATGAAGCCGACGATCGCCTTCGCCGGAGTCACTCCTCCTGCGATTTCAGTCGCCTCTTCCCCCTCGTCGAGGCGGGCGATTCGAGCTATCGCCTTCTTCGAGGCGTTCAAGGGCATCGTCGTGCTGCTCGCGGCATCAGGCTTGCTGGCCCTCGTGCACAAGGACCTCAACGACTTTGCCGCCCGGCTGGTTCGACACTCTCACCTGAACCCGGCGTCGAAATACCCGCATATCTTCCTGGACGCTGTGTCACACCTCCAGGAGCGACGCTTGGTCTGGCTCGCGGTTGGCGCTGCCACCTACGCGGCCTGCCGACTCGTGGAGGCCTACGGCCTGTTCTGGGAGCGGGCCTGGGCCGAATGGCTGGCTGCCCTCAGCGCCGGCCTGTATCTTCCAGTCGAGATCGTAGAGCTCGTCCGCAAGCCTTCCTTGCTCGGCGCTGTCATTCTCGCCGTGAACGTGGCCGTGGTGGTGGTCATGGCTCGGGCCCTCGTGCAGAGGAGGCGCCACCGTTGTGCCAACCTCAATCCCAGGAAACCCATTCCCAGCAACACCGCTGTCGCTGGCGCCGGTACTGGTACCCC
>DATKMD010000196.1:0-21687 GCA_035542075.1 Thermoanaerobaculaceae bacterium
TCGCCTGCCCGACACTGGTGCTCGCCGGGGAGCTGGACCCGCTCGCGCCCGCAGCGTCAACTCGTGAGCTGGCCGCCGCGATCCCCGAGGCGCGCTACCGGGAGGTCCCCGGCGCCGCGCACTCCGTGCTCGCCGAGGGTGGCAGCGCACTCCTGAACGAGGTGCTCGAGTTTGTCTCGACGTGACGTCTACTTGCGTGTTCACGGGCAGACGTCAGCATGAGTCCCTCCAGGGGAGGGACGAAGGATCCCAGGGAATTCGAGGTGCACTCCCCCACCTCACCGCATGTGGGCTCGCGCGTAGAATGCAGTGCCGTGATCGCTCCCCTGGACCCCGAGGAACGAGGCCGGACGCGCCTCGAGCCTGCGCTCGAGGAGTTGCGGGCGCGCCTCGCCGCCGACCTTGATGCTCTGGTTGCCGTAGTGGGACCGCTGAATCAGACGCAAGCGGACTGGAAACCGCAACCGGAGCGCTGGTCGATCGGCGAGGTGCTGCACCACGTGATCCTCTCCAACCGTTCGTTCGCACGCGTCGTCGCCAAACTGGTGGAGCGCGGGCGGCGCGAAGGGCTGAGCGCCCGCCCGGGAGGGCGGCGTTCGTGGCCACGTCTGAGAGGGATCGCGGACGTGACGGCGTCGGGGCCCGTCAAAAACCCTGAGCGCGTCACCCCGACCCACGGTCTGCCGGTCGAAGAGATGCGCCGTGAACTCATCGAGTCGCACCGGGCCGTCGTGTCACAGATATCCGATCTCGCCGGACTCGACCTCGAGGCGCTGCACTTCCCCCATCCGTTGGGGTTCGAACTGAACCTCTATCAGTGGACCGACATCATGGGCGCCCACGAGCACCGCCACCTGCACCAGATCCAGGAGCTGCTGACCTCCGACGGTTTCCCCTCACCAGTACCATCATGAGGACCGAAGGCCAACCCCGCATCAGCCGGCTGGCGCCTCCGGCCGGGGTCGTCCCACAGGCACCTCTCTTCGCTACACTCCAGCAGTGCCCTCTGGGGCACGAGGCCGCATGCCGTGCGGCCGCTGCGGAGGTGTGACGTGCGCCTGTGCCGTCTGGACGTTGCGGGCGTCCCGCGCTGGGGCGTGATCGAGGGCGAGCTGGTGACGCCGCTGGCGGAGCCCCCGTGGGAGAAGGTGCGGAAGATCGCGGGCGCAATGCCGCTGGCGACTGCAAGGCTGCTCCCCCCGTGCGAGCCCACCAAGGTCGTGGCAGTTGGCCTGAACTACCGCGCGCACGCCGCCGAGATGGGCAAGGAACTTCCCGAGGAACCGCTGCTCTTCCTCAAGGCCCCTTCCTCGCTCCTGCCCCCCGGAGGGACCGTGGCGCTGCCCAGGCAGTCGAGCCGAGTGGAGCACGAGGGCGAGCTGGCGCTCGTCATCGGCAGGGCCGCCTCGAAGGTCAACGTTTCTCATGCCCTTGAGCATGTCAGGGGTTTTACGTGCCTGGACGACGTGACGGCCCGAGACATTCAGCGCAAGGAGAAGATCTATGCGCGGGCGAAAGGTTTCGACACGTTCTGCCCCGTGGGGCCGTGGCTGGAAACGGAGATCGCCGATCCGCAGGCGCTGGACATCGAGCTGCGGGTCAACGGCGAGGTGCGCCAGAGAGGCTCGACCGCAGACATGATCTTCCCGGTGGCCGAGGTGGTTGCGTTCATCTCCCACATCATGACGCTGTATCCGGGCGACCTGATCACCACCGGCACCCCGCCGGGGGTCGGCCCGCTGGCGGCGGGCGACAGTGTCGAGGTGGAGGTTGCAGGCATCGGTGTCCTCCGCCACAGCGTCGGCGCCGCTTGACGGACACCCGGGACGTTGGTATTTTTCTCCACCGCCCGGGAGACCGGGCGTCGAGCGGGAATAACTCAGTGGTAGAGTGCGACCTTGCCAAGGTCGAAGTCGCGGGTTCAAATCCCGTTTCCCGCTCCATCCATTACGGGGGGCTCTGCGGCCCCCCTTTCCCTTTCACCCGCCGCAGAAGTGCCCCCCGGTCCCCCCGCGCTCCGGGCGAGTGAATCGCCCTCCGCGCCTAGTCGTTTTCGGCCGCGCGCCGGGACGCGCTACGATTGCCGGCCGAGGGGCCGCGTGCGCTGGGCGGGGAACGCGGACCTCGGACGAGGAGGGGACCAAATGGACGAGAGACCGACCACGGTCCTCACGATCTCACGCCAGCTGGGGAGCGGCGGCTCCCAGATCGGCCAAGAGGTCGCCCGCACGCTCGGCATGCGCTACGCCGACCGGGAGATCCTCGAGCGGGCGGCCGCCGCCGCGGGCGTCGCGGAGGGAGACCTCGCGGGCGCCGAGGAGAAGAGTGCCAGTTTCTGGCACTCGGTGGTGCACTCTTTCTCCCTGGGGGGCCCGGACACGACGTTCGTGCCGCCGCCGCTGTCCTCCGTGTACGAGGGGGACGTCTTCAAGATCGAGAGCCGGATCATCCGGGAGATCGCGAGCCAGTTCGACGCGGTGATCGTCGGGCGGGCCGGTTTCCACGTGCTGCAGGGTCACCCGGGTCTCGTCAACGTCAGGTTGCACGCACGCACGTCCTGGCGCATCGACCGCATCATGCAGGTGTACGGCGTCCAGGACAGGCGCGAGGCTGAGGAGGCCGTGGAGCGCTCCGACCGCGCGCGAGCGGGCTTCATCCGCACGTTCACGGGTCGGCACTGGACCGATTCGCGCCCCTTCGACCTCTGCATCGACACGAGCTCCGTTGGGCTCGAGCTCGCGACCAGGTTCGTGCTCGAGCTGGTGTCAAGCCGGATGAAGCGGCACGGACGGGTCGCCTGAAATGGCCTGGCTCCGGGCACCGTTCAGGTCAGGAGCGTGGGGTGACCCGGCGGGGTGGACTGGACGGTTGGCGTCTGGCCCTCAACGAGGAGATCAATACATGGCAGCTCACAGAAATGAGACTTCTCTGACCAGGCTGTGGAACCGCTGGCCTCGGTGCAGTATCGCGCTGGGCGCGACGGTCGTTGCCACATTCGCGGCGGCGCAGGCGCAGCCCCCCCAGGGGTCCCCCGCGATGTCCCTCGCGGACGCCCTCCGGGAGATCGCGGCCCACTCAACGGTCGCTGTTACCGCCGGCCTCGACCTCGACGCTGCGCGCGAGAACACCAGGCGCGCCCAGGCACCGTACTACCCGTCCGTGTCGCTCTCGCTCGGCCACTTCAACCGGGACGACCCGGTCGTCGCCATCTTTGGCACCTTCGCGGTCCCCACCACGGAGAAGAACTTCTTCACCGGTGAGCTCGACGTCACCGAGCTCCTGTGGGACGGGGGCCGCCGCTCCTCCGCCGTCAAGGGGTCGCGCAGCGTCGAGGACGCGACCACGAAGCGAGGCCAGGCCGACGTTCGCGATGCGCAGCTCGAGGGCATGGGCACCTACCTCGGGATCATGGCGCTGAAGGCGCAGCGACGCGTCGTCGCTCAGCGGGAGGCGAGCTTGCGCGACCACCTGCGGGAGGTAACGGACCTTTTCGAGCAGGGGGTCGTGGCCCGCAACGACCTGCTCGCGACCGAGGTCCGGCTGCGCTCGGTTCAGGATCAGGCCGGCCGCGTCGACAACGACGAGGCGGTTGGGCTTCAGGCCCTCAACCGGCTGATGGGGCGCCAGCCGACCGACCCGCTCGCGCTGCCGGACCAGCTTCCCTCGCCCCCCGGCCTCCCCGCGAGCCAGGAAGAGCTCACGAAGCGGGCCACCGAGGGAAACCAGCAGCTCCTCGCGCTGCGCGCACGGCTCAAGGCGGAGCAGGACGCCGTGGGAGTGCGAAAGGCAGACTACTACCCGACCTTCATCGCGCAGGCCTCGCACACCTACCAGCAGAATCAGTACCTCCTCTATCCGAACGCCAACTTCCTCTTTCTCGGCGTGAACTGGGAGGCGTACGACGGCGGTGCGCGAAGAACCGGCGTGCGCGAGGCCGAGATCGCCGTCGCGAGGACCGCACAGGAGATCGCAGATCTGCAGCGCCAGCTTGCGATCCGGGTGGATCGGGCGTACCGCGACTACCAGCAGGCGCTCAGGGAGGCCGGCACCGCCCAGACGAATGTCCAGGCCTCGGAGGAGAACCTGCGGATCGTCGAGGACCAGTACAAGTCGGGTCTCGCAAGGTCCACAGAAGTTCTGGACGCCGAATCGACCCTCGCGGAGAGCCGTTTCACCCTGGTCAACCAGCACTACAACGCGTACCTCAAGCAGGGCGCCCTTCTTACGGTCGTCGGGGAGGACCTCCCGACGTTCTACGCAACCCTGGTGCCCACGAGACAGGAGCGGTGACATGCTCAAGAAGCTCATCAGTCTTGCCTTCATCCTGCTGGTAGCGGCCGTCATCACCTTCGCCGGCTTCCGCTACTGGAAGCACGCCCAGGTCCACCCGAACACGGAGGACGCGTACGTGAGCGGCGACGTCTTCTCGATCGCGTCCCGCGTCCAGGGCACCCTGCTCACGGTCGAGGTCATGGAGAACGAGCCCGTGAGGCAGGGGCAGACGATCGCCACACTCGACCCGCGCGACTACGACGCGCAGGTGGAGCAGGCGCGCACGGCGCTCGAGGAGGCTCGGTCCACGCTCGCAACCAACCGGGCGCAGATCGCGCAGGAAAGGGCCAAGCTCGAGGCCAACCGGAGCCGGCTCGACCTCGCAAGGGTCAACCTGCAGCGTATCTCGGAGCTTTATCACCGTGACTCCATTCCAAAGCAGCGGTACGACGACGCCGTCGCGGCGGAACGGGTCGCCTCCGCGGACACCGCAGCCTCGGAGAAGGCGATCGCCGCGGGCGAGGCGAATCTCGTCGTCGCCGAGCGCCGGATCAAGCTTCAGGAGGTAAGGCTCGCAAACGCCGAGCTCACCCGCTCGTACTGCACGATCGTCTCGCCGATCGAGGGAATCGTCAGCAAGAAGGGCGCCCAGGTCGGGCAGGTTGTGGCACCGGGTCAGCCGCTCTGCGCGGTGGTGCCGCTGACCGGTGAGCACATCTGGGTCGAGGCCAACTTCAAAGAAACTCAACTGCAGCGCATCCGCGTGGGGCAGCCGGTCACGTTCCGCACCGACGTCAACCCGGACCGCACCTACACGGGTTGGGTCGAGAGCTTGAGCGCGGGAACCGGGGCCGCTTTCTCGCTGCTCCCGCCAGAGAACGCCACCGGCAACTGGGTGAAGATCGTCCAGCGCCTGCCTGTGCGCATCGCGATCGACCCAGCGAGTAACCCCGACCACTCGCTGCGACTTGGCCTCTCGACTCATGTGGAGGTCGACACGCTGGCCGAGCCCAGGAGGGTCCCCGCGGGGGCATAGATCCCCGGAGCGAGGCGTTACCGGCTGTGTATCGCGAGGGACCGATGGCCCGCACGACGACCAACAAGTATCTGATCGCCTTCACCTCCATGCTTGGCACCCTGATGGAGGTGGTGGACACGTCCGTCGCGAACGTATCGCTTCCCCACATGCAGGGGACGTTTTCCGCCAGCGTGGACGAGATCACCTGGGTCATCACCTCCTATCTGGTCGCCAACGCCGTCATCCTCCCGATCACCGGCTGGCTCGGGAACTACTACGGCCGCAAGCGCTTCTACCTGACGTGCCTCGGGGTCTTCACCCTCGCCTCTCTGGGCTCGGGCGCGGCTCCGACGCTTCCCTTTCTGGTGGTGATGCGCGTCATCCAGGGGTTCGCAGGGGGGGCGATGGTGCCGATGTCGCAGGCGATCCTGCTCGAGGCATTTCCCAAGGAGGAGCACGGCAAGGCGATGGCGCTGTTCGGGATCGGCGTGGTGTTCGGGCCGATCATCGGCCCGACGCTCGGCGGCTGGATCACGGACACCTGGGGCTGGCCGTGGGTCTTCTACATCAACATCCCGCTCGGCGCCCTGGGGATCGTCCTGGGCCTCATGCACATCACCGATCCGTCCCACATGCGGAGGCCCGAGGGGCGGGTGGACTACTGGAGCTTTCTGTTCATCTGCCTGGGGCTGGGGAGCCTCGAGGTGGTGCTCAACCGGGGTCAGCGCTTCGACTGGTTCGAAAGCAACTTCATCAAGCTCTTCGCGCTCGGGGCCGCCGTCGGGATCGCGCTGTTCATCTGGCGCTCGCTCACTGCCGAGAGGCCGCTCGTTGACTTGCGGGTGTTCAGGAATCGCTCGTTCGCCTCGGGCACCGTGCTGATGTTCCTTCTCGGGTTTGGCCTCTATGGGTCCTTCACCATGCTCCCGATCTATGTCCAGAGCATGATGGGCTACACCGCCACCTGGGCGGGGCTGGTTATTTCCCCCGGGGGTGTCGCCTCACTCCTGGCCATGGCCCTGGTCGGGGGCATGGTCGGCAAGGTGGACGCTCGCTACCTCGTCCTGATCGGCGCGATCTTCAACATCGGCGCACTCTGGGTGCTGAAGGACCTGAACCTCCAGGTGGACTTCTTCCACATCACGCTCTCGCGGCTCTTCCAGGGGTTCGGCCTCGGCTTCCTGTTCGTGCCTATCACTGCGGCCGCCTTTTCCCACCTCAGGCCGGAGCAGATCGGCCAGGGCACCGGCCTCTTCAACCTCCTTCGCAACGAGGGCGGCTCCGTCGGCATCGCGATGTCCGCCACGGTGCTCGCCCGCCACAGCCAACTCCACCAGACGCTCCTCGCGGAACACATCACCCCCTTCAACCCGCTCGTTCAGAACCGACTGTCGAAAACGGCGAACGGTCTCGTTGCCATCTCTGGCCACGACCCGGCGACCTCCCAAGCACTCGCGCTTCAGGTGATGTACGGCCAGGTCCAGCAGCAGGCCGCCCTGCTCTCCTTCCTGGACGTGTTCCGCATGCTCATGTTCGCCTTTGTCGTCTTCCTACCGTTCATTTTCCTGCTCGGCAGGGCCAAGGGCGGGCGGGCCGCAGGCGCGCACTGAGGCGGCCTCCGCCGGCGCGGAAGCGCGAGTCCCGTGTCCGCACTCAGGATTTGGCGTAGTTGCTTGCGCCGGCCCAGTCGATCACCACCACCGGCTCGTTGCCGACCACCCAGCCGTCGTGTCCCTGGGGGAGCGCAGACACCTCTCCGGGAACGAGGTCAAACTCCGTACCATCCTTCATCTTGATGTGGAGCTTCCCCGAGACCTGGTATTGGAAGTGCGGTGCTTCGCACCACTCGGTGCCGGCGATCGGTTTGACGTGCTTGGACCAGCGCCAGCCCGGCTCCAGGGTTAAACGCCCGACAACACCGCCGCCGATCTTGATCAGCTCGAGACGGCCTTTCTCGAAGGTCCGAACCTCATGAGGAGATTTGAATGTGCTGTGTTCGGCACGCGCCATACCTGCCTCCTTCTGGGGATTGCCCCCGACTGACCAACAAAACGGGGGTTCGCCTATTCCCCAAGCGCTCACGACCGATCTCAGGATGTCCCCGCCATAGCCTGCTATCTGGCCGGAATAGGTCCGCGAGAGTTCTCCTTCGTGCGATCGGACGGCGCAGCGTGTAGAGTTCGCGTTGCACGACGCAACGTCTTCTCATGAACACGTGGAGGGAAGAGATGGAAAAGAGGGCTCTCGGAACGCAAGGCCTCGTCGTCTCCGCCATGGGACTCGGCTGCATGGGGATGAGCGAGTTCTACGGGCCCGCAGACGAGAAGGAGGCGATTGCCACCATCCACGCGGCGCTCGAGGAGGGCGTGACCTTCCTCGACACCGCCGATATGTACGGCCCGTTCACCAATGAGCGCCTCGTCGGCAGGGCGATCAAAGGCCGCCGCAACGGGGTCGTGCTGGCGACCAAGTTCGGGAACGAGCGACGCGAAGATGGCACCTGGATCGGCGTGAACGGAAAACCCGAGTACGTGCGCGCAGCGTGCGACGCGTCGCTCGAACGCCTCGGCGTCGAGACGGTCGATCTCTACTACCAGCACCGAGTTGACCCGACCGTTCCCATCGAGGAAACGGTCGGCGCGATGGCCGAGCTGGTGCGAGTGGGAAAGGTGCGCTTCCTGGGGCTCTCCGAGGCCGCGCCGGCGACGATCCGCCGGGCGCATGGGACGCACCCGATCACCGCCCTGCAGACCGAGTACTCGCTGTGGACACGCGACCCCGAGGACGGAGTCCTGCAGACCGTTCGCGAGCTCGGCATCGGCTTCGTGGCCTACAGCCCGCTGGGACGCGGCTTCCTGACGGGCCGCTTCCGGCGCCCGGGGGACTTCGCCGGGGGGGACTACCGGCCGAACTCGCCGCGCTTCCAGGGCGAGAACTTCGACAAAAACCTCGAACTCGTCACGCGCATCGAGGGGGTCGCGTCGAAGATGAAGATCACCCCGGGCCAGCTCGCGCTTGCGTGGCTCCTGGCCCAGGGCGACGACATCGTCCCAATCCCGGGCACCAAGCACCTGCGCTACCTGGAGGAGAACCTCGGTGCGCTCGCGATCCGGCTCACCGCGGCCGACCTCGCTGCTCTCGACCGTGCCTTCCCCAAGGGCGCGACCGTCGGCGCGCGTTACCCCGAGGCCTCCATGCGCACGGTCAATCGCTAGCGCTCCCATGAGCGCGCCCCCTTACCCGTGGCGAGCGTTCGCCGCGAGCGCAGCCCGCCTTGGTGACCTTCGCACAGGCTTGACAGAGGGAGGAACGATGAGTCACGGACTGACGATCCCAAAGACCGGTGCGCTCGACTTCGTCTCGCTCGGAGCGCTGGTCCATCGACTCGATCCGGGTGTCGTACCGTTCCAAAAGGCGACGAGCTGCCAGATCCACGTGAGCGGAGGCGAGTTCAACTGCGCCGCGAACCTCGCCAACTGCTTCGGCCTCAAGACCGGCATCGTCACTGCGATGGTGGACTACCCCATCGGCGACCTGATCGCCGAGCGGGTACGGGCCATGGGTGTCAAACCCTTCTACAGACACTTCGAGCACAACGGCGTCACCGGCCCGAACATGGCCACCGTGTACAGCGACCGGGGTTTCGGCGTCCGCGCCCCGGTCGTCTTCTACAACCGGTGCAACGAGGCGGCGGCACAGCTCGCGCCCGGCGACTTCGACTGGCGGGAGATCTTCCGGGGTGGCGTTCGCTGGTTCCACAGCGGCGGGATCTTCGCGTCGCTCTCAGCCACCACGCCGGAGCTGATCGTCGAGGGTATGAAGGCGGCGAAGGCTGCCGGCGCGGTGGGGTCGTTCGACCTGAACTTCCGTGAGAAGCTCTGGAAAGTCTCGGGCGGGGCTCAGAAGGCGGTCGAGGTGATCGACCGGATCGTCAAGAACGTGGACGTGCTGGTCGGCAACGAGGAGGATCTGCAGAAGGGCCTCGGCATTCCTGGGCCCGAGGTCGCGGCGAAGTCCAAGCTCGATCCGACCGCCTTTTTCGGCATGATCGACCGAGTGCTCGGCAAGCACCCGCACGTCAAGATCGTCGCGACGACCCTGCGCGAGGTCCACTCGACGAACCGCCACTCCTGGGCAGCCGTGGCCTGGGTCAACGGCTCAAAGCTCGTGACCCCGACCGTCGAGCTCGACGTCCTGGACCGGGTGGGCGGCGGCGACGGGTTCGCCTCCGGGTTCTTCTACGGCCTGCTCGCGGGCGAGACGCCGGACGAGGCGCTCCGGATGGGCTGGGCGCACGGAGCGCTGCTGACGACGTTCCCGGGCGATACGACGATGGCCACGCTCCAGCAGGTACGCGCCTTCGCCAAGGGCGGCTCCGCACGCATCCAGCGTTGACACCCCGCGGGCCCGGCCGGTAGACTGCGCGGTGCGGTGACGTAGCCAAGTGGTAAGGCAGGGGCCTGCAAAGCCCTCATTCGGCGGTTCGACTCCGCCCGTCACCTCCACCAAGACCCCAAACAGGAGGAAACCCGATGAGACGTACCGCGACCTTTGCCGTGCTGTTCGCCCTGATTGCCCTGCCGCTGCTCGCCGCGGACACCCCGGCCAAGCCATCGGCCGACTGCTGCCTGAAGAGCGCCGGCGCCCAGCGCACCGTCACCAACCTCGACAACGGCGTGAAGATCACGATCACCAGCGCCGACCCCAAGCTCGTGGCGATGATCCAGGAGGAGACCGCCGCCTGCCCGAAGCCGGGGTGCTCCAAGGACTGCCTGATGCAGGCCGAGGGCGTGACCCGGACCGTCGAGAAGACCGACACCGGCGTGGTGATCACCGCGACCGCGGGCAACCCGGAGATGGTGAAGAAGCTGCAGGAGCACACCGCCACCCAGTGGGACAAGTCCTGCCCGCACAAGGCGGGGAAGGCCTGCGCGAAGGGCCAGGCCGACGCCCCCAAGTGCCCCCACGCCAAGACAGCGGTCCCGAGCGAGTCGTAGAACGCACACCCGCGATGCTGGTGCCCGCGGCGGCGACGCCGCGGGCTTTTCGTTTGCGCCGGGAGTTTCACGCTCTTCCGAGGGTAGAGACCGGGCAGCGGCTCCGCCTGGGCGAGGCCGCTACAATAGCGGCGCGATGGATGAGCAGGGAAAACCGCTGCAGGACTCGATGGGTCTGCCGATCCGCTTTTCGGAGCCCGGCAAGCGGCACGGCTTCCTAGGTTTCCTCCGCAGCCGACTGGTGACCGGCCTACTCGTTGCGTTCCCGCTGGTGGTCACGATCTTCTTCGGGCGATTCCTTTTCGGGTTGGTGGACCGGTGGACCGATCCGATCAGCTTCTACCTCTTCCAGCGCCGGATCCCCGGTGTCGGGACGGCGTTGTTCGTGCTGCTGATCTTTGTCCTCGGCGTGCTGGGGCACAACGTTCTGGGGCGGCGAATCCTGCGCATCGGCGACAGGATCTTCGCCCGCATCCCGATCCTGCGCTCAATCTACCTCGGGACCCGCGAGGTCACGCGCGCCTTTGCCGGCGATCGCGCCAAGAGCTTCCGGCGGGTCGTGCTGATCCCGTTCCCCAACGAGGGAGTCTGGGCGATCGCGTTCGTAACCGGTGAGTTCGAGGAGCCGACGGCCGGCGGCCCCCGACGCCTGATCTCCGTGTTCATGCCCACGACGCCCAATCCCACCACCGGTTTCTACCTCGTGTACCCCGAGGAGTCGATCAGGCCAACCGCCCTCTCGGTGGAAGAGGCGCTTCGCCTAGTCATCTCGGGGGGCCTCGTGAGCACGACCCAGGACCGTGTGTTCCCGGGGACTCGCACCGGACCCGGAGAGTTGCCGTGAGACGGGCCAGTGGTGCGACGGCGAAGCGGGCCGCCGCGATCGAAGCCGGGCTGGCCGCTGCCTATCCCGATGCAACCACCGAGCTGGCGTTTCGCAACCCCTACGAGCTCCTGGTCGCCACGATTCTCTCGGCCCAGTGCACGGACGTGCGGGTCAACCTTGTGACGCCCGGGCTCTTCGCCCGATTCCCCGACGCCACGGCGCTTGCCGGTGCCGACCGCGCCAGGCTCGAGAAGATGATCCGCACAACCGGCTTCTACCGCAACAAGGCGAAGTCGCTGCTCGGAATGGCGGCAGCGGTCGTGGAGCGGCACGGCGGCGAGATCCCGGCGCGCATGGAGGACCTCACCAAACTCCCCGGCGTCGGCCGCAAGACCGCAAACGTCGTGCTGGGCACCGCGTTCGGGATGGCCACGGGCGTCGTCGTGGACACCCACGTCGCGCGCCTCGCGCAACGCCTCGGCCTGACGGCAGCGACCGATCCGGAGAAGATCGAGCGGCACCTGATGGAGCTGTTCCCGCCCGCCTCCTGGGTCGCGCTCGGCCATCGCCTGATTCTTCACGGGCGGAGGGTGTGCAAGGCACGCAAGCCCGCGTGCGATCGATGCCCGCTCGCGCCCTTCTGCCCGCGGATCGGGGTATGAGGATCGCGGTCGGCAGCCGGCGGGAGCCGAAGATCGCCGGCGTGAGGATGGCCCTCGAGCGCCTCGCCGCGCTCCCCTGGCCCGGGGAGGAGGTTGAGCTGTCCATGGTGGATGCGGCGAGCGGTCAGGCCGACACGCCGCTCTCGGCCGAGGCCACGCTCGCGGGGGCACGGGCACGGGCCCGTGCCGCGCTCGCCGCGGTGCCCGGAGCCTCCCTCGGCCTGGGCCTCGAGGGCGGAGTGGAAGTGCTCGGCCTCGCGCCGCTGCACGTGGTGCTGCGCAACTGGGCAGTGGCGTGGGACGGCGACACCGAGGGCGTCGGCTCCAGCGCCGGCATTCTGCTCCCGGAAAGCGTGGCGGCTGCGGTCCTCGCGGGCGAGGACCTCGCCAAGGTGATCGACGATCACGCAAATGAGCACGACGTGCGCTCCCGCCAGGGTGCCTTCGGCGTCCTCACTGCCGGAGTGCTGACCCGCGCCGACGCCTACGTCCAGGCGGTCGTCACCGCCCTGGCGCCGTGGTACGCGCCGGGCCGGCCGCGAGGCTGAACGGCGATGCTCATCCTGCCGCCAGGCTGGGAGGCTGCGAACGCCCCGGTGGCGAACGCCCTCGCGAGGTTCCCACCGCTCGTCTGCTGGGCGGCCGCAGTCGCACTCCTCGTCGCCGGGCTCGTGCTCGCAACTCGAGCGCCGCGCTGGGCGGTGCTGCTCGCGGCGGGTGCCGCCCTGGCGCTGGGGGTCGCAGCGGATGGCCTCGTGGATGACGCCCACATCCAGTTCCGCTACGCGCAAAACCTGGCGGCCGGGCACGGCATGGTCTTCAACCCCGGCGAACGGATCGAGGGCGCCAGTGGCGGAGTGTGGATCGGTGCACTCGCGATCGGTCCGCTCATTGGTGCGGACGCTGGCGTGTGGGGCCGACTTCTCTCCCTCGCGCTGACCGTCCTCGCCACGCTGGCGGCAGGCGCCGCCGGCGCGAGAATCGGCGGTGCTCGAGCCGGGGCGCACGCGGCCCTCATGTGGGCATCGCTGCCGACCAACGCGCTGTACGCCGCGACAGGACTCGAAACCGCCGCCTACGGCCTCGTGCTCTGGCTGGCCGTCCTGGCCGCGTTCGCCGGGCGCGCACGGGCGGGGTGGGCTGCCGGGGCCGCGATTTCGGCGCTCCGCCCGGAGGGTCTCGTGCTCGGGGTTGCGGCGTCGCCCTGGATCAGGAAGGTCGGGCGCCGACCCCGAGCCGTGCTGCTCGGAGTGCTCGGCGGCGCCGCGGCGATGGTCGCGGCCCGCCTCGGCTATTTCGGCGCCCCGCTTCCGCACTCCGTGACGGTCAAGGGTTTCACGGCGGCGGCCGGCGTGGGCGATGGCCTTGCCTACCTGGCGCGCGGGGCGCTCGAGTGGTGGCCGCTGCTGGTGGCGGTGCCGGTGCTCTGGGTGACGCGTCGCGCGCTGCTCCCGGCGATCGCGCCGGTGGCCGTGTGGACGGCGCTCGTCGTCGCACGCGGCGGAGACTGGATGCCGGGCTCCCGTTACCTGCTCCCCCTGCTGGTGCTCCTGGTCGCGGTGGCGGCGTCATCCCCGCTCTCCCGTTGGACCCGCCTGGCCGTGCCGCTGTTGACGGTCTGGGCCTGTTTGCTGCTGCTGCCGCTGCCCGATCCCGGCGTCCGCGTCGCGGGCAGCGCCTGGCGGGCGATGGCCGAACACCGCGTGCAGTCGCGATGGTGGGAGGCGCTCGGAACCCTGCTACGCCGCACGGTCCCCGAAGGTACGACACTTGCCAGCGGGCCCTCCGGTGCACTCCCCTACGCATCCGGCATGCGGACTTTCGACATGTTTGGACTGTGCTCGGTGGTCACGGCGCACCGTGCCGGTGGCACGGGTCACCGGCTGTGGGGGATACAGCAGGCCGTCGGGCAGCGCGACATCATCTACATCGGCAGCGTTCTGCCGCAGGTCCTTGACCCCCGTGCCGTCGCCGCCGCCGCCGAGGAGCAGGTGGCCACCGTTGCCGGGATTCGTCCCGCGTACCAGCCGGTGCTCGTCATGCATTCGCCCGAGGCGCACCTCGACGTCGTGGCGGATGTGATGTGGGTACGGCCCACCCTCGCGCCGCGCCTTGCGGACCTCGCAGGTGCGGCCGCTCCCACGCACCGGCCATGACGGGGCGGGTGGCGGCCGGCCCGCAAGCGTGATACAAACACACGGCAGGAGGAATGATGCAGCCACGCACCCCCTGGGGCGGCTGGGTCGAGGTCATCACCGGGAGCATGTTCTCCGGCAAGTCCGAGGAGCTGATCCGGCGGCTGCGGCGCGCGATTATCGCCAAGCAACGGGTGCAGGTGTTCAAACCCGCGCTCGATGACCGCTACACCGCGGCGCAGGTCGTGTCCCACTCGCGTTGGCGGCTGGAGGCGGAGCGGGTCCACAAGGCCGCGGAGATCCTCGAGAAGGTCGACCCTCGCACCGAGGTCGTCGGTATCGACGAGGCCCAGTTCTTCGACGAGGAGCTGGTGACGATCTGCAGTCACATGGCCGACCTCGGCAAGCGCGTGATCGTCGCAGGGCTGGACATGGACTTCCGCGGCGAGCCGTTCGGGCCGATGCCGAAGCTGCTCTCGATCGCCGAGGAGGTCGAGAAGGTCCACGCGATCTGCGCCCGCTGCGGCGCTCCTGCCTCGTACACCCAGCGCCTCACCCACGCCCAGGAGCAGGTGGTGGTGGGAGCGGCGGAGATCTACGAGGCCCGCTGTCGCCGCTGCTTCGAGCCCGGTGGCCCCGAGGCCCAGCCGGACCTCTTCCCCCCCGACGACGACCAGGGCTGACCACCGGCTGCAGGTGGGTTCCTCCGTGTGCATCTTGACCCCGCCGTGCCGGGGGGTTGTAATGCAGCGGTGCCACCGTTGAGCGAGCGGAAGTGGGTGTTCATGATGCGTGTCGCCGCTCGGATCCTGCCCGCGATGGCGGACCTCGATGATACCGGGCGCGCGCGCTTTGTCGCGATCGTGAGCAAGGCGCTCAGCGAGCGGCCCCCGGCCATTCAGCGGCAGTTCGGACTCTTCCTCGGCGTTTTCCGCTGGACCCCGCTCGTGCGCTTCGGCGTGCCGTTCGACCGCCTTTCCCCCATCTCCCAGGACGCCGTGCTGCGCTGGTTCCTCGATGCACCGGTCAGCAAGCTTCGGAGCGGGTTCTGGGGCCTCCGCGCGCTCGTGTTCATGGGCTACTACGGCCAGCCCGAGGTGTGGCCGACGCTGCGTTACACCCCCTCGTTCAAAGGGAACGAGATGCTCCATGGATGAGCGAAGCTACGACGTCGTGGTCGTGGGCTCGGGCGCTGGCGGCGGCACCGTGGCCAAGGAGCTGGCGCCGCTCTGCCGCGACGGGATGCGGGTCGCGGTCCTGGAGTGGGGGCCGAAGCTGAGGGAGGACGAGTACACGGGCCGCGAAGCCGAGATGGCGGAGAAACTGTACTTCGACAACGGCGGCTTCCTCACCCGCGACGGCACGATGACGCTCGCGTTCGGCCGGGCCTACGGCGGGTCCACGGTCGTCTACACCGGCACCTCCCTGGCCCTTCCAGAGGAGGTGCTCGCGCGTTGGGGAGTGCCGGGGCTCGAGCACGCGGACTTGCGCCGTCGTTCCGAGAAGTACCTCGGGGAGAACAACGTCCACCTGCTCGAGGACGACAAGATCAACGACAACAACCGTCTCTTCCTCGAGGCGTGCCGGACGCTCTGCTACCGCGTCGAGCAGTTCCCCGTCAACGTCAAGGGGTGCCGGGGCTCGGGGCTCTGCAACCTCGGCTGCCCGAACGCGGCCAAGCAGGGGACGCACCGCGTGCAGCTCCCCGCGGCGGAGGCGGCCGGGGTGGAGGTCGTCACCAACTGCAAGGTGGAGCGCATCGGCGACCGCGAGTGCGTCGCGACCGTGGCCAACCCGCCGTTCGGTGAACCCTCCCGCTGGCCGGAGGGCCGGTACCGCATCCGGGCGCGTGCGATCGTGGTCGCGGCCGGCGCCGTCAACTCCCCCGCCCTGCTGCTGCGCTCAGGGCTTCCGGTTCGGCTGCCGGCGCTCGGCCGCTACTTCACGGCCCACCCCGCGCTGATCCTGGTCGGCGAGCACGACCGGCCGATCACCAACTTCCACGGCCACCCCAAGAGCTACTACTGCGACCACTTCGTCGAGTCGGCGAAGTTCCTCCTCGAGACCTGCATGTACTTCCCGTTCACGACCGCCAAGAACCTCATCGGGTTCGGATCCGAGCACGCCAAGATGATGGGTCGCATGGACCGCATGCAGATGATCCTAGTGCTCGCGGTGGACCCCGCATTGCCCGAGAACCGGGTGCGGGTGAACACTGAGGGAGAGCCGGTCGTCCACTACCGTTTCACGGACGAGGTGCTGGACGCGCTGGTCGAGTCCCAGCGGGTCGCCGCCCGCATCTTCTTCGCCGCCGGCTGCCGACGCGTGCACGCGCCCGGGGGGAGGAGCTTCTCCATCGGCGCGGACCAGGTGGACCGCCTCGACGAGCTGATCACCCGCGACGCGTTCAAGCTCGGCAAGGTCTCGATCTCGAGCGCCCACCTCATGGGCGGATGTCGGATGGGGACGGACCGGGCGACCTCGGTGACCGACGCGTGGGGGCAGGTGCACGGCGTGCCGTGGCTGTTCGTCGCCGACGCCAGCCTCTTCCCGATGTGCTCGGAGATCAACCCCTACGTCACGATCATGGCGCTCGCCGACAGGGTCGCCGAGCGCGTGCGCGATCGCCTGCCGGAGCTATCAGTCGCATGAGCGACTCGGGCGCACAGATTGTGGTGAAGGCCCTCGAGGACGAGGGCGCCCTCTTCACGTTCGGCATCCCCGGCACCCACAACATCGAGCTGTACGATGCCCTCGCCACCTCCGAGAAGGTCACGGCCGTGCTGGTCACCGACGAGCAGGCGGCCTCGTTCATGGCGGACGGGGTGTCGCGCAGTTCGGAAACGATCGGGGTGGTCAACGTCGTCCCCGGCGCCGGACTGACGCACGCGCTCTCCGGTGTGGCCGAGGCGTTCATGGACGGGATCCCGCTCGTGGTTCTCTCGTGCGGAATCCGCACCGACACCGGCCGGGCGTTCCAGCTCCACGACATCGACCAGCTGGCGGTCGTGCGCCCCGTGGTCAAGGAGGTTCTCCCCGTCCGCGATCCCTCGCAGCTTTACGCCACCGTGCGCAGGGCGTTTTCCATGGCGCGGGCCGGGACACCGGGGCCGGTGGTGGTCGAGGTCCCGGCCGAGTTCTATTTGCTGCACCACGATTTCGGCGAGCCCGTGTACGAGCCGGCGGCGCGCGCGGCCACCACCCCGGATCCCGGCGCCATCGAAGCTGCTGCAAGGGTCCTGAGCGAGGCCAGCCGGCCGCTCATGTACGTCGGCTACGGGGCGCGAGCGGCGCCGCGTCAGGTGCGCGCGCTTGCCGAGCGGCTACACACCCCGGTTGCCACGACCATCCAGGGCAAAGGAGTCTTCCCCGAGTCCCACCCGCTGTTCCTGTGGAACGGTCTCGGCAGGACCGCGCCGCCGTTCGTGCGGGAGGTCGAGCGCAGCTGCGATGTGATGCTCGCCGTCGGGTGCCGCTTCGGCGAGGTCGGCACCGGAAGCTGGGGCTTCACCCCCCCCGGGAAGCTCGTCCACGTGGACATCAATCGCGCCGTCTTCAACCGCAACTTCCCCGCCTCGGTGACGGTCGAGGCCGAGGCGGCGAATGCACTTGCCGCTCTGGTCGAGAAGGTCCCGCCTCGCCCCCGGGACCGGGCCCTGGAGAGGGCGATTGCCGAGGGGCACGCCTCGGTGCGCAACGAGTGGCGGCGGCACGCGAGCAGCAAGGGGGTCACACCCGCCGTGCTGTTCGAGACGCTCCAGGGGCTGGCCGGCGCTGATGCGATCTTCACCGCCGACTCCGGCAACGGAACCTTCCTGGCCATGGAGCACCTGCGACTCGACGCACCGGGTCGATTCCTGGCGCCGGTGGACTACTCGTGCATGGGGTACAGCGTCCCAGCCGCGATCGGGGCCAAGCTCGCCAATCCCGGCCGAGACGTCGTGGCACTGGCCGGGGACGGAGCGCTGCTGATGACCGGCCTGGAACTCCTCACCGCCGCCGCGTACCGCGCAGGGGTGGTTGTGGTCGTGCTGCGGGACGAGGAGCTGGCTCAGATCGCCCAGTTCCAGCGTACGGTGCTCAACCGCGCGACGAACTCGCGGCTTGCTCCTTACAGCGTCGAGACGTTCGCGGCGGCGACCAACTGCGCTTATCTCGCGGCCCGGACCGACGCCGAGGTGCGCGACACGCTCAACAACGCCCTTCGGACCGCCCGTAGCGGGACGCCGGTGATGGTGGAGGCGACGATCGATTACTCCCGCAAGACCTGGTTCACACAGGGCGTGGTCGCCGCCAACTTCTGGCGCCTACCCTGGTCCGAGCGCCTGCGCCTGCTCGCCCGCGCCGTGTCCCGCCGCCTCGGCGGCAGCTGAAGGGCGGCACCGAGAGCCACAACGACGGAATCAATTCACTGGGCACCAGGGTTTTAGAGAGAAATGGCTCTCGAGGCCCCGGTAAGCAAACCGCGCACGCTGGAAGGCGACTTCCGCCTTGCTGGTTGGCTTGTGCAGCCCAGCCTGAACCGCGCCTGCCTGGGTGAGGCGAGGCGCCAGCTCGAACCCAAGGTCATGGATGTGCTGGTGTTCCTCGCGAGACACGCCGGGAGCGTACGCTCGAAGGAGGAGATCATCGAGGCCGTTTGGGCCCGGAAGTTCATTTCCGAGACCACCCTCACCCGTGCCGTCGCAGAATTGCGGCGCGTGCTAGGCGACGATGCTCAGGCTCCGAGATTCATCGAGACCATACCCAAGCGGGGGTATCGCCTCGTCGCGCCGGTCGAGTGGATTGATGCCCCCCGGTCACCGGAAGCGATGGCTGACGTGTCGTCCATCTTTTCCATCGTTTGGGGCGACTTGGAGATCCCCCTCGAGGAGGGGGACAACCTCATCGGCAGGGCGCGCGACGCCCCGATCCGCATCGCTTCGGCGAGGGTTTCTCGCCGTCACGCCAGGATCATCGTTCACGGCGACGAAGCAACACTGGAGGACCTCGGCAGCAGGAACGGAACTTACCTGAGTAGCACCAGGATTGCTGGCCCGACGGTGCTGGCAGATGGGGACCAGATCTTCGTGGGCCCAGCGGTGCTGTCGTTCCGGTTTCGCCACACTGGGGAGACAACTCAACCCGAGGAGGCTATCTGAAACATGCGCCCCCGGAGGCACGGGCCCTCAGGCTGACAGCATCGAGCAGGCTCGGACCCTACGAGATCATCGCCTTTCTGGGAGCGGGCGGCATGGGCGAGGTCTACCGTGCCCGCGACAGCCGCCTCAGTCGCGAGGTGGCGATCAAGGTGCTCCCCGCATCAGTTGCGGAGGATCGCGATCGGCTTCGGAGGTTCGAGCTCGAAGCGCGCGCCGCGGGCGCCCTCAACCACCCAAACGTGGTTACGGTCTTCGATTTCGGCTCCCACGACGGCACGCACTTCGTGGTCTCCGAGCTGCTCGAGGGCGATACGCTACGCGAGCGGATGCGCTCCGGCGACGTGACGGTCGCGAAGGCTGTCGACTACATCGTGCAAGTCACCCGAGGCCTCGCAGCGGCACACCAGAAAGGAATCGTCCACCGCGACCTCAAACCGGAGAACATCTTCGTCACCAGAGACAGTAGGGTGAAGATCCTCGACTTCGGCCTGGCCAAGCTTCAGGCGATGTTGACGGGCGAGGCCGGCGAGTCCGTTCAGGCGAGCATGCCGACCATGTCGGGCCCTGGCACCGTCATTGGCACAATCGGTTACATGGCACCCGAGCAGGTCCGGGGCTTCACCGCCGATCATCGTGCGGACATTTTCGCCTGCGGCGCAATTCTGTACGAGTTGCTCGCCGGCCGGCGCGCGTTCCAGGGGGATAGCGCTGCGGACGTGATGACGGCGATCTTGCGCGAGGATCCCCAGCCGTTATCCGAGGCGCGTCCCAACGTCCCGCCCGCACTGGAACGCGTGGTAAGGCGGTGCCTCGAAAAGAAACCCGAGGACCGCTTCCAGTCTTGCCACGACCTCGGTCTCGCCCTCGAGGCGGTCTCGGATGTGTCTTCCGTGCCGTCCCCGGGGTCGGCGCAGTCGCGGCCAGCACGAGCCGCACGGCTACCCCAAACCGGATCCGACGACGGACCGAGGATCTCCCTCGGCGGGTCGGCCCTCAAGAGGCTGCGCCCGTGGGCGCTCGCGGTCGGCACGGCCACGGCGGTGCTCGCGGCTGGGCTCGTCATTGCAAACCGTACGAGGACGGTGCCTCAGCCGACTTTCCACCAGGTGACCTTCCGCATCTCCGCGATCGACACCGCCCGGTTTACCCGCGACGGCAGCAGCGTGATCTACTCAGCGGCGTGGGAGGGCCGTCCCGCGGAGCTGTTCGAGACGCGGCTCGGGAGCCCGGAAGCGCGTCCCCTTGGGATGACCCGGACCGAGGTGCTGTCGATCTCGCCGGCGGCCGAACTCGCGATCCTGATGGGCCCGAGCTTCGGCCTGATCATGCGCCCTCCTCACAACGATTCCACCGTCCGCAACCCCTTGCTTCAATTCGGCACTCTGGGGCGCGTACCGATCGGGGGCGGCGCCCGCCGCGAACTCATGGACAACGTCCTCGAAGCCGACTGGGCGCCCGACGGGGAGAACCTTGCCGTCGTACGGTTTGTGAACGGCAAGAACCGGATCGAGTATCCGATCGGAACCACGATCTTTGAGGCGTCGACGTGGCTGACCCAACTACGCCTCTCGCCCGACGGGCGTTCGGTCGCCTTCCAGAGGGACCTGGAGGTCTTCCTGGCCCGGCCGCCCGCCGCCGCCCGCCCGCTGAACATCGACAAGGTCTCCGAGCTCACGTGGTCGGCGGACGGGCACGAGATCTGGTTCACCCGGATCGTCGGCGGCGCGACCGAGGTCCGCGCCGTTACCCCAAATGGCGAGGAGCGCCTGGTGGCGAACCTGCCGGGCGACATCGCCCTCTACGACATTTCTCGCGAAGGCAAGCTCCTGCTGGGGCGCACCTCCGAAAGCTCCGAGATCCTCGGGAGCTTCCCGGGAGAGGCCACGCCACGCGACCTCTCGTGGTTCGACCGCTCCAGTGCCGTTGCCCTGTCCCGCGACGGCAGCACGATCCTGTTCGAGGAGACGGGCTACAACGCTGCAAAGCTCGAGACCTGGCTGTACGTCCGGGGCACCGATGGGTCGCCGGCCAAGCGTCTTGGGAAACTCCAAGGGCTTGCGCTGTCGCCCGACGGTCGCATGGCCCTTGGCGCCGATGGAGCCGAACTCGTCGTCGTGCCAACCGGCACGGGGCAGCCGGTGCGGGTCGCCGCACCGGGGCTCTGGCCGGACAGCCGCGGAGATTTCTTTCCCGATGGCCGCCGCATCTTTGCGATGATGGAATCACAACGAGAGGGTCAGCGTGCCTACGTGTTGGATCCGTCCGGGGGCAGCCCGCGGGCGTTCAGCCCGCTGGGAACGCGACGCGGAATTCTCTCTCCCGACGGTCGCTTCGTCGTCGCGCTTGCCGCCGACCAAGGCTGGTATCTCTATCCCACCGATGGGGGCCCGGCGGCTGGCGTCGTCAGTCTGCAACCCGGTGAGGAGCCAACGCAGTGGCGCGACGATAGCAGGGCTCTGTATGTGCACGGAGCAGACCGCGTCGAAACCGGCGACAAGGTGTTCGTGACGAGGATCTACACGCTTGACCCCTGGTCCGGAAAGCGCGAACTGTTGAAGGAGATCCCACCAATCTCCCAAAACACCGGCGGCGGCATCGGACGGATCTTCTTCGCTCAGAACGGCAGTGTGTGCGTT
>DATKMD010000197.1:0-4620 GCA_035542075.1 Thermoanaerobaculaceae bacterium
CGTGCGGCGGGTTGCTTTTGGTCGAACCTCATGATTGTCGCTCCTTGGTCCGAGTTGGTCAGGCGCCTGATTCATTGAGCGGCACCAGCGAGGGACTGCTCGACATGGGTACTCGCTCGAACGTCTCCTTATCCACCAACGGGCGGCCGAGGGGTGCTCTCCTTATGGGTGCGCCGCCGATTCGCCGTTCGTCACCAGGGCGGATGACGAAGAAAGATGACTGACTTCGTCGGCCTCGACCCCACGCACGTCATCACGATTGGTCCGCGAAATACTGTCGTAACTCAGCGTGACGACCCGGGGGTGCAGTGCCAGGACATGGGTAACACCTCGGTGCCAGGAGATCGGTAACGGTTTCGAGGGCGCGCTCGGCGATGCAGCGTCGAGCGATGCCCTGGAAGGACCGGACCGTCGTGAGCATCCGTGAGGAGTTCGTGCTGAAGGCGCTGGAGCCCAACACCAACTTTGCTGCGCTCTGCCGGGAGTTCGGGGTGAGCCGCAAGACGGGCTACAAGTGGATCGAGCGCTACGAGAGCGGCGGGGTGTTGGCGCTGCGCGACCTGTCTCGTAGGCCGCGAACGAGCCCCCTGGGCGTTAGCCCTGAGGTGGTCGTGGACCTGATCGCGATCCGCAATGCTCATCCGCACTGGGGGGCGCGGAAGCTGATCTGGGCACTCCAGAAGAGCGGTGCCAGGTCGGTACCATCGGAGCGGACGGTGAACCGGGTTCTCGAGCGCGCCGGGCTCGTCGTCACACGCCGGCTGCGCCCGAGGCCCGCCCCCGATACCCCAAAGCCTGACGCCAGAGCCGAGAAGCCGAACGCGCTCTGGACCGCCGACTACAAGGGCTGGTGGCGTACCGCCGACCAACGGCGCTGCGAGCCGCTCACGGTCCGCGACCAGTTCAGCCGCTTCGTTCTCGCGGTCCACGTCTGCCGCTCACCGCGGATTGAGGAGGCGCTGTCGATCTTCGAGCGGCTCTTCGAACTGTACGGCCTACCCGAACGGATCCTCACCGACAACGGAGCCCCGTTCGTCGCGCCCAGCAGCCGCTTTGGGCTGACCAGGCTCTCCGCCTGGTGGCTGAGCCTCGGCATCGAGCACCTGCGCTCCCGCAGGGGCACGCCCTCCGACAACGGCGGGCACGAGCGCATGCACCGCGACATGGCCCTCGAGCTCGAAGCCATTTCCGCGCCGACCTTCGAGGAGCAGCAGCGTGCGTGCGACCTCTGGCGGGCCGACTTCAACAACTGCCGGCCGCATGAGGCCCTTGGGATGAAAACGCCGGCCCAGGTCTACAAGCCGTCCGCCACCCTTTTCGTTGGAAGCAAGGTCGAGCTCCTGTATCCCGAGCGCATGTCCCTGCGTACCGTGAGTGGCAGTGGGTTCATCCGGATCCACAACAGGATGGTCCCTCTCACGCAAGCTCTAGCCGGCTACACCGTCGCCATCGATCCTCGCGATTCGCCTCACGAAGTCTGGTTCGCTCACCGCCGCATCGCCTTCATCACGTTCGATGGACCTCGCCCTGTCGTGGAAGTCGAAGTACCGCCCGGAGTCACCTGGAACGCACAGCATGGAGACACAGAACTGATAAACCACCCTGCCCTCGAGACCACCCGACCCCCTACCAAGATGTAACCTATGTCCTTGCTGCACCCCCGCCTCCCGCGAGATTCGAGTAACGCGGGAGGACGGGTGCCATCAGCCCGATCCCGCGATCCAACCTCTGGTTGGGAGCGAGGGATCGGGCTGATGGCACCCTAGAAGTCCGAGAAAGGCCTTAGCCTAGAGGTCGACCGCGACGCCGTCCATGTCGCGTGACGAGCTTCGCTATCTGGCCGACGCGGTTCAGCGACGGCCGCTCTCGAGACCCTACTCACCCCACGGATTTCCAGTATTTGCGATGGGTTACGCTCCTCCGTTCTGGCTCGCTATTTGTGCGTGCGGACGAGGGTTACGAGCGCCACTATGTCCCAGGCCTATGAGCCTCGCGGACTTCGCAAACCTTGCCCAAGTAGTTGGGGCGCTGGTCGTGATTCTGGGGGTGGCTTTCGCGGTGGTCCAGGTGAAGGAAATTAGCCGACAGCGACGCGAGACCGCAGCGATCCAGTTGGCGAACTCCTTCGGTAGTCGACACTTCGCTCAAGCCTTTCGTCAGGTTCTCGATCTTCCGCCAGGTGCTGAGGCTGCGGAAGTGAAGCGGTGCGGCATCGAGGACGCTGCGATGTTGGTCAGCCTGACTATCGAGTCGGTGGCCATCATGGTCCACCGTGAGATCATCGACATCGACATGGTGTGGGAGTTGATGGGCGGAGTCGTCTTGTCCACCTGGGACCGACTGCGAGACTGGTCAGACTCGTACCGACGGGCTAGCGGGAGAGAGAAGTTCGACGAGTGGTACCAGTGGCTGGCGGCGCGGCTTGAGGAGAACTACTCGGGCCCCAAGGCGGAGCCGGCCTTCAGGCGCTTCGCCCGGTGGCAGCCCCCGCCAAGGTGAAGGTGTGGTTTTGCGCGCTCAGGAAGTCGGATGTGGACCTCGATGCGGGCAGCATAACGGTTGCCAGGTCCTGGAACCGCGACACGACCAAGAGCGGCAAATTCCGCGTGGTGCCCATTGCCAGGGAGCTGGCCCTGTACCTCCGGGCCGCCGTGGCGCAGTCGCCTTCTGACCTCGCGTTCCCGAAGCCCGAGGGGACGATGATGTCCGAGCGGTGGCCCTGGAGAGCGTCCTGCGACGCGCCCTGGGCCGCGCAGGCATCGTGGAGGGCTACCAGCACGGGTGCCGGGCTCGGGGATGCAGCTACGTCGAGGCAGCGCCGGATAGGGGCCTGCGACGGTGCCCCACCCACGGTCACAAGCTCTGGCCAAAGCCGAAGGTCCGGCCGATCAGGTTTCACGACATCCGACACACGACAGCGAGTCTGCTCTTGCAGGCGGGGCGTCGGCCACAGCGGTCCAGAAAATCCTCGGCCACTCGGACCCGAGGATGACCACCGAGGTGTACGGATTGAATTCGATACGGTCGGTCGTCATGGCTCGGACTCCAGCGTGAGAGTAGTACTGCTCGCCCCTGAACTCGCAACGGGCAGGAGGTGATCGCAGCGACGGGCAAGCGGGCTACAGCAGCGACAAGCCGCAGTCTCGGGGTGGGCGGCGTCGGTGAATCAGTCCACGCGCCGTAAGGGCGTGAGGTCGAGCCGTTCGGGACCTCAAGGCTGCCGCCCAAGAAAAGACCGGCCCGCGCGGATCGCGCGGGCCGGTCGAGAAACTCGCTTGCTGCCGAAGCTGGCTACTTCACCTTCCGTACTGCCGGGATGACCCAGCTGCCATCGAGGATGGAGGGCGGCGTCTCCTTGGCCCAGTAGAGGCGGAGCATCGGGATGAACTTCCCCTCGGGTGCCGGAAGCCAGTTCGCCTCCTTGTCCTTTCCGGGCGAGTCCTTCTGCAGGTACAGGTCCACCGAGCCGTCCTTGTTGACCTTCAGCTTGTTGCGCGCGCTCAAGGTGAAGCGGTTCAGCTTGTTCGGAACGAAGAAGTAGTGGTCGTCGTACATGGTGAGCGACCAGAAGCCGTCGACCGGGGGGAGCTTCCCCTTCTCGAAATGGATCACGTACTTGGCCGACCCCTCGTAGGGTTTGCCTTCGGCGTCGGCGTTCGAGGTGGGGTAGATGGCATCCTGCGGCCGGTTCGCGCCGAGACCGATGGCGGTGACGAGAGCCCGCTGGATGTAGTTCGTCCCGTAGAGGCCGGTCTTGGTCGTGAACAGCCACCCGTTCTGGAGCTTCGCGTCACCTGCGGCGATGCTCTCCTTGAACCAGGCCATGATCTTCTGCTGTGCGGCCTTGGGCGCCCCCTGGAGCCCCTTCGAAACCGCAGGGTCGAGCTTGCCGGGGTCGAAGGCCTGGCCGGGCACGATGCCAATTTTCGCGAGCTTCGCGATCATCGGAGCGTCCTCAGGAGCCGGGGGGTTCGCGCCCATCAGTGACGCGAGGAGCTTGAAGTAGCTCGCTGCGTCCAGGGCGTCCACCTGGTCCCTGACCGCGGTCTTCATGTCGACCGCCGGGTCGACGGCTCCCGGAGCGGGCGCGTACTTCTTGCCGTAAGCGCTCAGGGGAACGGCGGTGACCTTATCCTGGAGGGCGTGGACGTCCTTGTAGTCCTGGGGCGTGCCAGTGCAGTAGATGCGCCCCAGCACCCAGACGATGCCGGTCGGAGACTTGTACTCGGTGACCCCTGCCGGGAGAGTGCCCTTCCAGCCCGGCCCGGTGATCGCGTAGGTCTGAGCCTTAGTCCCGGTCGTGCGCTTGCCGGGAACCTGGAACACGTCGGTCCAGCCGGACAGCATGGGAAAGAGGAAGTAGCGCCCCTTCATGTCGGGGATGGAGACGACCCACGGCTCCTTGGAGACGTCGAGCCACACGACCGTGTAGAGGGTGTCGGCGTTCGGAGCCGTCACGGCGTGGTAGCTGGCCGGCGGATAGGCGCGCGCTCGCAGTAGCTGCCCCATCGGGGCGTGCATCGCGTCGGGCGCCGCAACGTTCGTCATCACACGACGGGTGAGCTCCATCGTGACCAGTGGATAGCCGTAGACGTACGCCTCGGTCCCAATCTCGAGGGC
>DATKMD010000198.1:0-6007 GCA_035542075.1 Thermoanaerobaculaceae bacterium
CGTCGAACTCACCCTCGAGCTCCGAGAGATCGTGAGCATCGGCGTTGAGGAAACGGAGTTGCGGGTGGCGAATCGTCGCGCGGTGGATCATCTCAGACGAGAAGTCCACACCGACCCCGACGGAGGGATGCAGCGCGGCAAGCAGGTCGCCCTCGCCACAGCCGATCTCCAGCACCCTTTTTCCGGGCGGTACCAGGGTCTGGTAGATCCGCTCCAGGCGACGGTGGTACGCGTTGCCCAGACCACGCCAGCGGTCGAGACCGGTCGCGACCTCATCCCAGTGAGCTATGCGCTCCTCGCGATAGCGCTCGCGTGCGTCACTGGCGGGTCTCCGCTCCGGTTCCTCTTCTGGCTCCGACTCTTCAGGCGGCGCTTCCCGTCCGTCAAGGGGGGTCTGCGAGAGATCCGTTTGGCCTGGAGTCCTGGCGTCCGCAGGTTCCGGAAAAAGGAGCCGTTGCCAGGTACTCTCGTCTTTGCCTCGCCGGTCCATTACGTGAGCTACCTCGTCAGTGGGGCCGCGCCCCCATGCTCGTGTCCGCGGGTCGCCAGTGTATACGACTTGTTGGCTGAGGCCACGATGACGGAGGTGCGGTCGCTCCCGGCGAGGCCGGGCTTCGCTGGCGTAGAATCTCGCGTCGTGAGAAGACCTTCCGTCAAGGGCCTTCTGCCTCGGCGCGGCGCCTCGGTGTTCCTCGTGGGGCTTGTGGCGACCCTCTTCTGGGTACTGGTCGTCTCGTCCATCGCGGACTTCCGCTATGAAGGGGATATTCGAGCGCTCCTGTGCGTCGGCGAGGAGACGCACCACCCGGCCGCGTTTGACACGGTCCCCACGGCAGGACCCTGGGGCTACGACGGGCAGCAGTACGCGGCCCTCGCGACGGACCCGTTTCTTCGCCAGCCGGACACGGTCAAGGCGCTCGACAGCCCCTCCTACCGCGCCACGCGGGTCATGGTCCCTCTGCTGGCGTGGCTGCTCGCGGCCGGCAACGCAGCAACGGCGCTCGTCGCCTACCAACTGCTCTGCTGGGGGCTCGGTCTCGGCTCGCTCCTCCTCATCGCACGCTGGCTTGCGGACGAGGGATTGTCGCCCTGGTGGGCCCTGCTCTTGGTGACCAGCACCGGTCTGGCTGCAGCGATCATCCGGACTACCCCGGACGCAGCGGCTCTGCTCTTCATGCTGGCAGCGCTCTGGCTGCATGCACGAAACCGGCCGGGGCTCGCCCTCGTCCTGGCGTGCGCTGCCGTGCTGGCGAGGGAGACTTCGTACCTGGTCGCGCTGGCCGTCGCGCTCGACGAAATCCGGCGCCGGCGCTTTTCGATTGCCGCAGCCTTCGCGTCCGTGCCGCTCGCCCTCCTCGTCGGGTGGCAGTTCTACCTGAGGAGCGTGCTCGGTTCGGCGTTCGCGACCGGGGTCAGCAACTTCTCGGTGCCCTTCGTGTGGGTACCCAAGAAACTGCCGACGGTCTTCACGGGTGGCGGCATCTGGTGGATGGAGCTGCTCGGTCTCTGCGCGGTCGCGGCCACCGTCGTCGCGATGATCGTCGTGGCGACGAGGCCTTCCGCCTGGAGCGCCCCGGAGCTGGCGTTTCTCGCTTTCGGCACCATGGGGCTCTTCCTCTCGTACAACGTGTACTGCGAGACCTGGGCATACGCGAGGGCGCTCGTGCCGGTCCCCTTTCTCGCGGTCGTGATCGCCGGCCGACAGCCCGATCGGTTGCGCAGGTGGGTCCTCCTATCTGTGCCGCTCTTCTACCTGCTCTCGGGCGCTGCCATGACGCGCAGCGAGGTGCACGACGCGCTCGAGGGCCGCACGTTGCTGGCAGCGCTGCGTGGAGAGCCACCCCGGTCTGAGGCGCGCTCGACGGGCGCGACTCCCGGCGTGCCGGCCGCGCAGGGCCGGCCGCTCTACGTGCTTCCCGTCGCGAACGCAGGTGGCAGGGCCGGTGCCGAGTGGAAGACCACTCTCGAGCTCGCCAACCTCGCCCCGATCGAGAATCGAATCACGCTCGTGCTGGTCCCCGGCCGGAAGGACGCCGCACCGCGCCGCAAGACCCTCATCCTGGAGCCTGGCCAGACACTCTCGTGGCCGAACGCGGTCGGGGAGCTGTTCTCGTTCGGCGGATCCGGTGCGCTGCGCGTGGAGCCACGCTTTGCGCCGGTCGTCGTCAGGAGCCTCACCGAAAACGTGGCTGCCGGGGAGTCTTCGGGAGCCTTGCTGCCGGCCCTGACCGACGAGGACGCGATTCGCGTCGGGCGTCGCGCCAGGCTGGCGGGGCTCGTCCACGACCCGGCGCCAGCGGCCGCGGTGAGAACGAACATCGGTCTCCTGAACCTCGCGCAGGAGGCCATCCTGGTGCGGGTGGAGGCCTTCGGAACGGGCGAGCGTGCCCTCGGACACCTCGAGCAGTCGCTCGGGCCGGGTGAGTTCGTGCAGATCGACAACGTCTACGCGAAGGTGGACGCCGGACGCGTGACGAGCGGCTCGGCTGTCGTCCAGACGCCTTCGTTGGGGGGAGTGTTCCTGGCATACGCATCCGTGATCCGCGGGAGAAGAGCAACCGCCACCTACGTCTTCCCGGAGAACGGGCTGCGCGCGACCGCACCGGCTCGCAACTGAGCCGTCGTGACGTAGAATCCTGCGCCGTGACCACTCCGGTCGGGGGCGTGCCCGAGCGTCGCCGCTTGAGGGCCGCATACGCGGTGACGCTGGCGGCCGTCCTTTTCTGGACCTTCGTGGTGGCCATCTTGGCCCGCGCGCGTTATGCCGGCGATGTCCGCGGCCTGCTCTGCGTCGGCGAGGAGGCGTACTTACCGGCGGCGTTCGAGACCGTACCCAGGACGGGCCCGTCCGGCTACGACGGCCAGCAGTACGCCGCGCTCGCGACCGATCCCTTCCTGCGCGAATTCGACACGACGAAAGCGTTCGACGCTCCGGCCTACCGTGCGGGCAGGATCCTGTTCCCGCTCCTGGCCTGGCTCCTCGCCCTGGGGCACGCCGGCCCGGCGATCATCGCCTATCAGCTCCTCTGCTGGGGTCTGGGCCTGGCCGCCGTGTTCCTGGTCGCCCGTTGGCTCGCCGCGGAGGGGCGCTCGCCGTGGTGGGCACTCCCGCTCGTCTGCAGCGCGGGGCTGGCCGCGGCGATGATACGGAGCACGCCCGATGCCGCCGCCCTCGCCCTCGTGCTCGCGGCGTTGTTCCTCCACGCGCGCGGTCGGTTTGTCCCTGCGTTGGCGATGGGCATCGCGGCGGTGCTGGCGCGCGAGGTCTCGTACCTGGTGGCTCTCGCGATCGCGGTCGAGGAGCTCCGGCGTCGCCGCGTGGCGCGCGTCGCGGCGTTCGTCCTGATCCCACTCGCGCCCCTCGCGGCCTGGCATCTGTACCTCAGGAGCGTGCTGGGTGCACCTCGACCCTCGAGCGTCAGGACCTTTGCGATCCCGTTCTCGTGGGTCCCACGGAAGCTCTCGGCGGTCCTCGCCGCTTCGGCGATCTCGTGGCAAGAGGTGTTCGGGCTCCTGGCGATCGCAGCAACCGCCATTGCCTTCATCCTCGTGGCTTCGCGGCCCGCGGCCTGGGCCGCGCCCGAGCTTGCCTTCCTCGGGTTCGGCGCTCTTGGTCTGGTTCTAACGGACAGGGTCTACGTCGAGACGTGGGGGTACGCCCGCATCCTGATTGCGCTGCCGTTCCTCGGCGTCTTGATCGCCGAGAGGCAGAGATCCCCCTGGCGAAGGTGGGCCGTGCGGTTGGTCGCACTCCTCTACCTGGCGGCTGGCCTGACGATGACCAGGGGGGAGCTGAGCTCGGCCATCGGAGGCCGCAGCGTTCTGGCAGCGGTGAGAGGCTCCGCGACGGCAGCCGGGGAGCCGATCGGCGAGACTGAAACCTCCGCGCCCGGCGTGCGCCCCCTGTACGTGCTGCCCGTCGCCAATTCCAGGGGTCGCGCCGGCGCCAGGTGGCAGACGTGGCTCGAGGTGACTAACCTCGCACCCTCCGAAAACAGGGTGTCACTCGAGCTGCTCCGGGCGGGGCGCGCGCGCTCTTCGGCGCTCCGGACAGCGGTCGTCCTGGAGCCGCGTCAGAAGAGCACCTGGCAGAACGCGCTCGACCAGCTCTTCGGTTACTCGGGGTCGGGCGCTCTGCGCCTGTCCCCGCTCTCCGGCCCGATCTCGGTCGGCAGCCGCACCGCCAACATCGCAGCCGGCACGGCGGAGTCGCCGTTGGTACAGGCCACGGGGGAGGAATCTGCGATTCGCTGCGGGGAGAAGGCCACGTTCCACGGCCTCTCGCACGATCCGTCTCACCGGGCGGCCGTGCGAACCAACATCGGCCTCCTGAACCTGTCCGCGGGACGGATCCGGGTCCGGATCACGCCGTACGACGCTCTCCTACACCCCCTCGGGCAGCTCGAGGGAGAAGTCCCTTCAAGCGGGTTTCTCCAGGTCGACGACATCTTCGCGCAAGTGAAGGCGGGCGCAGTCAGTGACGGATCGGCCGTTGTTGACACCATCACCCCGGGCGGCGCTCTCCTCGCCTATGCCTCGGTGATTCGCGGCCCGATCGCTCCGGTCGTCTACGTCTTCCCGGACCCGATCCGGGCGCCAGCCGCATCATCCCCGAGGTGAAAGTTCACCCGTTCTCGGGATAGAGCAGGAAGGCGCGACGCTCCGCGCGGAACGTTTCGCAGTACGAGTTCCACGTCGCGAAGAGCGAGCCGGCGTCGGCACGTCCCTCGATCACCTCCCGGGCCAGGTTCGAGCCGGTGAGGAGGTCGATCGCCGGCACGCCCGAGACGAATTCGTAGGGCTCCCGCCGCCACGAGAACTGTTCCGTGTGCAGCGCTCGGATCTGGGCGAGCAGCCGAACGCCCGTCTCGACAGGCCGCAGCAGCGCACGGTCCGTGACGTGCCACTCGACCCCTCCGCACACGTCACCGGCGTGCTTGCCGAACTCGGGCCTGAACGAGGTTTGCCTGAAGGCCGAGCCTGGCAGCTCCAGCTCGGCGAGCTTCCGAGCGAGCGCCGCGGCGTCGAGCCAGGGTGCGCCGATGAGCTGGAACGGCCTCGTGGTTCCGCGCCCTTCGGAGAGGTTGGTCCCCTCGACCAGGCACGCGCCCGGGTAGATCATCGCCGTGAGCAGCGTGGGCATGTTGGGCGACGGCGCGACCCAGGGCAGGCCGGTCGCGTCCCACCACGCGTCCCGACGCCACGCCTCACACGGGAGCACCGAAAGGGTCAGGCCGGGATGGCGCGCTTCCCGCAAGAGAAGCGCAAGCTCGCCGAGCGTCATCCCGTGGCGCACCGGCACCGGCAGCTCCGAGACGAAGGACCGGCAGCTCTCCGCGACCGGACCGCCCTCGAGCGCCAGGCCGCCGAGCGGGTTCGGCCGGTCGCAGACGATGACCTCGATGCCGGCTTCCTCGCAACTCGCCATCGTGTGGGCGAGCGTCGCGGCGAAGGTGTAGTACCGGCACCCGATGTCCGGGAGATCGACAACAACGGCATCCAGGCCGGCAAGGTCCCCTTGGCGCGGGAACAGCGTCTCGGCCGACGTGCCGTAGAGCGAGGTGACCGGGACGCCGAGGACGTCCTCCCGTTCCTCGCCCACCGCCTCCATGTCCTGCGCCAAACCCCACAAGCCGTGCTCCGGCGAGAAAATGCGAACCAGCGCCCTGCCGACGCCCGCGATGGCGCACCAGGCGGGCTCGAGGCGCGAGGTTACCGAGGCCTGGTTGGCAAGCACCGCGAAGCGCCGGCCCGCCACCAGCGCCGGGTCCTCGACCAAACGTTCAAGGCCGATTCGAACGCGTTCTGCCCTCACCGCCAGCAGTATAGCGGCCGCTGCTTGGGGCGCGCGGCGTATGCTTGGCGTCACCTGTGGAGGCAGCCGTGGAGCGCAACGAGTTCATCGAGATCGTGGAGAGCAGGAACCCCCGTACGGTGTTCGAGCCTCTTGGGATCCGGGTGGTCAGCTACGACCCGGACGCCATGCAGGTGTCGATGGACGTGGACC
>DATKMD010000199.1:0-12677 GCA_035542075.1 Thermoanaerobaculaceae bacterium
GGGTCCGCGCCCAGCTCCCGCCGACGCTGGTGGGCCTCTCGTACCAGCTCTCGATCCCCATCGGAGAGACGTACAACTACACGCATCCCGTGAGCTGGCGCGGGGTCGGCCTGGAGGTGGCGAGCTTCGTCCGTCGGGACCTGGCGGTGGGGCTGGCCTTCGGGTGGAACGTGTTCTTCGAGAACATCACCACCACCACCAGCTACAAGGGCACCGAGGTGTACGGGAACCAGGACCGGACCCTGAACGTCTGGCCGGTCCTGGCGAACGCCCGGTGGTTCCCCAAGCTCTCGTCCAACCGCGACATCCAGCCCTACATCGGCGCGAACATCGGCGGCTACATCATCGAGCGCTACTTCGCCGTGGGCCAGACGGCCTCGCAGGAGACACATTTCCACTTCGGCCTGGCGCCGGAGATCGGCGTCTTCTTCCAGAACCCGGTGGGCGCCGTCTTCCTCAGCGCGCGCTACAACATGGCCTTCGCCTCGGGCGGGGTGCCGTTCCAGCAATTCCTCGGGCTGAGCCTCGGCTACGCCTGGGAGCGAAACTAGGGAGACATGAACGTGCGACAGCTCAATCAACTCGGCCTCATCGCTTTGCTCGCGGCAGGTGGCTCCGCGCTCGGCCAGGCACCCGCCCCCGCGCCAGCTGCTCCCGCCGCCCCGGCCGCGGCCCCGACCCAGGACGCAGCGGCCTCCCTGCTGAAGGTCTACGTCTTCCCGGCCAACAACCAGACCCCGGACCAGCAGGCCAAGGACTCCAACGACTGCTACGGCTGGGCCAAGCAGCAGACCGGCGTGGACCCGACCAATCCCACCGTGCCCGCCAAGGCCGACACCAGCCAGGCCGGGAAGGGCTCCGCGGTGAAGGGCGCGGCGAAGGGCGCCGCAGCGGGAGCGGCGATCGGTGCGATCGCCGGCGACACTGGCAAGGGCGCAGCCATCGGCGCGGCCGCGGGCGGAATGGGCGGCGTGGGGGGAAAGAAGCAGGCCCAGCAGCAGGCGGAGGCACAGGCCAAGCAGCAGCAGCAGGCGGCGGTCAACCAGCAGATGGATGCGTTCAAGAAGGCCTACACCGCGTGCATGGAAGGAAAGAAGTACACCGTCAAGTAGGTGTGGAAACGTTGGGGCCCTGCTCGCAGCCGAGGGAGGACGTCCGATGACTCGACGAGGTCTTCGCTGGTCCGTGGTCGTGACGTTGCTCGCGTTCTCTGCGCCGGTGGCGGCGGAGGAGGCCAAGCGGGTCGACATCAAGAACCTCAGCTGCGTGTCCTTTCTGGCCCAGGCGGACGACATCCGCCCGATGCTGGTCGCCTGGGTGCACGGGTACACCCACGCCGGAGGCGAGAACTGGATCCTCGATCCCCCGGCGGCCCGGTCCTTCGTCAGCTCGGTAGAGGACCTCTGCAGGAAGGCCCCTCTGGCGAGCTTCCGGTACCAGGTGATGGCGACCGCCAAGACCCGTCAGGCTGAGGCGAAGAAGGCCGCGAAGGCGGCTGCCAAGTAGAGACGGCGCCCGGCGGCCGGGCGCACCTCCTCACTTGGCGAACTTGGTGCGGGACGCCTTGGCGCGGATCCGCGCGACTTCCTTCTGGTCCACGTGCTTGCGGATCAGCGTCTCCACCGCGTACCTGACCTGATTGAACTCGTCGGCGCAGCCCTCGGCGCGCTCGTCGGGGAGCTTTCCCAGCTCCTTGGCGAAGGCGAACTTCGTCGGGTCGGAGCCCCAGGCCAGGCAGAGCACGTTGTAGTAACGCTGGCGATCCAGCCCGTGAACGTCCGCGAAGTCGTCCTCGCCCGGTTTCCGGGCCGACGAATCCTGGTCGTACATGAAGGCCGTGGCCCGCAGCATGCGCTCGGCGAAGTCCCCGCCGATCCGGATCGCGCCGAAGGTCGCGACCTGGTCGGCGGCGTCCTCCTCCCGGCCGAGGATCGGGACAGCGAGGACGGCGAACACGGCATGCGATGTCTCGTGGAGCACGATGAACAGGAAGGGGCCGATGATCGCCTGCTCCGGAGTGAGCCTGAAGCGCTCTGACTTCGCGGCAGACTTCACGAAGTCGGCGACCAGCTCGTAGCAGAAGGTGATGACGTCGGTCTCGTTGTCGTACCACGCGTTGGACTCGCCGCAGCTGGCAGCCTTGAGGGTCAGCTGCCGCGGCAGCTTGAGGGCATTGAGCATCTCCGCCGCCGCCTCGAGGACGTGCCGCTCCTTCATCTTCGCCGCGAGCGGCGCGAGCTCGGGCCTGGTCGTGTCCTCGTAGTCCACTCTGAAGGAGGGCTTCTTCGCCGGGGCCGCCGGGCTCGCGCCGAGGAGAGCCGTCAGCAACAGCGCCGGGACGGTGGTCATGACCATGGCTCTCTCCTCACCAGGCGCGCGTCAGCCACGGGGCTTCATCGCCTGCGCCACGGCCTCCAACAGGAGCCCGGGCTCGAAGGGCTTCTGCAGGCAGGTGATGTGGCCCAGTCCGCGCTGCTTCAGGGTATGGGGAGAGTCGATCCGCCCGGTGACGAAGACCACCGAAGGGGCGCCCGGGGAGGACTGCAGCCGGTCCACCAGGTCCGGACCACTCATCCCCGGGAGCATCACGTCGAGCACCAGGCAGCCCGGGTGAGTGGTCTCGTATTCCTGGAGCAGCTCCTCGGCGGTGGAGAACGAGGCCACCCGGAGCCCCCCGGCCCGGAGGATCCGGGTCAGCGCTCGCCGCGCAGCGGCATCGTCGTCGACGACTGCCACCGTCAGAGTCGGCGAGGGACGCGACGAGATTGTTCGACTCGCGCACATCGCGGTCCTCCACCAGGAGTTTCAGCTACCGTAGGGACGGCGGGCGCGAAACTGCTATACGACGTTGGTCTCATCCTGGGACGGAGGCACGGCGGATGCCAGCGTCGACGATTGCCTTCGAGAAGCCCGAGCTCCTCGAACAGCAGCTCTCGGAGCTCTCCGCAAGGTTCGTCTCACTGACCCCGGACCAGGTGGACCACCAGATCGACTGGGGACTGAAGCTGCTGCTCGAAGCGATGGGGCTGGGCCGGAGCAGCATCGCCGAGATCTCGGCCGACGGGCAGCGGATGGAGGTCACCCATAGCCAGGCGTCGGCCGATGCCCCTCCCATGCCCAAGGGGGATCTGACCGTCGCTTTGCCCTGGTACGCAGCATTGATCCGCAGGGGAGAGATGCTGCGTCTCGAGCGGATCCCGGACGACTTCCCCCCCGAGGCCACCGCCGAACGAGAGTATTGCGTCAAGGTGGGCATGCGCTCCCAGCTCACGATTCCGTTCATGGTTGGCGACCGGGTGATCGGGGCAATCGGATTCTCGTCGTTTCGCCGGGAAGTGCAGTGGACGCCGCACGTCGTCCGCTCACTCCGGCTGATCAGCGAGGTCTTCGCCAACGCGCTCGCCCGGAAGCAGGCGGCCGACCAGGAGGTGAAGCTGCGCGAGCAGCTCGCGCACAGCGCGCGGGTGAACGCCATGGGCGAGGTGGTGGCCTCGGTCGCCCACGAGGTGAACCAGCCGCTGTTCGCCATCGTGACCAACGCCCGCGCCGCCGGTCAGCTGCTCTCGAGGCCGGTCCCGGACCTGGCCGAGATCGGAGCGGCGCTGGAGGACATCGTGCAGGACGCGAACCGGGCGAGCGCGACGATCGCCCGCATCCGGAGCTTCCTCCAGCGGAGGCCCACGGAGCACCTCCCGGTGGACGTGAACGGCCTGGTGGAGACGGTCACCAATTTCCTCGGAGCCGAGATGACGCGCCGCGGGGTGAAGCTCGCGCGTGTCCTGGGCGAGTCCGTTCCGGTCGTCCAGGGCGATGGGGTGCAGCTTCAGCAGGTCCTGGTCAACCTCCTGATGAACGCCGCCGACGCGATGGAGGGCATCGACCCCACGCAGCGGGTGATCGACATCCAGACGGTCGCCGAGGGAGGAGACCGGTGGATCCGGATCGACGTGGGCGATCAGGGACCCGGGCTCGACCCGGGGACCCGCCGCCGGCTGTTCGAGGCGTTCTTCACGACCAAGCCGAACGGACTGGGGATGGGGCTCGCCATCGCCCGATCCATCGTCGAGGCGCACGGCGGTCGCATCCAGCCGCTGGAGCGGGCCGGACCTGGCACCACGATGCAGGTCTGGCTGCCCATCCGGCGCGTCTGAGGGCGCGGTGCGCGCAGACTCTGCGCGGACGGTCCGGGACAGGGGCCGCTTCCGCCGGAATTTCAACTGGAAACCGGCCACCCACTCGCGGCACGATTCCTGTACAACAGTCCGCCCATGCATGCCTTCACCCGCAGTGCGGCCCTCGATTCCGCCGATGCGGATGCAGATGAGCGGCCGCTGGTCTGGGTCGTTGACGACGACGCAAGCGTCCGCACGGCGCTCGCCCGTTTGCTTCGGACCACCGCCCTGGCGGTGGAGACCTTCGGCTCGGGACGGGAGCTACTCGAGCGGCTCGCGGAAGCCCGGCCGCGCTGCCTCGTCCTCGACCTCGCCCTCCCGGAACTCACCGGCCTGGAGCTCTTCCACCTGCTGCACGAGCGGGGGGAGCCCATCCCGGTGGTCTTCGTCAGCGGTGAGGGAGGGGTGGGCAGCAGCGTGCAGGCGATGAAGGAAGGCGCGATCGACTTCCTGGAGAAGCCGGTCGACGCCGACGCCCTGCTCTCGGCCGTGGTGCGCGCCCTCGCCCGGGAGGCCGAGTGGCGGCAGACCCGCAACCAGATCGACCAGGCCTCCGGTCTCCTCGCCAGCCTGACCCCGCGCGAGCGCGAGGTCCTCTTTCACGTCGCCAGCGGCAAGTCCAACAAGCGGATCGCCACCGAGCTGGGGACCAGCGAGAAGACCATCAAGGTCCACCGGGGCCGGGTGATGCACAAGCTCGGCGCCGGCTCGGTGGTGGACCTGGTCCACCTCACCGAGCGGGCCGGGGTGCTGGCATAGCCCCCCTGGGGCGAACGAGCCCGCGGGGCACCCGCGGGCTCCACGCACCTCGGACCGAACCGACTACTTCGCCGGCGGGGCCTTCGGCGCCGAGGTCTTTGCGGGCGGCTTCTTCGGGCCCGCAGGCTGAACCGAAATCGCCAGCGCCTCGGAGTACCTCGCCGTGACGGTGTCGCCAACCTTCACGTTCTGCCACCGCTCCGGGTGCTGCATCTTCACCTCGACGGTGTTGCCGCCGGAGCCCTTGATGGTGGCGGTCTTCTTCGCCAGATCGATCGCCTGCACCGTCCCGTTCAGGGTGACGGTGCGCGCGACGGCGCCTTCAGGCTTCTTGCCCGCCTCGGCACGATCGGTCGCCACGGCCTCGGTGGGCTGGGGCAGCGGCTTGGTGGGATCGGCCTCGCTCACGTCGACCGCGAGCGCCTCCTGGTACTGCACGTAGACGTCGTCCCCGACCTTGACCTGGGGAAGGTTCCGGGCCTGGGTGCCGACCGTGAAGTCGTGGTCCATGCCATCGGGGGTGGTCAGCGTCACGTGACGCGTGGCCAGGTCGATGGCCTTCACGGTGGCCTTGACCGTCTTCGTCTCCTTCTTGCTGTACGAGGCTTTGGGAGCCTTGGCCGGGGCGTCGTCCGCCAGTGCGGGTGCGGCCAGCGCCAGGGCGGCGATGAGGACTGAGTTCGACAGACGCATCGTGTACCTCCTTCGTGGGTGCTACTGCGGCTTGGCCGCCGTGGGTTCGACAGGGGCCGGCGCCGTGGGCGGTGGCACTTGCCAGCCGCCGCCGAGCGCGCGGTACAGGTTGATGAAGGCCGCGGTGCGCTGCGCGCGGACCGCCGCGAGGTTCAGCTCGGCGGGGAACAGGAGGTTCTGGGTGGTGGTCACCTCCAGGTAGCTGGCCACGCCTCCGTAGAACCGGTCCACCGCCAGACCGACCGACTCGGTGAGGTTGGCCACCTCCTCCTCGCGCTGCTGGACCACGCCGTCAAGTCGCTGCACGTCGTCCAGCGCGTCCGCGACCTCGCGGAAGGCGGTGAGCACGGTCGACTCGTATACGTTCTTCGCCTCCTCCCACTGCGCCGAGGCCGCCTCCGCCTGGCCATGCAGGGCGTCGCCCTGGAGGATGGGGGCCAGCCAGCTCACGCTCCCCCCAGCGCTCCAGACGAAGGACTTGGAGGGGTCGAAGAGCTTCGTCAGGTCCGGGCTGGCGAAGCCGGCGAGCGCAGTCAGGCTGAAGCGGGGGAAGAAATCCGCCTTGGCCACGCCGATCCTGGCGTTGGCCGCCACCAGCCGCTGCTCCACCGAGAGCACGTCGGGGCGACGCTCGAGCAACGAGGAAGGCAGGCCTGCCGGGACCGAACCGGTCTGGAACGCGGGTGCCGCGCTGGACCGGGCGATGGGACCGGGCAGACGCCCGAGGAGCAGCGAGAGGAGGTTCTCCTGCCGGACGATGAGCCGCTCGGTATCCAGGGCCACCGCCTGCGCGTCGCTCACCTGTGCGCGACCGGTGGTGACCGGGAGCTTGTTCCCCGCCCCGCCCTGGAGGCGGTCGGTGTACAGCTGCAGGGTGCGCTGGTAGTTGGCGACCGTTCGCTTCGCCACGTCGAGCTGCGCATCGAGCTGCCGGAGCTGCACATAGGCCACCGCCACATCCCCCACCAGGCTCACCGTGGCCGCGCGCCTCCCCTCCTCGGTGGCGAGGTACTCGGCGACGGAGGCCTCGGTGCCGCGTCGAATGCGGCCCCAGACGTCGATCTCCCAGGACATCCGCGCGTCCAGCTCGAAGGCTGCACCGCTCTTCGGGTCCTCGGTCGGCGTGGCGATGCTTCCCCGCCCGTAGCTGGCGGCCGCATTGGCCCCGACCGCAGGGAGGATCTGCGCCTTCTGGATCCGCGCCAGTGCCCGCGCCTGCTCCACGCGGGCGATCGCGGCCCGGAGGTCACGGTTGTTCTGGACCGCCTCGCCGATCAGCGACTGCAGCTGGGGATCCTTGAACACCGCCCACCACGGGAGGTCGGCGAGGGTCGCGGTGTCCTGCCCGGGCGGCGCGTCCCGGTACGCGGGTGGCGTGGGCACCACCGGGCGCTGGTAGTCGGGGCCCATCAGGCAGCCGGTCGTGGCCAGCGCCATGGTCGCGGCGAGGAGCGCTCTCCTCACGGCTCCCCCCCGGCGACCGCGGTCGCCCCTCCTCCGTGGGCCACCGTGGGCGTCGGCTCGGGTCCCTTCTTCTCGCCGACGATCTTTCCCACCATGACGTACAGCACCGGGATGATGAAGACGCCGAGCCCGGTCACCAGAGACATCCCGGCGATCACCGCCGTGCCGAGGATGCGCCGCGACGCCGCCCCGGCGCCGGCGGCCGTCCACAGCGGCACGCAGCCGAGGATGAAGGCGAACGAGGTCATGAGGATGGGCCGGAGCCGGAGCTTGGCGCCCTGGAGGGCCGCCTCCACCAGTGGCTTTCCCTCCCGGTCGTGCTCCATCTTGGCGAACTCGACGATCAGGATGGCGTTCTTCGCCGCCAGGCCAATGAGCATCACCAGGCCGATCTGCCCGTACACGTCGAAGTCATAGTGGCGCATCAGGAGGCCGAGGAACGCCCCGAGCACCGCGATGGGCGTGCTGAGGAGCACGCTGAACGGCAGCGACCAGCTCTCGTAGAGGGCGGCGAGGATCAAGAACACGAAGACCAGGCTCATCCCGAAGACCGCAAGAGTCCCCCCCTCGGACGCCTTCTGCTGGAACGAGAGGTTGGTCCAGGCGGTGCCGATCTCCGGGGGCAGCGTCTGCGCCGCGACCTCCTCGAAGGCCTGCAGCGCCTGTCCGGAGCTGACGCCGGGAGCGACCGAGCCGATGACCTCGGCCGAACGGAAGAGATTGAAGCGCACGGTGTACTCGGGACCGCTCACGTTCTTCACCGTGACCAGCGTGGAGAGAGGCACCATGTCCCCCCTGCTGTTGCGAACGTAGAAGTCCCGGATGTCGTCGGGGTTGACCCGGGACGCGCCCTCGGCCTGGAGAAAGACCTTCCACTGCCGGCCGAAGCGGGTGAAGTCGTTGACGTAGCTGCCGCCGAGGAAGGCCTGCATCGCGCCGTAGACGTCGGTCAGCGCCACGCCCTGCTTGAGGACCTTGTCCTTGTCCACCTCGACGAAGATCTGCGGCACCGCGGGGGAGAAGTTGACGGTCACCGCCTGGAACTCGGGCCGCTTCCGGACCGCGGCGAGGAACTTGTTCACGTTCTCCGCCAGGAACTCGACCGACTTGCCGCTCCGGTCCTGGATCATCATGTCCGCGCCACCGGCCGTTCCGATGCCGGGGATCGCCGGAGGACCGAAGGCCAGGATCCGCGCCTCGGCAATCTGCGAGAAGGCGATGTTGAGCGCACGAATGATGCCGGCTGCCGACTCGTTCTCGTGCTTCCGCTCCGCCCACTCGTGCAAGGCGATGAACACCGTCCCGGTGTAGCTGGCGGCGGTGCCGGTGAGGATGTTGTAGCCGCTGATCACGGTGTAGCTCCGGATGCCCGGAGTCTTTGCCATGATCTCCTCGATCTTCTTGCCCACCTGCCTGGTGCGCTGGAGCGAGGCCGCGTCAGGCAGCTGGATGAAGGCCAGCGCGTAGCCCTGGTCCTCGTCGGGGACGAAGCCGGTGGGGATCCTCGAACCGAGGAAGCCGGCCAGCAGCGCCACGCCGCCGAGCAAGCCCAGGGAGAGCACCATCTTCCGGATCATCCGCCCGGTGATGCCCACGTACCCGCCGGTCATCCTGTCGAACCAGGCGTTGAACTTCCCGCCCAGCTTCGCCACGATCCCCTTCTGCTCGCCCTTCGGCTTCAGCAGCAGCGCCGAGAGTGCGGGGCTCAAGGTCAAGGCGTTGAACGCCGAGATCAGCACCGAGATGGCAATGGTCAGGGCGAACTGCTGGTACAGCCGCCCGGTGATGCCCGGGACGAACGCGACCGGGATGAACACCGCCGAGAGGATCAGGGCAATGCCGATCACCGGCCCCTGTACCTCCTGCATCGCCTTGAGCGTCGCCTCCGTCGGAGACAGACCGTGGTGGATGTGGGACTCGACTGCCTCCACCACCACGATCGCGTCGTCCACCACCAGGCCGATGGCCAGGATCAGGCCGAAGAGCGACAGCGTGTTCAACGAGAACCCGAGCATCGGGAAGAACGCGAACGTGCCGACCAGCGAGACCGGCACCGCGAGCAGAGGGATCAGCGTCGCCCGCCAGCTCTGGAGGAAGATGAAGACCACGATGATCACCAGGACCATCGCCTCGATCAGCGTCTTCACGATCTCGTGCATGCCCTCGGTGATCGGCAGGGTCGTGTCGAGCGCGACCTCGTAGTCCAGCCCCTGGGGAAAGCCCTTCTTCAGGTCGGCCATGGTGGCCTTGATGCCGTCGCCGACCTTCAGCGCGTTCGAGCCCGGGGTCTGGAAGATGGCGATCACGCCGCCGGAGCGGCCGTTGTAGCGGCCGTCCTGCTGGTAGTTGAGCGAGCCCAACTCGATCCGGGCCACGTCCTTGAGCCGCACCTGCGAGCCATCCGGATTGGCCCGGACGACGATTTCCCCGAACTCCTCGGGCGTCACCAGCCGGCCCTGCGCGCGGACGGCGTAGGTGAACTTCTGGCCCTCGGGCGCCGGCTCGCCGCCGATCTGCCCCGCCGGGTTCACCACGTTCTGCGCCTTGATCGCCGACTGGATCTCGTTGATGGTCAGATTGAGCCGGGTGAGCGTGTCTGGGTTCACCCAGACCCGCATCGCGTAGTCCGACGAGCCGAAGAGCACCACGTCGCCCACGCCCGACACGCGCTTGAGCGCGTCGATGATGTTGATGGTGGCGTAGTTTCCGAGGAAGCGGGCGTCGTAGCGGTTGTCGGGCGAGAACAGGGAGACGATGAGCAGCGGAAAGGGCAGCTTCTTCTTGACCGTCACCCCGTAGTTCTTGACCTCCTGGGGCAGCGTCGCCTGCGCCTGGCTGTACCGGTTCTGGACCAGGACGTTGTCGATGTCGACGTTGGTCCCCAGCGCGAAGGTGACGGTCTGGGTCAGCGTGCCGTCGTTGGCGTTGGTGCTCTGGAGGTAGAGCATGTTGTCCACGCCGTTCATCTGCTGCTCGATGGGCGTGGCCACCGATTGCTCGATGGTCAGAGCGTCGGCGCCGGTATACGTGGTGGTCAGCTGGATCTGCGGGGGCACGATCTCCGGGTACTGCGCGATGGGCAGCCGGAGCGCGGCCACCGCTCCACCGATGACCGTGACGATCGCGATGACGATCGCGACGATCGGACGGCGGACGAAGAAGGCGGAGATCACTGCTCAGCTCCCCGCGTCCGCAGCCCGAGCGTTCCCGGAGCTGCCGACGACCGAAGGGTCGGGCTTGGGGGTGACCTTCTGCCCGTCGGAGACCTTCTGCGATCCCTCGGTGATGACCCGGTCACCGACGCTCACGCCCTTGGTGATGGCCCAGAGCCCCCCCACCCGAGGCCCTACCTCGACGGCGCGGATCTGCACCGTGTCGTCCGGACCGACCACCGCGACGGTGTAGGAGCCCTGCAGCTCCCTCACCGCGCTCTCCGGAACCACGATCTGGGCCTTCCCCAGCTCCTCCCGCGGGATGCGCACCCGCGCATACTGGCCGGGGCGCAGGATGCGATCGGGATTCGGGAACACCGTCTGCACCTGGATGGTGCCGGTGCCCTTCGCCACCTCACGGTTCAGCGAGATGAACCAACCCTTGTGCGAGTAGACCGAGCCGTCGGCGAGGACGAGCTCCAGCACCCGGCGCTCGGGGCCCGCATCCAGCGGGTCCAGATTCTCCAGCGCGACCACCCGGGTGGCCACCCGCATGTAGTCCGCCTCGCTGATCGGGAACGTCACCCGCATCGGGTCGAGCTGCGACACGGTGGTGAGCAAGGTGGGCTCGCCCTGGCCGACCAGGTTGCCTACCCGGACCAGCGGCGTCCCCGCGACTCCGTCCACCGGCGAGGTGATGCGGGTGTACGAGAGGTTCAGCTGCGCCTCGTCCAGCGCGGCCTTCGCCGAGTCGACCGTGGCCGCCGCAGCCTGCTGCTCCGCCACCGCGTTGTCCAGGTCCTGCTGGCTCACCGCCTGCTTCGCGGCGAGGGGGCGGTAGCGGTCCGCCGTCACCTTCGCCTGCCCGAGCGTCGCCTGGGCCCGGGCGAGCGCACCCTTGGCCTTGGCCACCGCCGCCTGGTACTCGGCGGGGTCGATGGTGAAGAGCAGCTGGCCCTTCTTCACGAACGCGCCGTCGGCGTAGTCCTGTGTCTGGAGGAAGCCCTTCACCCGCGCCCGGATCTCGGCGTTCACGTAGCCGTCGAGAGTGCCCACCATCTCGCTCGAGAGGCTGAGGTCCTGCTGCACCGCTGGCGCGACGAGCACCGTCGGTGGAGGGAGCGGTGGCGGGGGCTTCTTGCAGCCCACGGACACCAGGAGTGCCCCCAGGGCACTGGCGATGACCGACCCAGCGACGCCTGTCCGCGCCATGCTCCCTCCAGGGGTGAACCCTCTGGAACGGCGAGTTACCGACATCTCCTCGCCGTGTCGAGTGAGACCTTGGGGGAATCGACCGCCTCTCAGCGAGCTGGCGGGGCCGGAGCGGGTTCGGCTGCGGTGGGCGTGTCGACGACCGGCGGCGTGTAATCCGCGGCGGTCAGGGCGATCTCGATGCGGCGGTTCTGGCTCCGTCCTGCCTCCGTGTCGTTGGGGGCGAGCGGCCGATACTGAGAAAAGCCTGCCGCGCCCAGCATCCTCGGGTCCACCCCCTTGGACTGGAGGTAACGGACGACGCTCACCGACCGGGCGGTGGAGAGGTCCCAGTTGTCCTTGAATGGGGACTTGGGGCCGGTGGGGACGGTGTCCGTGTACCCGGCGACCACCACCCCCTTGCCCTGGAGCTTCTGGAAGGCGTGGGCGACAGCGTCCAGCGCGTCACGGCCCTGCTTGTTGATGGCCGCGGAGCCCGAGGAGAACAGGACCTTGTCCTTGAGCTTCACGGTCATCTTGCCGCGGAGCTCGGTCAGCTCGATCTGGCCGCTGTCAATCTGTTCCTTGAGAGCGCCGGCCAGCTCCTCGTACTGCTTGCTCTTGGCCTCGAGCGCGCCCTTCTCCTCCGTGAGCTGGGCGGTCGACTTGGTCAGCGCCGCGTTCTGCGTCTGGAGATCAGCGTTCTTCTTCTCCAGCGCGGCGGTCTTGGCCGTCTCGTCCTGATACTGCTTCTTGTAGTTGGCGGCATCACGCTGGGCCGCGGCGAACTCGTCCTTCGACGGTCCACACGCCGCGAGAAGCAGCGCGATCCCCACTGCACCGATGATTCGATTCGACATGCGTCCTCCCTTCGCACGAAGTCCATGCGCTTGCAGGGGATTCTGGCAATGAGACCAAGGTCTCAGGACGCCGCGGGCCCCCGGGGGGGGGGAGAGGGCGAGCACTCTGTCACCCAGCTGTCTCGCCGCGCGAGGCGAGCCCCGCCATCCCCATGCCCCGGCGAGACGGTGTGTGCCGCGTCATAAAGGAGGCGACCGATGTCCCGTTCCACGTCGGCGCAGCACAAAGGACCTCGGCACCGTCCCGCTGAACTGGAAGGAAGTCCACTACACCAACTGCCCCCTCGTCTCGGCGAGCAACGTCGACCAGGAGCTCTCGCACAAAGGGGCCGACGAGCTCCTCGCCAACAGCCTGGTGGTGTTCGTGGCCCTCGTTCCGTTCTTCG
>DATKMD010000200.1:0-22962 GCA_035542075.1 Thermoanaerobaculaceae bacterium
ATGTCGTAGGGGAGCGGGGGCGGCCGGGGCAGGCCAAACGGATCCCTACGTTGCGCGAACTGGGAGGGATGTCGTGCACCGGTTCGGAAGGACCGATGTACGGTCGTTGTCGCGCCCGTTCTGGCGGCATGCATAGCAACCAACGCCCCGCAAAACCAAGCTGGGGGCTCGACCATTTCTTTGGGGGGAGGCGAAATGTAATCTACGTCTCGTTTTCAGAAAAGTCAAGTCCCCGGTGCCCGTGCTCTGCGGCGCCATCGTGGCGCCGGGCAACGAACAGAACCCGGGGTGACCTCAGGTCCAGCTTCCGGAAGCGGGGGGTGGGAGCTCGGTAGCGGCTTGCCGAACGGCATCCGGCGAACCCTGCAGCCAGTAGAGGCGGCCCTGGCTCACCCAGAGCTCGTGATGCCCGCCGGGGCCGAATGTCAGCCAGCGCCCTGAGTCGCCCTCCTCTTGATGCGGGGGGGTGAAGGGCGTGCCGCCGGAGCGCATGGCACCGATCATCCCTGCGAGGACGCGTTGCGCCGCTGCATCTTCGGAGTAATTGGACATGTAGACCCGCAACTCGCCCTTGCCGCCGTAGTCGGCCACGATCGAGTCCCTGGGGGCAACCTGCCTGCCGTGCAGCTCGGCGATCATGCGCAGGGCACGCTGGCCGGTCCACACGCGGTTGCGGTGCAGGCCGGCGAGGCGAACGGGCAGGGCCGGGCGCGTGCAGGCTGAAAGCGCCGTGACCGCGAGAAGCAAGAGAATTGCGCTACGGCGCACCGCTCAGCCCCAACTCGCCCGCGATCGAGGCCATGGCGTCCCGCACGAGCGCGATGTGATCCTCGAGCGGCATGCCGATCTCCTCGGCGCCCTTCACGATGTCGTCGCGATTGACGCTGCGCGCGAACGCCTTCTCCTTCATTCGCTTGAGCACCGACTTGACCTCGACGTTGGCGATCGCCTTGTCGGGACGGACGAGCGCGGCGGCCGTCAGGAGACCCGTAAGCTCATCGACCGCGAACAGGCATCGGGCCACGTCCGTCTCGCGAGGCACGCCGGTGTAGTCAGCGTGTCCCTCGATGGCCCGCACCCAGACCTCCGGCCACCCCTGCTCGCGGAGCAACTTGGCTCCAACCCAGACGTGGGTTTCCTTAGTCGGGTTCTTCTCGTAATCGAAATCGTGGAGCAGGCCGACGATCCCGAACGCGTTCTCGTCGGCTCCCAGCCTGCGGGCATGCGCACGCATTGCCGCCTCGACTGCAAGGGCGTGCTTGCGCAGGTTCACGGACTCGGTCCACTCGCAAAGGAGTTTCCAGGCGTCGGCTCGGTCGCGGTCCATGGCCCAAGCCTACCGCACCACCGCATGGCGCGTGAAGGGGCAAGGGCGGAGAGGCAAAGGTGAGAGGTGAGGAGTGACGATGTTGGTGATAGGGGGCACATCCGGGGTTCAGCTACTTCTTGTTCTTTCTCACCTCTCACCCTTTATGTGTCCTCAATCGGCTCTCGCGCCGGGACCGACCACGAAATGGCACCCCACCGAGTTCGGATTGCGCTGTGCGGCGGCCGCGATCAGGCCGGCTGCGATGCACCCGTGGAAGAGATCCGTGATCGGCGCGGAGACCGGCGTCGAGCGGTAGAACTCGGTGAGCCTGCCGAGCTGATGACGCAGGTCCGCAACCGCACGGGCCAAGCGCTCCGGGGTGCGCACGATCCCCACATAGTTCCACATCGTGTGGCGGAGGGCGGACCAGTCCTGCGCGATCAGGGCGGGATCCTCGTTCGAAGGGCCGCGCACCGGCTCCCAGTCGGGGATCACCCCCGCGAGGCTCTCGGCAACGGGGAGCTTGTGCGCCCGCTGCGCCGCGTGCTCCCCCGCGGCGAGACCGAACGTCAGGCCCTCGAGGAGCGAGGTCGAGGCGAGACGGTTCGCACCGTGCACGCCGGTACATGCGGCTTCACCTGCCACGTAGAGACCTGGAATCGTCGTTCGGCCCGCGAGGTCCGACACGATGCCACCGCACGTGTAGTGCGCCGCCGGCACCACCGGAATGTTCTGCCGGCGGATATCGAGGCCGTACTTGAGGCAGTTCTCGGCGACGTTTGGAAAACGCCGGGCGAGCTCTTCCCCGCGGTCGCCGAGTTCCAGGAAGACACACTCCGCATCGGTGCGATGCATCTCGTCCACTATCCCGCGCGCCACCACGTCACGCGGTGCAAGCTCCCCCGAGGGGTGATACCGCTCCATGAAGCGCTGGCCGTCATGATTGACGAGACGTGCCCCGGCGCCGCGCAGGGCCTCGGTGATGAGGAAGCGCGGTGCGCCAGGCATGTACAGGCAGGTGGGGTGGAACTGGATGAACTCGAGGTTGAGGAGGCGCGCGCCTGCACGTGAGGCCATGGCAAACCCAGACCCTATCGAGCCGGGATCGTTGGAGGTGTGGATATAGAGGGCACCCGCGCCGCCCGTCGCCAGCACGGTGGCCCCGGCGATGACGGTGCACACGCGGCCGCTCGCAACCTCGAGCAGGTACGCGCCGACACAGTGGTTCTCCAGGGCGTAGCGGTCCTCGGCGCGCCGCGACTGGTGGTGGGTCGTGAGCACGTCCACGCCTTGCGCGCCGAGCACGATCCGTATCCCGCGCTTGCTGCGCACCTCGGCGAGCAACGCCTGCTCGATGGCGGCCCCGGTCCGGTCAGCGGCGTGCAGAATGCGCGGAACCGAGTGCGCCGCCTCGAGGGCAAGGTCGAGCTGCCCGTCGGGACGACGGTCAAAGGGCACGTGGAGGCGCTCGAGCAGCCACTTCTGCACGCACCTTGGGCCTTCCTCGGCGAGGAAGGTGGCTGCCTCGGCGAGACCGTAGTCGGCTCCTGCGGACAGGATGTCGCGGGCGAGGAGATCGCTGGAGTCGTTCTCGCCTCGGAAGACGATGCCGCCCTGTGCGCGCCAGGTGTTGGTCGCCGACGGGTCGAGTGTCCGGCACACGAGCAGCACGTCCGCACCGCGCGCGGACGCGGCCAAGGCCGCGGCGAGGCCGGCCACGCCCGTCCCCAGCACCAACACGTCGCAGTGCTCGCGGTCTTTGAGGCTCACGTTCCCACCTGGAGCGAGAGGTCGAGCGCCGGTGCCGAATGGGTGAGGGCGCCGACCGAAATGAAGTCCACCCCGGCATCGGCGAGGGCGCGGGCGCTCTCAAGCGTGACCCCGCCAGAGGCCTCGAGGCGCGCGCGCCCGGCGACCAGGGTGACCGCCTCCCGGATTGTCGGGAGGTCCATGTTGTCCAGCATGATGTGCGCCACTTTGCAGTCCAGGGCTTCCTCGACCATCGCGAGCGAGCCGCACTCCACGACCAGCGGCAGCGACTCACCCCACCGCTCGCGCACCTTGACCACCGCCGCGGACAGCGAACCCGCCGCAGCCAGATGGGTGTCCTTGAGCATGGCGGCGTCAAAAAGGCCCATGCGGTGGTTGAATCCACCACCGCAGCGCACCGCGTGCTTCTCGAGTGCACGCCAGCCCGGCGTGGTCTTCCGAGTGTCGAGAACGCGGCACGGTGTGCCTTCGACAGCGTCGACGAAACGGCGTGTGAGCGTCGCGATACCGGACAGGCGCGTGGTGAAGTTGAGGGCGGTTCGCTCGGCTGCGAGGATTGCCCTGGTTGGCCCGCTCACCCTCGCCGCGATCTCGCCCGCCACGATCGCCTCGGCGTCGCCATGGGCGAGGTCGATGGCACATCCAGGGTCGAGGAAGGCGAACGCCGCGGCAAAGGCGGGCATCCCGCACAGGACGCCGGGCCTCTTTGCCACGAGCGCCGCAGAGGTGCGGTCGGCTGGGGTGAAGACTGCGGTGCCGGTCAGGTCCGGCAGATCCTCCGCGAACGCGGCCGCAAGCAGCGGCGGGAGGTGGGTCGCATACGGTTCGGGGAGTGGTCCCACCGGAGCATTCTAGCTCCGACGGCGTTGGAGCTGCGACGCGAGCGCGGCAATGTGCTCCGGGCCGGTTCCACAGCAGCCGCCGACCATTCGCGCGCCGACCGAGACCCAGGCCAGGGCGCAGAAGCCGTAGCGATCCGGCGCAACGGGCGCGGCGTTGAGCCACTTGGAGTCGTCCTCGAACCAGGCATTGTTGGCATAGGCGACCAGCGGCAGACTCGTGGCGGCGGCCATAGCCGTGAGGACCGGCAGCACCTCCCCGACCGCGGTGCAATTCGCGCCCGCAGCAACCACGCCCGGGAGGGTGGCCGCCTCTGCCGCGTCCGCCGCGGACTCACCGGACAGGATCCGGCCGCCGGAAATGCAGGCAAAGCTCGCCATCACCGGGAGGCCGGTTGCGGTGGCGGCCTCGACCGCGATGCGGGCTTCGCGCACGGTGTTGAAGGTTTCCAGGAGCAGCGCGTCTGGGCCCGCTGCGGCGAGCGCCGCAGCGGTGGCGGAGTGCTCGCGCCGCAGCGTTTCGTCGTCGGGCACGAGGTCGGGGCGGTAGCAGTCCTCCAGGGTGGTCTGGGAGGCGAGCACCAGGGCCTCACGGCCCGCCTCCCGGGCGCCTTCACGTGCCAGGCGCACCGCGAGCGAGGCAAGCTCCGCGGTGCGGCCCTCGAGGCCGGCCCTTCGCAGCGAGTAAGGAGCCACACGGAATGTGGCTGCCGTGAGCGCGTCGGCGCCGGCCGCCGCATAGTCCCGGTGCAGCCGACGGACGGCGTCCGGGTCCTCGAGCAGGGCACCCACCCCCCACAGCCTGCCGGCCGCAGAAACCCCCCGCCGCAGGAGCTCACTGCCGGTGGCGCCGTCCAGTACGCGCGGACCCTCGCTCAGCCAGTGCGCGAGCGCGTCGATTGTCATGCGAACCCAGGTCCCCCCGGCGACGTTGACCGTGTCGCCGCACAAACCTAGCATACGACCGATGGCGGAGCGTGAGCGAGCGGTGCTGGTCGGGGTCGCCACCGGCAAGGTGGCAAGGCCCACGGTTGAAGCGCATCTCGACGAGCTGGCCCAGTTGGTCGAAACGGCTGGCGGTGATGCGGTTGCGCGCATGCTGCAGGAGCGCAACTCCCCCGATCCGACGTTCTTCATCGGAAAGGGCAAGGTGGCCGAGCTCGCGAGCCTCGCCGACGCGAACGGCGCGAAACTCGTCGTGTTCGACGACGACCTCACGCCTTCGCAGGTGCGGCACCTCGAGGAAGCGCTCACGGACGGGGTCAAGGTGCTCGACCGCGCGGGCGTGATCCTCGACATCTTCGCACTGAGGGCCCGCACCCGTGAAGCTCAGACCCAGGTGGAGCTGGCGCAGCTTTCCTACCTCCTCTCGCGCCTGACGCGGCGCTGGGCGCACCTGTCGCGGCAGGCGGGCGGCATCGGGACCCGCGGCGTGGGCGAGACGCAGCTCGAAAGCGACCGCCGCATCATTCGGCGGCGGATAGCGGCTCTGCGGGGGCGCCTGGACGACATCGAGCGGGAGCGTGCCGTTCAGCGCAAGCGGCGATCGCTTCTCCCGGGCGTGGCGCTGGTGGGCTACACCAATGCGGGCAAGAGCACGCTGTTCGAGAACCTGACCGGGACGCAGACCCTTGTGGAGGACCGGCTGTTCGCGACGCTTGATCCACGGACCCGTCGAGCCGAGATCGGCGACGGCCTCGTGGTCACGGTGGCAGACACGGTGGGTTTCATCCGCAAGCTGCCCCACCACCTGGTGGCTTCGTTCCGGGCGACGCTGGCCGAAGCCGCCCTGGCGCAGGTGGTCGTTCACCTGGTGGACGCCTCTCACTCGGACTGGAGCGACCAGCTCAAGGTGGGTGAGGAGGTGCTGGCATCGCTCGGCGTCGATCCCAAGAGCTGCGTGATCGCGCTCAACAAGATCGACCGCATCGACGGTGGGGTTCCGCCGGCACCGCCCGACCGGAGGGTCGTGGCGATCTCGGCACTCACGGGCCAGGGGCTGGACAGGCTCCGCTCCGAGCTGCGCTCGGCCGTTCTGAGCGAGCCAGGGATCGAGGTGCTTCGTTTCCCGGTGGCCGGCGGCGAACAGCTGCAGCGCGCGCTGCAGGAGGAGACTGTGGTCGCGCGCCGCTTCTCGGAGGCTGGCATCGAGCTGGTGGTGAGACGGCGAGACGGAAGGGCGGAGGGGAGAGGCTAAGGGGATCGGCAAGCGGAGGGACGCGCAAGCCGTCCACTTGACGGAACCGCCCGGCGCCCATCAAGCGAAAGAGCCTTTGCATATAATGCGCGCGATGAGACGATGCTGCCGCGCGGCGCTCTTTTTTTGTGCGCTGGCTTTCACGGCACACGCGCTCGGCTCGCAGGCCAACGGGCCCTTACGGGTTGTGGCGGGGCAGGCGAGAGCGCCGATTCACCTGGATGGCGTGCTCGACGAGGCGGTCTGGCAACAGGCTGCCGTGATCCCGAACCTGAGCCAACAGTCGCCTCACCCCGGAGGCCCAACCCCATTTCGCACGGAGGTGCGCATCCTGGTGGACGGCGACACGCTCTACCTGGGTGTCACCTGCTTCGACCCGGAGCCCTCGAGGATCGCCGTCCACACGATGCAACGGGACGGCGACATGGACGGCGACGACACCGTGGCGTTCGTGCTCGACACCTTCGGTGATCGAGTCACGGGCTACTTCTTTCGCGTCAACGCGGCGGGCGCCCGCCAGGACGGGGTCTACTCCGACCCGGAGAACATTCCGCTTGACTGGGACGGCATCTGGGACGTGCGGGCCCGCACCGGACCTGAGGGCTGGACCGCGGAGATCGCCATACCGGCGCGCACGCTGCGCTTCCCGACGGGCCAGTCGTTCTGGGGCTTCAACATCGAGCGCAGCGTCCCACGCGATCGAGTGACCCTGCGGCTGGCCGGGATCAGCCTGGACGCGCGCCTTGCCGACCTGCGGCGCGATGCCGAGCTGGCCGGAGTGGGGGAGTTGCGGCAGGGCCTCGGGCTCTCGATCTCGCCGTACGCCCTCATCGAGGCAACCAGGGACTTTGTACTGCCGGACAGCGAGACGAAGCCGAAGGCCGGCCTGGACGTCACCTACAACCTTGGCCCCGCGCTGACCGGCGTGTTAACTGTCAACACGGACTTTGCCGAGACCGAGGTCGACACCCGGCAGATCAACCTCACGCGCTTCCCGCTCTTCTACCCGGAGAAGCGGCAGTTCTTCACCGATGGGTCCAACCAGTTCGATTTCGGCATCGGGATCGCCGAGGAGTTCATCCCGTTCTTCTCCCGCCGGGTCGGTCTGTACAACGGTGAGCAGGTGCCGTTGCTGGGCGGCGTGAAGCTGATCGGGCGGGACGGCCACTGGGGGGTCGGCGTGCTCGACGTCCAGACGGACGACATCCCGGGGGCGCCGCGGAGCAACCTCTTTGCCGGCCGCGTCACCTACGACGTGGACGAGCACCTGCGCGTCGGCGCGATCGCGACCAACGGGAACCCCGACGGTGTAGACACCAACTACCTCGGCGGCGTGGACGCCATCTGGCGAACGTCCACGTTTCGCGGCGACAAGAACTTCACCGTCGGAGCCTGGGCCGCCGGCTCGGGCGGGGATCTCCCTGAGGGTAACCGCGCGGGCTACGGCTTCAAGATCGACTACCCGAACGACCTGTGGGATCTGATGCTGACCTTCAAACAGTTCGGCGACGCCCTTGACCCGGCGCTCGGGTTTCTGCCGCGCCCCGGGATCCGCTCGTATTCCGCCGGCATGGCCTATCAGCCCCGGCCCCAGAGCGGGTGGTGGGCAACGTGGGTGCGGCAGCTCTTCTTTGAAATCGAGCCGACCCTCATCACCGGTCTGGACGGCAGGACGCAGACGTGGACCGTTTTCACGGCTCCCTTCAACGCCGAAACCAAGTGGGGCGACCACATCGAGTTCAACTGGCAGCCGGAGTACGAGTTCCTCACCGAACCGTTTGAGATCTACGAGGGTGTGGTGATCCCCCCGGGCTCCTACCGGTTCGATCGGTTTCGCGCCGAGGTGGAGACGTCGCTGCATCGCCCCTGGCAGGTCGGCACCGAGGTGTGGTTCGGCACCTTCTACTCGGGGCACATGGTCGAGTGGGAGCAGTGGTTCGCGTACACCACTCCGGAGGGCCATCTGCAGCTCGGGTTCACGATGGAGGACGTCTTCGGCTATCTGCCGGAGGGGGATTTCATCGAGCGCCTCTTCCAGCTCAAGGTGGTCTACGCCTTTACACCGGACCTGATCCTTTCCTACTACGGGCAGTACGACAACGAATCCGAGAACCTAGGCGCGAACGCCCGCCTCCGGTGGACGATCCGACCCGGCACGGACTTCTACGTGGTGTGGAACCACAACTGGGCTCACCCCGAGGACTCGGAGGACTGGTGGACGCTGACGCCGGTCAGCGACCAGGTGATCGTCAAGCTCCGGTACACGTGGCGCTCATGAGAACGGGGCGTGGCGCGCTGCGCAGCGCGAATGCGCGCTCAAAAGCTCCGGAGCCTGGGGCGGTTGGCGGGAACAGCCGGCGGTCACCGTGCGGTTGGAGCCTGACATGATTACGGCACTGAAGACGACGATGGCGATACTCGCTGGCGTGGGGTTGACGGTGGCCCTGCCGGTCTTCGCGCTTCCCCCACCGGCCGAGGGCGATTATGTCGTGAAGGACTTTCGTTTCGCGTCGGGCGAGACGCTGCCTGAGCTGCGCTTGCACTACCGCACGTTCGGAGGGCTCGAGCGGGACGCGCGAGGCACGGCGCGCAACGCCGTGCTCGTCCTGCACGGGACCACCGGCAGCGGCGCACAGTTCGTGCGGCAGGAGTTTGCGGGCGAGCTCTTCGAGCCGGGGCAGCCGCTCGACGCGGCGAGGTTCTTCATCATCCTGCCGGATGGAATCGGCCACGGGAAGTCGAGCAAGCCGAGCGATGGCCTGCACGCGCGCTTTCCGCGATACGGCTACCGCGACATGGTGGAGGCGCAGTACCGGCTTCTCACTGAGGGGTTGGGGGTCGACCACCTGAGGTTGGTCATGGGCACCTCGATGGGCGGCATGCACACGTGGCTTTGGGGTGAGCTGCACCCGGGATTCATGGACGCGCTGATGCCGCTCGCGTGCCTGCCGGCCCAGATCTCGGGCCGTAACCGCGTCTGGCGCAGGGTCGTCACCGATGCAATCCGGAGCGACCCCGAGTGGAAGGGCGGGGAGTACTCGACCCAGCCGCCGAGCCTTCGCACGGCCGCGGAGATGCTGTTCTTCATGGGCAGCAACCCGGTCGTGCGCCAGAAGGAGATGCCGACGCTCGAGAAAAGCGATGAGGTCCTTGACACGTTCGTGACGCGCGAGACCGAGGCGCTGGACGCCAACGACGTTCTCTACGCCGTGGAGGCATCCCGCGACTACAATCCGGGGCCCGGCCTCGCCAAGATCGAGGCGCCGCTGCTCGCGGTCAACTCGGCCGACGACCTCATAAACCCGCCGGAGCTGGGAATCCTCGAGCGCGAGATCAAGCGAGTCCCCAACGGGCGCGCGGTCGTTCTGCCGCTCTCCGATCAGACCCGCGGCCACGGGACGCACACCCTGGCCGCTCTCTGGAAGCGGTACCTCGTCGAGCTGCTGGGAGCATCCGCCGGGCACAACCCGGCCAGGTGATCGAGTCGGAGGAGGACTTCAGGCGATTGCCAGCAGCGCCCCCTCGACCGTCCCGCGGAGCATCTCGACCTTGTAGCCGTTCTCCGCGAGCGGCTGCGCGCCCCTCACGGCGGCCGCGGCGGCGCCGCGCACGGTTCGCGCATCGAGGTGCTTCCCCAGGATTGCCCGCTCCGCCTCCGGCACACGCCAGGGCGCCGGTGCCACACCGGAGAGCACGATGCGTGCGCGCTCGACCGTCCGATCCCTGATCGTTGCAGCCACTGCTGCTCCGGTGAGCGCGAAATCCCACGAGCCGCGGGCCCGCACCTTGCGGTAGGTGCCCCGCGCACCTCGAGGCTGCGGCGGGAGAACGATTTCGGTTACGATCTCGCCGCCCTTGAGGACATTTTCGCGCGTGAAGTCGATGCTCGGGAGGAAGAAGAACTTCTCTGCGGTGACCGAGCGGCTTCCATCCGGGCCTGTGATCCGGACGAGTGCCTCCAGCGCCACGAGCGCGGGCGCCGTGTCCGAAGGGTGCACGATGTAGCAGACGTCACCGCCGAAGATGCAGTGGTACTGGTTCTCGCCCTCGACCGCGAAGCATTTCTCGCCGCCCTTGCGGGCGCAGTGGAACTCGCCGCGGAAGTACCAGCAGCGCGGCCGCTGGCAGATATTGCCGCCGATCGTGCCCTGGTTGCGGAGCTGCGGGCTGGCCGCCGCAGCCGCGCCCTGGGCGAGGGTCGGGTAGCGCCCGACCACGTCGGGGTGGGCGGCGACCTCTGCGAGGGTGGTCATGGCACCGATCAGCAGCCCACCGTCGGAGGCCGGCCTGATGCCGCGAAGGTCGGGTATGGCGGACAGACTCACGATCGTGTCCGCGGCAAACACGCCGTCGTGCAGGCACCCGAGCAGATCGGTGCCGCCGGCATGGACTCTCGCCCCCGGTGTGGCGAGGTGGCGAAGCGCATCGGCGAGGTTGGTTGGGCGGACGTAGCCGAAGTTGGGCAGCATCGCTCACCCCCTCGTCCCGCGCGCCGCGAGCAGGGCGACGAGCCGCATCGGGCTGATCGGGGACTCGGTGACGCGGACGCCGACGGCATCGTAGACCGCGTTGGCGACGGCCGCAGCCGTCGGTATCGTCACCGGCTCGCCGAGTCCCTTGGACCCGGTCGTGTTGGCCTCGGGGTCGGGTATGTCCATAGGCAGTGAGGTGACTTCGGCCGGGACGTCCATCGCCGTCGGGATCTTGTAGTCGTGCCAGTTGCGGTTGACGACCTTGCCGGTCTGCCGGTCGAACACACGCTGTTCGGTCATGGCGAGGCCGATGCCCATGGTTATCCCGCCGATCACCTGGTTCTCGTAGGTGAGCCGGTTCATCACGCGGCCGCTGTCGTTCGCCGAGAGGAAACGAAGCAGCCAGACCTGGCCGGTTCGAGTGTCCACCTCGACTTCGCAGAACTGCGCCACGAACGGTTCGATCACCTTGCCCTCGAGGTTCGGGCCACGGGTCCCCACTCCCAGGAGCAGCCCGCGCCGGCGCAGTCCCTCGAGGTCCGCGATCTTCTTCGTCGTTTTGGGGTCCTTGGTGGAGACCACCGCGTCGCCCTCGATGCGCAGCTCTGAGGCGGGGACCTTGAGCTCCTCGGCCGCGATCTCGAAGAGCTGCCGCCTGACGGCGAGCGCCGCGTCGCGCACCGCCGGGGATTCGGTCGGAACGGTCTTGCTGCCTCCGGATGCCGTGGCGTACTCGGTCGTGCCGGTGTCGGCGTTCTCGATCTGGATTCGCTCGAGCGGCAACCCCAGCTCTTCCGCCACGACCATGGCCATCACGGTCTTGGTGCCTGTGCCGATGTCGGAGGCGCCCATGTTGAGGTTTGCGCTGCCGTCGGGGAACAACTTGACGATGACCGTGGAGGGTGGCCCTCCGTCACCTGCGATCCAGAGCCCGGCAGCCATGCCGACACCGCGCTTGACCGGCCCATCACCCTTCGGGCGGCGTCGGGCGCCACTCCACCCGAAGGCCTTCGCACCCTCGGTGAGGCACTTCGTCAGCCCGGTGGTCGTGTACGGCGGCTGGCCCTCGTTGCCCTGGCTGACGGTCGGAACGTTCTTGAGCCGGAACTCAACCGGGTCCATGCCGATGGCTTCTGCCAGCGCATCCATCATCTGCTCGAGGGCCCAGGCCCCCTGCGGATGGCCGGGCGCCCGCATTGGACGCGACGGTCCACCGTTGATGTACACGTCGGTTGCTTCCGTGCGGACGTTGGGACAGGTGTAGAGGTCGCGCACGAGCCAGTCCACGAGGCCGGTCCCGCCCGCCGGGTACGCACCGCCGGTGCCGACGACCGTGAGTTCGAGCGCCGTGAGCGTTCCGTCCCTCTTCACTCCAGCCTTGAGGCGCATCTCCGCCGGGGGACGGTTGCCGACGCACAGGAATGTCTCCTCGCGGGTGAGGAAGAGCTTGACGGGGCGCGCGGTCAGCCTGGCGAGAACGGCCGCGATGATGTTGTACTTGTCGGCCTGCAGTTTGGATCCGAACCCCCCACCCATGTAGCTGCCGATCACCCGCACGTTCGCGAGCGGCATCTCGAGCACCGTCGCGATCCGCTGCTGCACGGGGTAAACGCCCTGTGTGGACTCCCACACCGTGAGGCGCTGCCCGTCCCACCTGGCCACGCACCCGTGAAGCTCCATCGGTGTGTGGAACTCGGCGGCGGTTCGATAGCTCACCTCGAGGACCTTGTCGGCCTCGGCAAACCCCTTGGCGACATCGCCGCGCTGGTACTTCTGGGGCTCGCGGACACGGTTTCCACCGTCTTGAACCGGGGGCGCACCGGGCTCGAGGGCCTTCCGCTCATCCACCACAAACGGAAGCACCTCGTATTCGACGCTGATGGCGCGCACGGCGTCCCACGCCTGTTGTGGCGTCTCGGCGGCGACCGCAGCCACCGCCTCGCCCTCGAACCGGCACGTCGGGTCGAAGAGCTTGGTGAAAACGGTGCGCGTGTAGTACCAGCGCAGGTCGGCGGCCTTCGTTTCGCCAGTGATCACGGCCCGGAAACCGGGCAGCTTGGCCGCGGCCGATACGTCGACAGCCTTCACCTTGGCGTGGGCGTGAGGGCAGCGCAGGACGGCGGCGAAAAGCATGTCGGGCAGGATCACGTCGGAGGGGTAGACGGCGGTCCCGCTGAGGCGCTCGTAGGCGTCCACACGCGGAAGCGCCTTCCCGACAACGCGGGTCTCGGTCCAAGGCGCCGGCGTTCCGGTCGGGGTCGGCGACTCGGGAGCGGCGCCGTCAATGAAGTACAGCTTGGGGTCTCTCACCGCTCACCTCCCCGCGACCTTCTTCAGCTCGGAGGCTTTCTTCACGGCTCTGAAAATGTGGGCGTACGTGCCGCAGCGGCAGAGGTTTCCACTCATCCCGGCCCGGATTTCGTCGAGTGTCGGCTCCTGACGGCCTCGCAGAAGCCCCTCGGCGGCCATGATCTGGCCCGGTGTGCAGTACCCGCACTGGAAGGCATCCTCTTGGAGGAACGCCTGCTGGACTGGGCCGAGCACCTCTCCGTCCATCAGGCCCTCCAGGGTGGTCACCTCATGCCCCTCGGCCTCCATCGCGAGCGTCATACAGGCGTACCGCGGCGTGCCGTCGATCAGGACAGTACAGGCGCCGCACTCGCCGCGCTCGCACCCCACCTTGGTCCCCGTCAGGCCGAGCTTCTCCCGCAGGACGAACAGAAGCGTCCAGCGAGGCTCGACGAGCAGGGGATGGATGCGGCCGTTGATGCGCAGGGCAATCTTCGTCGTTTCCGCAGTCCCTGCAACTGACGGCCCGCCAGGCGTTTGCGCCCGCCCCAGGGTGGCTGCCCCGATGGCGCCCGCACCCACCGCCGTGAGGAAGCCGCGGCGGCTCACGCCGTGCGGGCAGCCGCCCTTACCGTGGTCGCGATCGTCCCTCATCGAAGCCTCCCTGCGCGAACGTGGTTGAGCGTGGGTGCTGCATCGACACTTTTCCCGAGGATTGTACTTGAGAATCGCGCCCCGGGACCACGATCGCCAGGGTCTCGACCTCCGTCAGCGAAGGGTGTACCTTTACACCTACAGAGGAGGGACCGATGCGGAGCTCGACGATTGTAGCCGGCGCGCTGGTGGCAGTGGCCTGTGTCGTGGCGTGGAGCCCTGCCTGGGCGCAGCACGAGGCGGCAGAGGCGAAGGCGTTGGAGGTTGCCAAGGCGTGGCTCGCGCTTGTGGATGCGGGCAAGAACCTCGAAAGCTGGAACGCGACCACCCCGTTCTTCAAGTACACGGTCCCCAGGGACAAGTGGGACGCGAGGCTGGTCAACGGGCGGAGACCGCTCGGGAACGTCAAAACACGCACGCTCTACGAGAACAAGTGGGTGAAGGACCTTCCGGATTCGCCGGTGGGCGAGTACGTCGTCATCAAGTTCAGGACCGTCTTCGAGAACATGCCCAAGGGGGAAAAGGAGAAGGTCGAGATCATCGCAGCGATGCTGCAGAAGGACGGGACCTGGAAGATTTCCGGCTACGCCATCAAGATGCCCGGGCAGTGATGCCGGGCTGCGCGCCAGAGGGCCTGTCCGGCGGGTGAGCGCCGCCGTCCCCAGGTGTCGCTGTTTCGCCCCGCGGCACGCCGCAAGTTAGTGTCCTTGACACCCTGACCGGCCATCGTTACGATTCCGTGGCAGTGGGGGGAAATGTCCGCAAGACGTGTAACAACTGAGACTCGTTCGGGGCGTGCGTGCGTGCAACGCATCGGTGGGGTCGGGGTTGCGATCGCAGCCGTGCTGCTCCTCGCCACCGTGCCGGGGTTGGTTGTGGCACAGGAAAACGCCGACTGCCTGACGTGCCATGCCGACAAGGACCTGTCTAAGCAGCGCAACGGCAGGACCGTGTCGCTGTTCGTGGACGAGAATGCATTCGGGGCCGGGGCCCACGGCAAGCAGCCCTGCATCGGATGCCACACCGACCTCAGGGGCGCCGAGTTTCCCCACGCCGAGAGCCTCAAGGCCCCCACCTGCACGGGCTGCCACGAGAAGGAGGTCTCGGACCACGCAACCGGACTCCACGGGCGGGCCGAGGCGAGGGGGCAGGCGGTTGCTCCGAAGTGCGCGGACTGCCACGGCAAGGCTCACGCCATCGTGCCGAGGGGTGACCTGCGGTCACCGGTGACGCCTGCCAAGATCCCCTTCCTCTGCGGAAAGTGCCACCACGAGGGCTCGCCGGTCAGCCGCGCATTCGCCATCCCGCAGGACCGCATCTTCGAGAACTACTCGGAATCGATCCACGGTGAGGCGCTGCTGAAGAAGGGCCTGACCGTCACGGCGACGTGCGTCTCGTGCCACACGCCCCACCTGGTCCTGCCACACACGGACTCGCGCTCCTCGATCGCGCGCAGGAACATCGCCTCCACCTGCACCAAGTGCCACAGCGCCATCGAGCAGGTGCACCGCAAGATCATCCGCGGGGAGCTGTGGGAGAAGGAGGCGAACGTCCTGCCGGCGTGCCCGGACTGCCACCAGCCCCACAAGGTCCGCAAGGTCTTCTACGAGCAGGGGATGGCGGATGCAGACTGCCTCGTCTGTCACGCCAAGCGGGAGATCAAGGCTGCCGCGGACGGGCGCTCCCTCTACGTCGATGCCGACGAACTCGCCAACTCCCGGCACAACACGCGCCGCTGCAGCCAGTGCCACAGCGAGGTTCGGCCGTCGCTGCAGCGCGCCTGCGCGACGATCACGAAGAAAGTGGACTGCGGCGCATGCCACGCCGACCAGGTTCAGCAGTACGACACGAGCATTCACGGACAACTGCAGGCCAAAGGTGATACCAACGCCCCGGACTGCCGCAAGTGCCATGGCACCCACGGCACCAAGGGTAAGAAGGACCCGAGCTCACCGACCTTCTCGAGAAACGTCCCGCAGCTCTGCGCCCGCTGCCATCGCGAAGGCGAGAGGGCGGCGGTGCGGTACACGGGGACGCAGCGGGACATCATCGAGCACTACAGCGAGAGCATTCACGGCAAGGGGCTGCTCAAGAGCGGTCTCTTGGTCACCGCGATGTGCACCGACTGCCACACGGCGCACGCCATCCTGCCGTCCGCCAACCCTGACTCGAGCGTCAACAGCGCGCACCTGCCCGACACCTGCGGGCGCTGCCACCACGGGATCGAGGAGTCCTTCACCAAGAGCATCCACTCTGTGAAGGTCTCGCGCTCCAAGAAGCCACTGCCGGTGTGCGACGACTGCCACACCGCGCACACCATCCGCAGGGCGGATACCCTTGGCTTCAAGCTCGCAATCACCAACACGTGCGGCAAGTGCCACGAGGACGTGACCAAGACGTACTTTGACACCTACCACGGAAAGGTGTCGCAGCTCGGGTACGCCAAGACTGCGAAGTGCTACGACTGCCACGGTTCGCACGATATCCTGCCTCCCTCGGACCCGAGGTCGCACCTCTCGCGGGAACATGTGGTCGCCACCTGCCAGAAATGCCATCCAGGCGCGGGGCGGCGGTTCGCGGGCTACCTGACCCACGCCACGCACCACGACCCGGCCAAGTACCCGTGGCTCTTCTGGACGTTCTGGGGGATGACCGGCCTACTGATCGGCACCTTCGTGATCGGAGGCGCGCACACGCTGATGTGGCTTCCGCGCGCGGTGCAGATGCGGCGCGAGCTGAAGAGCGAGGAGGCAACGCACGACGCGAAGGCGATGCAGTACGTCCGCTTCTCACGCGTGCACCGGGTGCTCCACATCGCCATGATCGTCAGCTTCATGAGCCTGGCGCTGACCGGACTGACGCTCAAGTTCTCCTACAGCTCCTGGGCGGTGGGGCTCGCGCGCGTCCTGGGCGGGTTCGAGACGGCGGGTTATATCCACCGGGCGGCGGCCAGCCTGATGTTCGGCATTTTCGCCACGCACATCTACGACGTGCTCCGGCGCAAGAAGCGCGAGGGGCTGACGTGGAAGGGGCTCCTGACGGGTCCGAACACGATGCTGCCGACGTGGGGAGACGCAAAGGATCTCTGGCACTCCGTCAAGTGGTTCCTTGGGTTCGGGCCCCGGCCGAGGTACGGGCGCTGGACGTACTGGGAGAAGTTCGACTACTTCGCGGTGTTCTGGGGCATCGCGGTGATCGGCACCACGGGGCTGATGCTCTGGTTCCCCGAGTTCTTCACCCGGCTGCTGCCGGGGTGGCTGATCAACGTCGCAACCATCATCCACAGCGACGAGGCGCTGCTCGCCGTGGGGTTCATCTTCACGGTCCACTTCTTCAACACCCACCTGCGCCCCGAGAAGTTCCCCATGGACATCGTCGTGTTCACCGGGCGGATGCCGCTCGAGGAGTTCAGGCGCGACAAGCCAGCGGAGTACGAGGCGCTGGTGGCAAGCGGCAAGCTCGAGCAGCGGCTCCGCGAGCCTTACCAGCCGGTGGTCATCAAGGCGGTGCGCCTGTTCGGCTGGACAGCCTTGACCGTCGGCTTCGCGATCGTCGTGTGGATCATCTACGCCATGCTCTTCGCCTACCGGTAGGCGGCCCGGAGGCGGTCAGCCCCGCCTTGCCGTCGCAGCAAGGCCACGGCCCGGCCACCCGCCGGGTCGCCGCTTTCTTCGGGCGACATGCAGGGATAGATCCTGCGCCGAACCCGTTGAACGGCGGTTCGTTTGTGAGATACCATGCCCCTCGCCACACCCGGCGCACACCGCCGGGTGCGATGCGCCTTAGGGCGCCCGGCGGAGGTGATCGGCATGTTCCACGACTTCGAGGAAGCGCAGTCCTTCGTCCGAGAGAACGGCATCGAGATGGTGGACCTCAAGTTCTGCGATCTCTGGGGGCGCTGGCATCACGTGACGGTCCCGGCGTCGCGTTTCACTCCGGCCCTCATGGAAAAAGGCGTCGGGTTCGACGGCTCGAGCGTCGGCTTCAAGGCGGTCAGCGCCGGTGACATGGTGGTGGTGCCAGACCTCGAGACAGGTTTCGTGGACCCATTCTGGGAGGTCCCGACGCTCTCGTTCGTCTGTGCCACGCACGAGGCCGACACGCGCCAGCTCTTCCCGTACGACCCGCGGAATATCGCGCGCCGCGCCGAGCAGCACCTGAGCGAGAGCGGTGTCGCGGACTGGAGCCGGTGGGGGCCCGAGTTTGAGTTCTACCTGTTCGACGGAGTGTCGTACGAGAACGGGATGAACGTCGCCAGCTACCGGGTCGAGTCCGCCGAGGCCGACTGGGGTAGCAGCAAGCTGGGGAGCGGGTACAACATCCCGCGCCATGGGGGCTACCACGCGATCCCGCCTCAGGACCACCTGTACAACGCGCGCGCCCGGATCACGATGGCGCTCCAGGCAATGGGGATCGAGGTCAAATACCACCATCACGAGGTCGGCGGCCCCGGTCAGTGCGAGATCGAAACCCGGTTCATGCCCATGCTCAAGGCCGGCGACACCACCATGCTCGTCAAGTACGTCACCCGAATGACCGCGACCGCGATGGGGATGACCGCCACGTTCATGCCCAAACCGCTGCACGGCGAAGCCGGCTCGGGGATGCACTTCCACCAGCAGCTCTGGAAGAACGGCACCAACCTGTTCTTCGACTCGAACGGGCATGGCAGCACGAGCGAGGTCGCGCGCTCCTACATCGCCGGCCTGCTGCTGCACGGGGGCGCGGTGATGGCATTCACGAACCCCTCGACCAACTCCTACCGCCGCCTCATCCCGGGGTTCGAGGCGCCCGTCTCCGCGATCTTCTCGGTTGGAAACCGTTCGGCCGCGATCCGGATCCCCAAGTACGCCAACCGGCCGGAGAGCGCCCGCTTCGAGTTCCGTCCCCCTGACGCAACGTGCAACCCGTACCTCGCCCTCGCGGCCCAGCTCATGGCCGGCCTCGACGGAATCCGCAATCGCCTCGACCCCTCCGCGCTTGGCTTCGGGCCGGTGGACGAGAACATCTTCGCCTGGCCCGCGGAGAAGCGGGACAAGATCAAGGCACTCCCCACCTCGCTGGAGGATGCAACGAACGCCCTCGAGCACGACCACGCATTCCTCTTGGAGGGCGAGGTCTTCAGCAAGGACCTCATCGAGCGCTGGATCGCCCGCAAGCGCTGGGAGGAGCGAGAGGTCCGCAACCGCCCGCACCCCTACGAGATCGAGCTCTACTACGGGCTGTAAGGTCGTTCAACGCGGACTCGGTCTCAGACACGCTCGGCGCGGCGGTGCTTCCGAACCGTGGTCGGCTGGTCCACAATTGCATGCAGGGCATTCCGACGGCGCTCACGAGGTGACGGCATGAGAGGGTTCACGAGAGCACGCAGGCTCCATCGGTGGGTGGTCGTTCCGGCGGCCTTGCTCATCGCAGCGGTGGTTCAGGGTGCGTTCCTGCGCAATGTGCCGCAGACGGTCACCCAGCCGAACGGCACCCCGGTACACCTGTTCGCCACCGGCGACGAGTACTACAACGCGCTCCACGACGTCGATGGTTACGTCGTGATCCGGGACGAGGACACGGGGTACTTCGTCTATGCGGTCAAGGTGGACGGGCGCCTCCAACCGACCGCCTTCGTGGCGGGCGAGGCTGATCCGAGAGCCCTCGGGCTCGAAAAGGGCGTTCGACCCGACCCCCGTTACCTCCCGGATCCCGAGGAGCTGTACGGGGTCAGCCGGCGGCTTCGGGTGCGGGCACTGGCGGCCGAGGCGGCGCCGGGCTTTTCGCGGATCAACAACATCGTGATCTTCATCCGCTTCGCCGACGAAACCAGTGCAGGCTTCAACACCCTCTCAACGTACCAGGCGTGGTTCAACTCCACGGCGTCCTCGGACGCCTCGATGCAGCGGTACTTCTTGGAGGCCTCCTACAGCCAGCTCACCGTCAGCAGCACGTTCTACCCGTCTCCTTCGGGGACGGCAATCGCCTCCTTCCAGGATTCGCACAACCGCTCGTACTTCAAGCCGTACGACGCCACGTCCAACCCCGACGGCTACAACAAGGACGCGCCGAGCAGCAGTACCGATTCCCGCGACTACCGCGAGCACACGCTGCTCAAGAGCGCCGTCGATGCCGTCTCCTCGCAGATACCTCCCGCGCTGGACGTGGATACCGACGGGGACGGATACGTGGACAACGTGGTGTTCGTCGTCAGCGGCACGGCGGTGACCGGCGAGTGGTCCAACCTCCTGTGGCCGCACCGCTGGGCGCTGAGCTCCGGCTACGCGGTGACCACCACCATCAACGGCAAGCGAGTCGACGACTACAACTTTCAACTCGACGGCAACATCGAAGGAAGCGGAGTACTGTGCCATGAGATGACCCACACGCTTGGCGCACCGGACCTGTATCATTATTCGGATTGCTCCTCGGCAGAGAACTTGCAGCCCGTAGGCTGGTGGGACCTTATGGCGGACAACCAGGAGCCGCCCCAGCACATGGGCGCCTACATGAAACAGCGCTATCTCGGGTGGATATCGCAGATCCCTCTGATCTCAAGCTCTGGGACGTACCAAATGAACCCGTTGACGTCCGCCACCGGCAATAGCTACCGGATCGCCTCACCCAATTCATCGAGCGAGTTCTTCGTGCTCGAGTACCGCAAGCAGAGCTTTCCGTTCGAGAACTCGGTGCCCGGCTCGGGCCTAGTCGTTTACCGCCTCAACACGGCCACTGGCCTGAGGGCGGGCAACCCCTGCGGGCCTCCGGACGAGGTGTACGTCTACCGCCCCAGCGGAACCCCGACCGCCAACGGCAATCTGCGGGCCGCGAACTTCTCGAGCGACGTCGCACGCACTGCCATCGACGACACAACCAACCCGTCGTCATTCCTCTCGACCGGGTACCCCGGTGGGCTCTCGATAACGAACATCGGCGCCGCCGGAAGCACGATTTCCTTCACGGTGAACATCCAGTCCGCGTGCTCAAAGCCGGGCGCCTTCTCCCTGACTGCTCCAGCAAACGGTGCAAGCGTGTCGCCGAGCACCCAGATTACGCTCTCGTGGGCGGCTTCGGCCGGTGCCACCTCCTACGACGTCTATTTCGGCAACGACCCAACCCCCGGTTTGCTCGGTAACCGGACGGATACAAGCGTGTCGGTCACCGTGACGGTCGGGAACAGCTACTTCTGGAAGGTGGTGGCGAAGAACACGTGCGGGGAGGCGTCCGCGCCTGCTGCTGGAACCTGGGCGTTCACCGCTGGCGGGCCGGGCGGGGTCACTATCCTCTCCGACGACTTCGAAGGGAGCTTCCCGGGAAAATGGAAGGTGTACGGTGTCCAGGGGCACGCGGGGAGCGCCATGTGGGGCCAGGTCTCCTGCAGGACGAACGGCGGCTCCGGGGCCGTATGGTGCGCTGGCGGCGGCTCTCCTTCGCAGCCGGCGTGCACCGCGTACATCCAGGATCACGGGACGTTCCTCATCTACGGCCCCTTCGATCTCTCGGACGCCTCCGAAGCAACGGTCGACTTTGACGCGTGGTACGACATCAACGACGGGGGCGATCCCGACAACGCCACCGACTGGGTCGCATGGCTGTTCTCCGTCGATGGAAAGAGCTTCCCTACGGGTGACGGCGCGACGGGCACGAGCCAGGGGTGGGAGCATGTCAGCGTCAAGCTGAGTGACATGAAACTCAGTGATGGCAGCTCGCTTGTCGGAAGAGCACAGGTCTGGCTCGGTTTCGTCTTCGTGTCGTCGGCCACGACCACTCCGCGAGAGGGTGCCTACATCGACAACGTGGTGATCAAGAAGGTGGTGGGACAGTCCACGCCGTCCTCTCGCAAGGTGCGGCGGCACCTCCCCAGGAGGTAGCCAGGGCCCGCTGCGGCGCAGCTGGCCACGGAAGCCCTCGAGCACGACCACGCGTTCCTCTTGGACGGCGACGTCTTCAGCAAGGACCTCATCGAGCGCTGGATCCCCCGCAAGCGCAGGGAGGAGCGAGAGGTCCGCAACCGCCCGCACCCCTACGAGGTCGAGCTCTACTACGGGCTGTGAGGCCCGCAAGTAGCCCCCCCTGCTTGGCCGCGGGGGAGTCGTCACCGCACCAGGAGGTAGCCACCCCAAGCGTCATGTGGGGTGCGGAGCACCCGACCGGGGGCCGCGAAGCCACCGCCCGCTGCTGAGCCTGACGCAGTTTCTGCTTGACCAGGTCAACTGGTTGAGATCAGCACGATTCCAACGGGCTGCATTTTGGGTCAGATACGAAAACCTGACGTAAAATTAGAGGAGGAGTCTCAGGTCGAAGAGCGCCTGGCTGCCTCCGGGAGGGGGTCATGGCCCAGCCACGTGTTTCTCGGGGGTGGGGAGGCGCCGTCCGCAAGGCCATCTGGCGCGTCGCACTGTCGGTTTTCCTGCTGCTCGCTTGCTCGGGGGTGGGCCTCGCCGTACCAGCGGCGCCCGACCTGCACACTCTTCACCAACCCGATGGCAGCAGCTTCGAGGCCCGGCGGTGGGGCGATGAGTGGCTGCACGGGTGGGAGACGGCCGACGGGTACACGATTGTCCTCGCGCCCGGGAGCCAGACCTGGACGTATGCGGAGCGGAAGCCCGAGGGGGCGCTGGTGGCGTCCGCGAGCGTCGTTGGTCGTGATGCCCCGCCACAGGGCGTGGGTCGGCACCTGCGGCCAGCAGGAGCAGTCCGCGAGAAGGCGCACGCCATGCAGGTGTCGGCGATGGCCGTGGCCGGCACGATGGCCGTTCCTGCGACTGGCACTGCGAACGTTCCGGTGATTCTGGTCAACTTCTCCGACACCGCGACCACGTACACGACGGCCAACTTCACAAACCTCCTGTTCGGCAGCGGGACTTGGAGCATGCGCGATTACTACAAGGAGGTCTCGTACAACAAGTTCACGGTCTCGGCTGGACCCGGCGGCGTGGCCGGCTGGTTCAGGGCGTCCCAGCCCCACGACTACTACGGTTCCAACAACGCGGACGGCGACGACGTGTGGCCAGGGGACCTCGTGTACGAAGCAGTCCAGGCGGCGGACGCCGCGGGCTTCAACTTTGCCCCCTACGACTCGGATGGGAACTGCTACGTGGATGTGGTCAACGTCATCCACCAGGGGGCCGGCGAGGAGGTGTCCGATAGCCCGGCCTCCAACATCTGGTCGCACAGCTGGAGCCTCTCCGGTGCCCAGTACTACGGACGCAGTCACTATGGGGTGTACACGACCAACGACGTCTGTCCTGCAGGCGGCTACGTCAAGGTCAACGCCTACGTGGTACAACCCGAGGCGCTCGGCGGTGGGATGATCACGGTCGGTGTGTTTGCCCACGAGTTCGGGCATGCCCTCGGCCTCCCGGACCTCTACGACACTGACGACTCCTCGGAAGGTGTCGGCCAGTGGAGCCTCATGGGTGCGGGGTCGTGGTGCGGAGTGAGCCGCGG
>DATKMD010000201.1:0-2837 GCA_035542075.1 Thermoanaerobaculaceae bacterium
TCGGCCCGCTCGTTGTCACACCCAGCACCCGGTTCGGGATCTCCGCGTAGAACGCCCGCGTCCCTCGTGTCCGCCGGTAGATCCGCGCCACTCGCGCCTTCAGGCCGCCCTCCCGCATCAGCCGGGCCACCCGCTTGCGACTCACCCGAAACCCGGCCTCTTGGAGCGCAGCGTAGATCCTCGGGCTGCCGTAGGTCCCTTCGCTCGCCCTCCACACTGCCGCGATCCGCGCCGACAGGCGCCCGTCCACCCGCTCGTGCCGGGACACGCCGCGTTTGCGCCACGCGTAGTACCCCGAACGCGTCACCCCGTAGCGCTCGCACAGCCCCTTCACTTCGAACCGGCCCCGCTCCGCCCCGATGAACGCGAAGACCTCGCTCTTCGAGCGGAACAGAACCGAATGGCTTTTCTTAGCAGCTCGTGCTCCTCCCTCAAGAGCGCGTACTGCCGCCTCAGCTCCGCCAGCTGCCGAACCTCCCGCTGCGCTCGCGCAGCGGGAGCCACACCGACCCGCGCCTTCAGCACCCCTTCCCGCGCCTGCTTCCGCCACCTCGAGAGCATGAACGGGTGGATGTCTAAGGCGTCCGCCACGTCCTGCACCTGGACGCCTGGGATCTGGCTCTGCTTCACCGCCTTGAGCTCGAGCTCCACGCTATAGCGCTGGACGTTCTTCGGACCGAGGATCTTCGCCATTCCCACCTCCAACCCTGGTTAGGTCGGAGTGTCTACTTTATCGGGTCAACGTCCCGTGCTGCTGCAAGCGCTTGACACTAAGTAGAGGCGACCTCCCTGGGTGGCACCATGCCGCCCATGAGTGCCCATCAAACACTCTGGAAAAGGAGGTCACCGATGGGATTCTACTGTGGCATTGACCTGCACGCGAGGGTCTCCCAGGTGGCGGTCATGAACCCGCAGGGCGAGGTTGTGCTGAACCGGCAGGTCCCCAACGTCCTCGCCGACGTGCTCGCTCTGCTTGCGCCCTACGGGCCAGGCATCCACATCGCGGTCGAGAGCACGTTCAACTGGTACTGGCTGGTGGACGGATTGCAGGCCGCCGGCCACGACGTCCACCTCGGTCATCCCCTCAAGCTCGCGCTGATCACGAAGGCCAAGGTGAAGACCGACCGCAAGGACGCCGTCTGCCTGGCCGACCGATTGCGCAAGGACGACTTCCCCGAGGCGTACATCTACCCGAAGGCGACCCGTCCCCTGCGCGACCTCGTGCGCCAGCGCGGCCGCCTCGTCGTCGCCCGCGCCCGCGAGTACGCCGGTGTGCGCCTCCGCCTCTACCGCGAGGGCATCCTCGACCACTCGAGAAACTCCGCCAAGACCGTCACCACCGAGGAGCTCGACGCTCTGCTGCACCACCCGCACGTGCGCCCGCTCGTCCACCAGGAGCAGGCCCGCATCCAGCTCCTCTCCGCCCAGATCCTCCAGCTCGAGGGCGCGATGCTCGCCGCTCTGGCAGGTGAAGCCGACTACCAGCGCCTGCGCACCCTGCCCGGCGTCGGCCAGGCGCTCGGCGCGGTCATCCTGCTCGAGACCGGCGCGGTCACCCGCTTCGCCTCCGCCCGCCACTACGCCTCCTACTGCCGATTGATCCCCGGCTGCGCCGAGTCCGCCGGCAAGGTCAGGGGCGGACGGGGAAGGAAGCAGGGCAACGCCTACCTCAAGGCCGCCTACACCCAGGCAGCGACCCACGCGGTGCGGACCGACGCCAAGGTGCGCAGCTGGTACGACCGGCTCAAGGCGCGGCATCCCGGACGCGGCTCGGTCCCGATCGCCACCAACGTGATCGGCCACAAGCTCGCGCTCGCCGCCTACTCCATCTTGAAGGAGGGCACCGAGTATCACGAGCACCTCCTGTTCGGAAACTGACAACCATGGCCCGGGGCGTGATCCCCGACGTCCTAACTGGGACGACCCCGCCGCGCTTGACCGGGAGCGCCCTGGGCCTGCGAGTGCGGTTGTCGCGTCTGCCCGCACGGGAATCGCGCCACTAACTGGGAGGCCATCGCGACCATCCCGCACGCTCTTGACTGCGACCCGCTGCGGCACGACCTGGCTTCTGGCGCGGTCACGCTCCGGCGTGACCACGTGCCGGCTCCGGCGCTCGCGCGCGCCTGCGCCGGCACGCCCAACCCGTTTGGGTGTTTGGTGCAGGCGCTCTCGCCTGTCACCCAATGAGAAGCGCATCGACGTGGACGTGACAACTAGCCTCCGCACCCCGCACCGCCTGCCGGTGCTCTCACGCCCCCCTCCGGAGACGTCACGAGAAAGGTCTGCCTCTTGACACGGTCGCCTCTATTGGGTGTTAGGTGGCCAGCAAAACCCTCGGTCACACCAGGCGACCACTCTCGTCCTCCCAACGTACCTCAATATCGTCGGTGAGGCCCCAGAGGCTCCCCAGTTTCAACCAGCAGCGGCGGTCCTGTCCATAGACGTCGCGAACAGTGACATAGCGGACAGCCTGCTTCCCTATCAGCAGGAACCACGGACCGAGACGCAGCGCTGGCCAGTGTCGTTTGACAATTGCGAGGTTGTTCGCACGAGCCCACGCATTCACCATCCGTCGTGATCGCCGAAACCGGGCTATCGGCACGCCAACAGCGAACAGCGCTAGGAGTGCAGGCCAAAGCCACTCTGCCATGCTCAGCTGTCTCCGGTCCACCTAACGCCGCCGTTCAGCCGCTGGCGCGAGCCTGCCCGGCGCGCAGCGCCGGCTTGCGGGCGAGTGCTAGGCGGCTGCAACGGCTGGTTAGGCGTCGATCGCATGGCCTTCCGCGTCGTAGCGCTCGGCGAGTGCCTGCACGTTCGCGTTCGAGGCGTACTCAACC
>DATKMD010000202.1:0-41029 GCA_035542075.1 Thermoanaerobaculaceae bacterium
GGACCCTCGGCTTTGAGCGGCTCGGCAAGATCCACCCACGGAAACGCCCCGGGCTTGGCGGTGATGCGCCAGGCCTCCTCGATCACGGCGCCGGGCTCGAGGGCCGAATGGACGATGATCTTGCGGCGCAGGCCGCTCCACAGCGGGTTGCCCTCTGCCGCCGGCGGCTGGTCGTCCACCACCGCGTTGGCAGGTGCCTCGACCACCTGGCCCGACGGCAGGACGGTCCGGTTCGTCAGCACCTCGAACGTCTCGATTGCGGGGTCGTAGTCAACCTTGGACTCGCCGTACTTCCGGTTGATCGCGAAGTAGCTGTTGACCTGCAGCCGGGTGGTGCGCTCGTGGACCACGGAGCCGTCCGCACGCAGCGTGTAGCGGTCGGAAAGGAGGACGTACTCGGCGTCGGGGCCCGGCACGGCGTTGAAGGACTTGCGCTCCGAAACGGCGGGCGCCGCGCCGGGCTCCTGCTGGGCAAGACTGGGAGCGGCACACGCCAGGAATGCCAGCAGGATCGTGAGTTCAAGGGCTCGGGCGGCTCGGTGAGCGGGCATCACGCTTTCTCCTTTGATGGTTTCGCGAAGGTTATCAACACGGGAGTCTCCGACAGCTTCCGGAACGACTCCAGGGCCGCGCGGAGGGAGGGCCACTCCTCGGGCGAGAAGATGCGCTTGGTCAGCGCGAGCGTCTCGTCGACCTCGAGCACCCCGCCGTGGACCTTCCACGTTGCGTTGAAGCGGCCGCTGCCGTCGAGCTTCACGGGCTCGGGGAGGCCCTCGACCTTCGCCCCCTGCGGCAGCGTCATGCGCTCGGACAGCCTCACGAGCTTGGAGCAGCCGATCCGCACGGGGTAGCGACGCTCGGCGGGCTTGGTGGAGAGGGCGAGCTCGTCGGCGTGCATGGCCTGCCCCACCGGGTCGCGCGCGGCGAGCGGAATCAGGAGGAGCGACCCGTCCTCGAGCGCGCGTGCGTAACCCGGGATGCGGAAGGTGATCTCCATGGCGAAGGGCTTCCTCAGGTCGTCGGGGTCGCAACGGCTGACCTTGAGCGGCACCGCCCGCGGATCGACAGAGGTCAGCATCGCCTGGTCCAGTGCCGGCCACTCGCTCCGCACCCGGCCACGGTAGACGCGTCTCAGGGCCGCGTCGGACTGGCCGTCGGCCGCGAGGATGAGCGTGCCCTCGAGCGTGCCGTCGAGCTTCAACGTCGAGCGCACCTCCAGGTTGAGTGGGTGCTTTTCGGGCGGCGAGACCGGGGTAGTCAGGAGGTCGGCGCCCTCTGGCAGCCCCATGAGCACCTGCTGCTGCTGTTCGCGAGACGACCACATCTCGCGGACCCCTGGGATCCAGGTCGGATCGAGGAGAACCGTGGTCTTGTCGGGTCTCCGCCACACGGTGACGCAGTGGTTGAACTGGTCGGCGGCGATGTCCTCGATGCGCTCGCCCGCCATGGTCATGGCGGGGTAGGACTCGTAGCCCGCGGCGCGCAGCAGCCCGACCAGGATGCCGGCCTTGTCCTTGCAGACGCCGCCGCGGTCACGCAGGGTCATCGACGCGGGGTGAAGGGTGTAACCCTCTCCCGTGCCCATGTGCAGCCCGACGTACCGGATGTTCTCTGCGGCCCAGTGGTTGAGCGCAGCGACCTTTTCGTCGTCGGTGGCGAGGCCGGCGGTGACCTCGTCTGCGACCCGCTTGAGCTCGGGGGTGACCGCAAAGCTGGCCGCCTCTTCCTGGACATCGTGGAACCACACCGCCTTGGCTTTCCAGTCGGCGGTGGTGAGCAGCAGCTTGGGCGCCACGTCGGAGGTCGCCACCATGCCGGGCTCTTTCTCCAGCGGCTTGAAGCCCAGCATCGTGAACGTCACCACGCGGCGGCCCTCGACGATCCGGTCGGAGACCTCGGCGGCCCCGTTGTAGAACTGGTACTGCAGGTTCTTGTCGACGGGGATGGTCACTCGGTAGCGCTGCTTCACCACCGGCCAGGACGACCAGAACGGGACGATGTCGTAAAAGTGGCCCTTCATCGGGGGGACGAAGCGCGACTCGCCTGCAGCCGGGTCGTCGTCGAGGAGGGCGTATGTGAAGCCGACGCGGCGCGTCACGAGCTCGACCGCGTCGCCCGGCTCGAGCCGCCCGACGGGCACCGTCTTGTGCCGGGAGTTCCAGTAGATCATGAACTGAGCATCGGGCCCATCGATCACGGTGGCGGGATCCACCTCCCTCACCCCGCCCCCGGCCGGAAACACCCGGCAGCGCAGCACCTCGACGTTCGCCGACAGAGGATCGTAGGGGAGGAGGTCGACGGCGAGTTCACGCGCCCCGGCGGCCGTGATTGCCTTGCGCAGTGTGTGCTGGATGGTCCGCGACAGCCCCGAGGCCTCGACCTCGACCTCCCGCCTGTCGAACACCACGACGCCGTCGGCCAAGGGGAACGAATCCGCCCCGCCGGCGCGGGTGAGGGTGGCCCGCAGCTCCTCAGGGCTGACGTTCCACGGCTGGGCTCCCGCTGTGGCGAGCAGTGTTAAGGCCATTAACATGGCCAGGTTGATCCCCTTGAATAGGGCTCGTCGCATGAGAGCCTCCCGCGCCATGATACTTGGGTGCGTAAGGGGCGTTGACATGTGCGATAATCTGCCGGGTTTCAAGATGAGCCCGGTTCCAAGCCCCCGGCTACCCGTTGCCGCCGCAACGAACGGGGTCGATCAGCCGCGGGGTGGCGACCGAGGAGGTTCACGATGAGTCTCATGACGGGGGTTGTGCTGGTCCTGCTGGGTGTGCTGCTGGCGATCGGCATGTTCTTCGTCGGCAGGTACCTCCTCAGAGTGTGGCGGCATCCTCAGCGCACGTGGGTCGAGCGTTCGGGGCTGGACAGGCGCCGGCGCAAGGTACCGGTGACTTTCGATCGGCGTGGCGGGCCGCGTCGCCAGGAGGACATCACAAAGCTGTTCCTCGCGAACATCCACGCCTGAGGGCCCGGGGGCCGTCGCGCCCGGAGGATCTCAGCCCTTCCCGGATTCCGAGTTCGGTTTCCCGCTGTCCAGGACCTCGCGCACCGTCCGCGCGAGGGTATCGATCCCGTACGGCTTGGCCAGGAAGAAGATTCCCTCCTTCTTGACGAAGCCCACGTGCACCGTGTCCTCCGTGTACCCCGATGAGAACAGGAATCGGAGCCCCGGCGTGATCGCGCGGGCCGCCTGGCAGAGCTCCATCCCCCCCATGCGCGGCATCACGACGTCAGTCAACACCATGTCGATACCGCCGTCCGCGCTCCGGAGCAGGGAGAGCGCGTCCAGTCCATCCGCAGCTTCGTAGACGCGATACCCGAAGCCGCTGAGGGCCTGGACCAGGATCTGCCTGACTTCGGCCTCGTCCTCGACGACGAGGATTGTCTCCGGACCGCCCCGTGCCGCGTGGGCAATCGGACCCTCATGGAGCTCGCCCCGTTGCGCGGCTGCGGGCAGGTAAACCGAGAACGTCGAGCCCTTCCCGGGAGCACTGTCGGCGTAAATGAATCCCCCGTGCTGCTTCACGATGCCGTACACGGTGGAGAGGCCGAGCCCGGTCCCCTTGCCGCGATCCTTGGTCGTGAAGAACGGCTCGAAGATGTGCACCACATCGTCCGGCCCGATCCCAGTGCCGGTGTCGTTGACGGCGAGGCTCACGTAGCGGCCGGGCTTGGCGCCCTGGTGGTCGACGATGAATGCCTTGTCTATCGTGATGTTCTCGGTGCAGATCGTAATGGTCCCACCGGCCGGCATGGCGTCCCGCGCGTTCACGCACAGGTTCATCAGGATCTGCGTCATCTGCCCCCGGTCGGCGCGCACGGTGTCCAAGCCGCCACCGGCGCGGACATCCATTCGGATGTTCTCCGGAATCAAGCGGCGCAGCATGGGCAGCGCCTCGGAGATGAACGCGTTGAGGTCGAGGTAAACCGGCTCGAGCACTTGCCTGCGGGCGAACGCCAGGAGCCCCTGGGTGAAGTCTGCCGCGCGCCTGGCGGTGCGCTGAATCGTCGCGAGCTCCTGCTGCGCGAGGTGGTCGTCGGCAAGGCGTCGCTGGAGCAGCTCGGCGGAACCGAGGAGCGCCGTCAGGAGGTTGTTGAAGTCGTGAGCTATCCCGCCGGCGAGCCGGCCGACCGCCTCGATCTTCTGAACCTGTCGAAGCTGGTCCTGGAGCTGCTTGCTGGCGGTGAGATCGGTGATCGCCCCGACCATGCGGACGGCACTCCCGTCGAGACCGCGCAGGATCAGTCCCCGGTCCAGCATGGTGGCGAACTCGCCGGTCTTTCTGCGGATCCGGTACTCGGTGGAAAGGACCTCGCCGTGCGCAACGGCGGCCGCGACCTCCCTGCGCACCCTGGCTGCATCGTCCGGATGCAGGCGGGCGTGGAATCCCTCGAGCGAGCGGCCCATCTCGTCAGGGGTGTATCCCAACACGTTCGTGAGGTTGGGGTTCCAGAAGACCGCGTCGTCGGCGATGTCCCAGTCGTACATGATCTCCTGGGTGGCCTGCAGGGCCAGGCGGTAGCGCTCCTCACTCTGCCGGAGCGCCTCCTCAGCCTTGGTTCGCTCGCTGATATCAGCGATGAAGCCTTCGAGCGCTAGCAGTTCGCCCTCGGGCGAGAACACGCCGATTCCACGCTCCCAAACCCACTTGTTTGCTCCGCCCAAGCCTCGGATGCGGTACGTCAGCTCGAAGGGACGCCTGCCCGCGATGGCTTCGTCGACAACGCGGCGGCCCGCTTCCCTGTCGGCAGGGTCGATGATGTCTGCGAAGGCCACCGTCCGGTTTGCCACCAGATCGGCCGGGTGGTAGCCGGTGAGCGCCATGCAGCCATCGCTCACGAACTCCATCGTCCGCCTGTTGTCGTTCGCACACCGGTACGCCATGCCCGGCAGGTTGCTCATGAGCGTAAAGAGCTGACGCTGGCTCTCGCGGAGCTCCTGCTCCGCTCGCTTGCGCTCGATGGCCTGCGCCGCCTGCATCGAGACGTAGCTGAGTATCTCGAGCTCGGTTTCGCCGTACCGAACCGTGCCCGTGTAGCTCTGCACCGCCAGCACTCCGATCGGCCTGTCCCTGACCTTGAGCGGAACGCCGAGCCAGTCCACCGACGCTGCGCCAACCGACTCGACCTCTCCCTGGCTGCAGAGGTCGTCGAAAACCGCAGGCGTTGCGAGCAGCGGCTTTCCAGTGCGCAGCACGTACTCGGTCAGTCCGTTGCCCAAAGGCTGGGCCGCGGCGGGCCGCTCGTCGTGCTCATCAACGAAGTATGGGAAGGAGAGCCGGTCGTTCTCGCGGTCATAGAGGGCGATGTAGAAGTTCTTGGCAGCCATCAGCCTGCCGACGATCCGATGCAGCGAGGCGAACAGCTGGTCGAGACTCTCGACGGACTGGGTGGCCTCCGAGATCTCGTAGAGCGCGGCCTGGATCTCCCGCAGCGCCTCGGCCGCCGGCCGGCCCCCGGCAGGGCCCTGGCGCGCGAGGACGTGTGGCCTGTGAGCGGTCCCGGTGAGCGCCCGCACGAGGGAGTCGAGAAGACGCAATTTCATTCCATCTTCTACGCTAACACAGCGCCTAATCTCTTATCCGGTCTCGTGTTATGACTCGCGGCGCAATGCGCCGGCCCAGGCAAGCGTCACCCCGGGCGGTGCGGCACGGGTGGGTGGTGGCCTCCCAGCCGAGACGAGCCTCAGAGGGGCCTTGTCTCAGCTCAGGCTATTATTCTTCCTCTTGAGAAGGACGACGTGACGCAGGAACTGCTGATCCTCGGTGCGGAGACGCCACCTTTGCGCCAAGTGATGCCGATTCTGCGGCGCGTCGACTTTCACGTGCTGCGGGTCCCGCACGAGGACCAGGCCCTGGAGCTCCTGCAGACCAACCGTTTCGACTTGATCATCGCCCGCCACCCCATGGGCGGTCTGCGCCTCGAAGTTCTGGTGGAGTCGGTGCGGGCGAAGGAGTCCCCCTGCCGGGACTCCGGACTCTTGGTGCTTGCGCACGAGGAATCTCTGGCGGAGGTCGCGGGGTTCCTGCGGATGGGTGTCAACCGGATCGTGAGCGTCGATGCCCCACCGGACCGGCTTCTGGACGCCATCGCGGACCTTGTTGGGGTGGCACCCCGCCACAGTCTGCGGACGGTCGTCCAGTTCGAGCTCTGGGTGGAGCAGGGCCCCACGCGGCTGCTGACGGTCACTGAGAACCTCTCGGCGACGGGGATGCTCGTGCGGGGCGGCCGCGAGTTCCCAGTCGGCACCTGCCTTCACTTCAGGCTCGTTCTCCCCGGACAGGTGCCGCCGATCGCCGGCGAGGTGGAGGTGGCGCGCCACACCGACCGGGCGCGCGAGCACGTCGAAGGCTTCGGGGGAAAGATCGTCTCGTTCGCCGACGATGGCCAGAAGCGACTTCGGGAGCTCCTGGACGGGGAGAAGACCGCTGCCGCATCCTGAGGTACTCTGCCCGCACAGAGGAGTGCGGGGCCCCACATCCGGAAAGGTCGCACCATGGAAGGTCAAAGGGATTCTTCGTCGTTTCCGCTGCCGGGACGACGCATCTACTGCAACCGGACGCTGAACCTGCGGGCGGTCCGCGCGATCGGCTACGACATGGACTACACGCTGGTGCACTATCGCGTCGAGCCCTGGGAGAGGCGTGCCTACGAGCACTTGAAGGTGAAGCTGGCGGACCTCAACCTGCCCACCGCCGACCTTGAGTTCGACCCGGACCTCGTCACGCGCGGCCTGATCATCGACACCGAGCTCGGCAACCTCGTCAAGGCCAACCGCTTCGGTTACGTCACACGGGCCTGCCACGGGACGGTTCCGCTCGAGTTCGAACGCCAGCGGGAGATCTACGGGCGCACGCTGGTCTACCTGTCGGAGGAGCGCTACGTCTTCCTCAACACCTTGTTCTCGCTCTCCGAGGCGTGCATGTACGCGCAGCTCGTAGACGTCCTCGACCAGCACGGACTTCCTGGTGCTCTGGGCTACGCCGACCTCTACAGGCAGGTCCGCAGAGGGATCGACGAGGCGCACCTTGAAGGCGAGTTGAAGGCGGACATCGCGGCCGATCCGGACCGCTATGTCGAGCGCGACCCGGAGATGGCGCTGGCGCTGCTGGACCAGCGGGAGGCGGGCAAGAAGCTCCTGCTGATCACCAACTCCGACTGGGCCTACACGAGCCGGATGATGTCGCACGCCGTGGACCCCTTCCTGCCGAAGGGGAGTAGCTGGCGAGACCTCTTCGAGATCGTGATCCTCTCCGCGCGCAAGCCGGACTTCTTCACCCAGCAGATGCCGCTCTTCGAGCTTGCGACCGAGGAGGGGCTGCTGCGGCCGTGCCCGGGCGGGATCCGGAAGCCCGGGATCTTCGTCGGGGGCGACGCCGCGCAGGTTCAGGGGTACCTTGGCGTTTCCGGCGAGGAGATCCTGTACGTGGGCGACCACATCTTCGTCGACGTGCACGTGTCGAAGGCCGTGATGCGCTGGCGTACCGCGCTGGTCCTGCGCGAACTGGAGGACGAGTTGGCGGCGCTCGAGGCGTTCAGGCCCCAGCAGGGCGAGTTGGCACGAATGATGGAGGAGAAGGTCCGCCTCGAGTTCGCGCTCTCCCAGGCGCGGCTCCAGCTCCAGCGCCGCCAGGCGGCGTACGGGCCCCAGCCGGATCTCCCCTCGCAGCGCCTGCGGGAGGCCGTGACCGACCTGCGGGCGCGGCTGGTGGCCCTCGACGAGCGCATCGCTCCGATCGCCAAGCGCAGCGGTGAGATCCTCAATCAGCGTTGGGGCCTGCTGCTGCGGGCGGGGAACGACAAGAGCCACCTGGCACGGCAGGTGGAGCGGTACGCCGACATCTACACCTCGCGGGTCTCCAACTTCCTCTTCGAGACGCCGTTCGTCTACCTGCGCGCCCCGCGGGGAAGCCTTCCCCACGACGACGCCCAGGTTCTCGCCTGAGTCCGGGAAGCGGGCGCACCTGCGAGGTGTTGGGCTGGAACGACGTGGGCTGTTTCTTTCGGAGGTCTGATGAGCGTTTTGTTCACACCACTTAGGTTGCGCGGCGTGACTTCTTGCAACCGTGTCTTCGTGTCCCCGATGTGTCAGTACTCCAGCCGTGAGGGCCTCCCGACCGACTGGCATCTGGTTCACCTCGGGAGCCGTGCCGTAGGCGGGGCCGGGCTCGTGATGGTGGAGGCCACGGCGGTGAACCCCGTGGGGCGCATCTCACCTTCCGACTCCGGGCTTTGGTCGGACGAACACAGCCGGGCCTTCCTTCGGATCACGACATTCGTCAAGGAGCAGGGAGCGGTGCCGGGAGTGCAGCTCGCGCACGCGGGCCGCAAGGCCTCCACCGCGGTGCCGTGGCGGGGCGAGGGACCGGTCGCTCCCGGGGAGGGCGGGTGGCTGCCGGTCGCGCCCAGCCCTCTCGCCTTCGGGGAGGGTTACCCGGTTCCGAAGGAGATGAGCTTCGCGGACATCGAAGCGGTACGGGAGGATTTCGCTGCGGCCGCGCGCCGCGCGGCTGCTGCCGGGTTCGAGGTGGTGGAGCTTCACATGGCCCACGGCTACCTGCTCCACGAGTTCCTGTCCCCGATCTCGAACCGACGCACCGACGACTACGGGGGCACCCTCGAGAACCGGATGCGCTTTCCGCTCGAGGTGGCCCGAGAGGTGCGCGCGGCCTGGCCGGGGGACCTGCCCCTGGCTGTCCGGGTCTCGGCCACCGACTGGGTCGAGGGAGGGTGGGCTCTTCCCGACACGGTTCAACTCGCGCGGCGCCTCAAGGAGATCGGGGTGGATCTTGTGGACTGCTCGAGTGGCGGAATCGCCCCCGGCGTGAAGATCCCCGCGGGTCCTTCATATCAGGTGCCGTTTGCGGCAACGGTCCGACGCGAGGTGGGCGTCGCCACGGGTGCCGTGGGGATGATCACGCAGCCCTCGCAGGCGGAGGAGATCGTGGCAACCGGGAAAGCGGACGCGGTTCTGCTCGCCCGCGAGGAGTTACGCGACCCGTACTGGCCGCTGCACGCCGCCCAGGCGCTCGGCGTGGAAGCACCCTGGCCGGTCCAGTACCTGCGCGCCAGGCCGGCGAAGGGGAGGGGATGATGCCTGCTGTGCTGAAGCGCCAGCGTACCGGGTCGGTCGTGTGCCCGTCGTGCGGACGGCTCGTGGGCGTCAACGACGAGAAGTGCCTCAACTGCGGGCGGCGCAACCCGGGTATGTGGGGCTTCGCGCCGACGTTCCGCCGGCTGGGCAAGGACTTCGGCTTCACACCCGCCGTCATCGGCGGGTGCGTGGCGCTCTACGCGGCGTCGCTCCTCCTCGACCCGTCGGGAATCGGGCGGGGAGGCCTGTTCTCGTTCCTGGCACCGACAACCAGGAGTCTCTTCGTTCTGGGCGCCAGCGGCGCGATCCCCGTGTTCGGACTGGGACGCTGGTGGACGGTACTCTCAGCCTCCTGGCTTCACGGAGGCCTGCTGCACATCTTCTTCAACATGCTGTGGGTCCGCCAGCTTGCACCCGAGACGGCCGAGGCCTACGGCCCCGCCCGGATGGTGATCATCTACACCGCATCCGGCGCGATCGGGTTCCTCGCCAGTTCCCTTGTGGGTCACTACCTGTTCTTCCTGCCCCGCATCCTGGGAGGGGCGTCGTTCACGGTCGGCGCCTCGGCGCCGATCTTCGGGCTTCTCGGCGCCATCGTCCACTACGGCCGCCGACGGGGCTCGAGCGCCGTGGGACGCCAGGCCCTCGGCTACGCCGTGATCCTGGGCCTTTTCGGCTTCGTGATGCAGGGCATCGACAACTGGGCCCACCTGGGCGGTTTTCTCGGTGGGTACCTGACCTCCAAGTGGCTCGACCCCTGGCGGCCCGAGCGGGTAGACCACGTAGTCGGGGCGTTCGCCTGCCTCGCGGCGACCGTGGCCGCGGTCATCGCCTCGGTCCTGACCGGGTTGCCCACCCTGCTGCAACGTTGAAAGGGAGGTGTTCGTGTCCTACCATGAGCGCTTCGGAGCCCGAACGTGAACGCGCGCTTGCCCCTCGTCGCTGCTCTCCTGGCCGTTGCGGCTGGAGTTCTCGCCTTGGCGGCATGCTCCCCGAAGACAATAGCCGTCAACGCGCTGGGGGATGCCCTCGCGGGTGAGTCCTCGAGCTGGGGCCGCGACGACGACCCCGACCTCGTGAGGGACGCCACACCGTTCGCCCTCAAGACGATCGAGAGCCTCCTCGAGCAGTCACCGAACAACACCGGGCTCCTGTTGGCGGCCTCCAGCGGCTTTGCCGAGTACTCGTACGCGTTCGTCCAGTCCGATGCCGACTACGTCGAAGCGACCGACCTGGCCCAGGCCACGGCTCTCCGCGCGCGAGCGGGGAAGCTCTACCGCCGGGCGCGCGAGTACGGCCTGCGCGGCCTGGAGGTGGACAGCCCGGGTTTCGGGGCGGCGCTGCGCGCGGACCCGGAGAGGACCCTCTCGGCCGTGAAGTCGAAGGCGGAGGTACCGCTGCTCTACTGGACCGCGGCGGCGTGGGCCCTCGAGATCTCCCTCGCCAAGCAGGACGCGGACCTGACCGCGGACCTCCCGCTCACCGGGATGATGATCCACCGCGCGCTCGATCTCGACGAGGGTTACGGTCGGGGAGCGCTCTACGACTTCCTCATCGCCTACGACGGCGGGCGTCCGGCCTCGGCGGGTGGATCGGTGGAGCGGGCGCGGGCCGACTTCGACAAGGCGCTCGCCTTCGCCGGTGGGACGAGAGCGGCTCCGTACGTGACGTTCGCGGAGACCGTCTCGGTGGCGAGCCAGAACCGCGCCGAGTTCGTCAAGCTGCTGAATGAAGCTCTGGCGGTGGACCCGAACCGGGTGCCGGAGCAGCGCCTCGCCAACCTGATTGCCCAGAAACGTGCACGCTGGCTGTTGGGGCGTGCCGACGAGTTGTTCATCGAGTGAGCAGGGAGGAAACGCCGTGGACGTCCGAACCGAGCGCCATCCTTTTGTGCGTTTGCTGACAGCCTGTCTCTGTCTCGGCCTCGCCCTCGCCTCGGGCTCGAGCGCGCAGACCATCGTCAAGATGGCGACGCTGGTTCCGCAGGGGTCCGATTGGTACACGACGCTTCAGGAGATGGGCCAGAAGTGGCAGGCCGCTTCGGGCGGCCAGGTCACCCTCAGGCTCTACCCGGGCGGAGTGGCTGGGGACGACAGCGACGTGGTGCGCAAGATCCGCCTCGGGACGCTGGAAGGCGGCGTTCTGAGCTCGGTGGGGCTGGCGGACGTGGAGCGCTCACTCTTCGCCCTTGAGCTCCCGATGGGGTTCACCGACTACGACGAGTTCAACGCCGTCCTCGACAAGATGACCCCGCAGCTTTTGAAGATCTACGCCGACAAGGGCTTCGTCATTCTGGCTTGGGCGGACGCCGGCTGGGTGCGCTTCTTCACGAAGTCTCCGGTGCGCGTGCCGGACGACCTCAAAGCGCTCAAGCTCTTCACCTGGGCCGGGGACGACTTCGCGGTGGAGCTGTGGAGGTCGTCCGGATTCAACCCTGTCCCGCTGCCCTCCACGGAGATCTCGACCGCGTTGCAGACCGGCCTCGTGTCGGCGCTCCCGACGACCTCGCAGGCCGCCGTCCTGTTGCAGTGGTACACCCACGCGAAATACATGACGGACGTCAATTGGGCCGTGCTCCTGGGCGGCATCGTGGTCTCGAAGAAGAGCTGGGAGAGGATCCCCGCCGACATCAGGCCGGCCCTTCTGAAAGCGGCGCAGGAGGCAGGCGCCAAGGCGCGCGCCCAGACGGCGGAGTCGGCGGTGAAGGGTGTTGAGGCGATGGAGAAGCGCGGCCTCACCGTGATCCACCTCGACGCGGCCGAGATCGATGCCTGGCGGCGCGCGGCGGAGGGGGCGTACCCGACCCTGCGGGGGAGGTACGTGCCCACGGCGATGTTCGATGAGGCGCTCAAGCTGCGCGACGAGTACCGCAAGAGCAGGGCGGAGAAGACCTCGCCTTGAAATTGAGCGACGCCACGGCGCAGCTCGAGAAAGGCGCTCTCGTCGCGGCGTTTCTGCTGGCGATCAGTCTTCCGCTCGTGGACACGGTCGGGCGTCCGCTCGGTGGCCTGCATGTCCCGGGCGGGGCATCGTACCTCGAGCAACTCACGCTCTGGCTCGCCTTCCTGGGCGGGCTGCTGGCGGTGCGCGAGGGCAAGCACCTCACGCTCTCGACCGTGGAGCTGTTCCCGGAGGGGAGCCGTAGGCGGCGGGTCGTGAGGGTCTTCGCCTATTCGGTCGCGGCCGCGGTCACGGCCGTGCTCGCCTACGGGAGCTTCAAGGTCGTAATGGCGGACCGGCAGCAGGGCCAGCTGTTGCCGATAGGCCTCCCGGTATGGGTGAGCGAATGCGTGATGCCGCTCGCGTTCGCCCTCATGTCACTTCGCTTCGCTCTGCTGGCCTCGCCACGGCGGCGCGGTCGGCTGCTGGCCGTCGCGGCGGTGCTCGCGGTGTTCGCGATGGGTCAGGCGGTCCGGCCGAGCGGCATCGGGGTGTGGTTGCTTGTCGGGATGATCGTGCTGGCTGTTCTGCTGGGAACGCCGGTGTTTGTGGCGATGGCCGGTGGGGCGATGCTCCTCTTCTTCGCAGGCGGCACCCCGGTCTCGGCGGCTCCCGCCGAGATCTATCGGCTTATCAGCTCGCCGACCCTGCCGGCGATCCCGCTGCTGACCGCCTGTGGGTACGTGCTCGCCGAGTCGCGCGCCGCCCAACGTCTGGTGCGGTTCTTCCGGGCGCTCTCGGGGTGGATGACGGGCGGCACCGCCCTCCTCGTGGCCGGCGTGTGCGCCCTGTTCACGAGCTTCACCGGCGGCTCGGGGATTACGATCATCGCGCTCGGGGGTCTCGTGTACCCGATCCTGCGCGAGGACGGCTACCCGGAGAGCTTCTCGCTCGGTCTCGTGACCGCTGCCGGAAGCCTCGGGCTGCTGTTCCCGCCGAGCCTTCCGGTGATTCTCTACAGCGTGGTGGCCAACGTCCCGGCCGATCAACTCTACCTGGCTGCTCTGTTGCCGGGTCTGCTACTCGTAGTGCTGGTGGCCGGCTACGGGATCTTCACGGGTCGGAGGGCGAAGACAGCGACGACGGCGTTCTCATGGCGGGAAGTGGGGTCGGCGACCTGGGAAGCAAAGTGGGAGCTGTCGATCCCGGTACTGGTCATCGGGCTCTTCGTCAGCGGGGCGGCCTCGCTGGTGGAGGCGGCGGCGGCGGCGGCCGCCTATGCGATCGTGGTTGAGTGTTTCATCACGCGTGACATCCACGTTGTGCGCGACCTCCCACGCGTGCTCCTGAACGGCGGCGCGCTGATGGGCGGTGTGCTGATCCTTCTGTCGAGCGCAATGGGGCTCACCTCATACCTCGTGGACGCGCAAATCCCCGACCAACTCCTCGGCATCGTGAAGGCCCACGTCCACTCCCAGGTTGTGTTCCTGCTGGTGCTGAACGTGCTGCTGCTGGTACTCGGGAGCGTGCTGGAGATCTACTCCGCGATCGTGGTCCTGGCCCCGCTGGTGGTCCCCCTCGGCCTCGCTTTCGGCGTCCACCCGGTCCACCTGGGAGTCATCTTCCTGGCTAACCTGGAGCTCGGCTTCCTCCTCCCGCCGATCGGCCTCAACCTTTTCCTCTCCGCCTCGCGGTTCGGCGTGCCGATGACCCGGCTCTACCGGTACGTGGTGCCGTTCCTGATCATCCTGGGGATCGGCGTGCTGTTCATCACCTATGGCGAGTGGATATCCCTCGGCGTCCTCAGGCTCTTCGGGAGGTAATGCCCTGCCGCCCGTGTCGGGTGCACCCGCCCCTGACCCCTCGGCTGCCCCAGCCGCGGCGGCCCGCCGGCGCGCCAGCGGCGCAGTGTTCGGTGTCGCGATCGTTGCGGTGCTCCTCTGGGCAGCACTGCTGACGGTGGTCGCGCGGGGCAAGTTCGGCGGCGACCCGCGCGGCTTCCTCTTCCTCGGAGAGAGGCTCTACCACCCCACGGCCTTCGACGGGATCCCGCGCTGCGGTCGTTACGGCTACGACGGGCAGTTCTACGCGGCGTTGGCGACCGACCCGTTCCTCCGTTCGCCGGATACGCTCAAGGCCCTCGATGCTCCGGGTTATCGTGCCTCACGCATCCTGATCCCGCTGCTCGCATGGTGCGCGGCCCTGGGCAACGCCCGGGGCGCCATCGTCGCCTACCAGGTACTCTCCTGGACGCTCTCGGTGCTCGCCGTGGCGGTCGTCGCCCTCTGGCTTCGGGACAAGCGGCGATCACCCTGGTGGGGCCTGACCCTTGCCGCGAGTGCCGGGCTGGTCACGGCGATCTTCCGCAGCACTCAGGACGGGGACGCCGCGTTCCTCATCGTGGCAGCGCTCTGGCTCGCACAGCGGCAGGCCGATGTCGGAGCGCTCGGGGCCGGCTCGGCCGCCAACTTATGCAGGGAAACCGGCTACCTCGCCCCGCTCGCAGTGGGTGTCCACGAACTGGTCGCGAGGAGGTACCTCAGGGCGTTCCTGTACATGGCTGTCCCTCTCGTGCCCCAGCTGGCATGGCAGGCCTACCTGCAAGCGACCTGGCATCCCAACCTGCGCTTCCCGGCGTCGGTGGCGGCCCCGTTCGCTGGCTTGGCGGGGAAGGTCGCCGCCGTGATCTCCGCCCAGCCGGGGCTTTTCTCGCAGGAGCTCTGGGGGACGCTGGGCGCCGGCACGACGGTCGCTGCGGGTCTGGCCATCGCGTTTAGGAGGGGTCGGCTCGAGCCGCCGCGGCTCGCATTCATGGCTTTTGCGGCGCTGGCCCTGTTCCTGGCCCCGAGGGCGTATGCGGACGTGTACGGCTTCTCCCGCCACCTGATCCCCGCGCCGTTCCTCGCGATCGTGCTGGCTGCACGCGAGGAGAACCTTGTGGTGAGGACCCTGCTGATCTCCGTGGTGGCGACGTTCTCGGTGGCAGGGCTGTTGATGATCGCGGGCGAGCTCCGACCGTGGATCTGGGGCCCCTGATCTGAGCAGGGGATCACCGGCGCTTTCAGCCGCGGAAGATCACCACCTCCCCCTCCGGCCTGCGCTCCCTCGTGGCCGGCGTCTCCAACGGTTGCCCCACGGGGATCAGAGCCACCGGCCGCACGACCGGTGGCAGCCCGAGGGCCGCGGCCGCGGCACGCTCCTCGAACGCGCCCACCCAGCAGCTGCCTAGCCCGAGCTCGGTAGCGGCCAGCAGGATGCTCTGGGTAGCCGCGGCGGTGTCCTGGAGGCAGTAGAGGGATCGCCCACGCTCGCCGTAACGACGCGCGGACTCCCCGGGGACCGCGCAGACCACGATCACGACGGGGGCCTCCGCCACGAAGTCCTGGTGCGCGGCGGCGGCGAGCTGCGCCTTCAGTGCGTCCGAGGTCACGACGATGAAGCGCCAGGGCTGAAGGTTGCCGGCGGAGGGTGCCCAGACGGCGGCCTCGAGGATGTGCTCCAGTTGTCCCCGGAAGAGTTTGGTGTGCGCGAAGCGGCGGCAGGAATATCGGCGCCTGAACACCGACGCGTCGGCCATGGGCCACCTCCGTGTCAAAGCGTGCCCCCGGACGCCGCCTGCGGTCAAGGGCGAGCGCACAGAAAACGGGCCGGAGCACGCGCTCCGGCCCGTTGGATATTAGGTTGCCCCCGCTCAGGCGGTCGCGGCACGCGGCGGTCGCAGTGTGAGCAGGTGCTTCACGACGAGGAGCACCCCTGCGAGCACCACGAGGCCGTGGACCCCCACCACAAACATCCAGAACCTGATCGGCTGCTGCGCCACGATGTACGGCTCCCCCTGCACGCGTTCCAGGTACGTCTGGAGCACGCCTGCCACTGCGAACGCCAGGCTCATGCCCATCACGCCCAGGGTGGTGAGCCAGAAACCCCAGTGTCCGGTCTTCTCCTCGTAGGAGCCCCCGGGGAAGTTCTTGATCCGTGGGATCGCGAAGTAGAAAAACGTGAGGTTGAGGAGGACGTAGGCCCCGTAGAACGAGAGGTGCCCGTGTGACACGGTCACCTGGCTGCCGTGGGTGTAGTAGTTGATCATCGGGAGCGTGTGCGCGAACCCGAACATCCCCGCTCCGATGAAGTGGATGATCACCATGCCGATCATGTAGACCCAGGTGAGGCGCGGCAGCAGCGGCTGCGTGCGATGCCTCACGTCCCTCCACGTGTCGTAGACCATCAGGAGGATCGGGAAAGGCTCCAGGGCAGAGAAGATCCCGCCGACCCAGAGCCAGTACCTGGGCGCGCCCAGCCAGTAGTAGTGGTGGCCAGTGCCGGCGATGCCGGTGAAGAGGAACAGGCCGAGCTCGACGTACAGCCACTTCTCGACGACCTTGCGGTCCACGCCGGTGAGCTTGATGAGCATGAACGCGACCATCGCGGCAGCGATGAGCTCGAACGCGCCCTCCACCCACAGGTGCACGACCCACCACCAGTAGTACCAGTCCACCGCGAGGTTGCGGTAGAAGGGGATGCCGAAGAGGTACATGAGGGCCAGGAACACCAGCCCGCCGAGCAGGGAGCCCTGCACGGCGGTCCACCGTTTGGCGCGGATCATGGTGACCGCGATGTTGGCGAGAAACATCAGGGCCCCGATCACGACAAGGAAGTCGAGCGGGCGCGGGATCTCCAGCAGCGGCCGCCCCTGCGTCCAGCCGAACAAGAAGCCGACGATGGCGGTGACACCCGTGGCGGAGAGCAGCGCGAGCTGCGCCAACGCCATCTTCGGCCACGCGAGCTCCGTGCCGGTCTCTTCCGGCACGAGGTAGAAGGTTGCCCCCATGAAGCCGAGCAACAGCCAGAGGACGAGCAGGTTGGTATGGATCGCGCGGGCGGTCGCGAACGGGAAGACGTCCACGACCGATTGCGGGATGGTGAAGGAGTAACTGGCCGCAAGCCACAACCCCATCGGGATCTGCAGCGCGAACAGCAGCAGCGAGACGACGAAGTAGGGGTACGCAACGCTCTGGCTCTTGTAGGTCATGGCTGTCACCTCCCCTGGAGTCCGGCGAGGGCCACGATGAACTCGCCGATCATCTCGCGCTGCCCCTGCGACAGGTGGTCGAACGCGGGCATCTCGGCCCCCGGCGCCACCTTCTCCGGGTCAGCCAGGTACTGTGCGATGTAGTCCGCGCCACGCCTTGCACCGATCCACTCCAGCCGCGGTCCCTTGCTCTCGCCCCGATCTCCGAGCGCGTGGCAGGAGAGGCAGCTCTCCTGCTGGATCAGCGCCGCTGCCGGCGACATCGAGGCGCTCGCGAGCAGGCGGTCCGTGGAACGCTTCCAGCGGGCGGTGGAGTCTTGCGGGGGCCAGTCGTGGTTGTCGATCTCGCCCACCCAGCGTAGGAAGGCGGTGATGTCCGTGACCTCCTGCTGGGATAGGTGTTGCTGCGGCATCTTGCGGTAGGATGCTGCCAGCGCGGTCTCGGGGTGCTCCAGACGTCTCTTGATCGCGTCCTCCCCAACGCGGCGGTAGGCGCGTGTGAGGTCCGGCGCGTAGTAGCCGCCGAACCCCAGGATCGTGTGGCAGTCGTTGCAGTTGTGGCGCTCGAAGGCGCGCTTTCCCGCCACCACCTGCTCGTCCAGCCTGTCGGCGTTGGTCAGCGCCGCGAACTGCTTGTTGGTGTCGAACGTGAGCGCGAGGAAGAGCACCAGTGAAGACAACGTTCCGGCCCAGAAAACCCACTTTGCGGTCTTCTCGCCCATGCCTCCTCCTTCCTGCGGTTTGTACCGCCGGATTCTACCGTGCACGGTAGGGATCGGCGCCGTAATCTTCCTTGACCTGGGTCAAGCGTGGGGAGGGGTCCGCGCCCCCGCCTTCTGAGCGTCGCCCGGCCTCCCGGGCGCTGAACGCTGGTATGCTCTGCGGGAGTCCACACAGGTGTCGCATGTGGGGGAGGGCGCACGATGTTCGACTTCACCGGCAGGGTGGCGCTGGTGACCGGGGCCGGGGGCAACCTCGGCAGGGCTGTCGCCCCTGCTCTCCGGGCCGCCGGAGCAAAGACGGTGCTCGTGGACCGCGACGGCAAGGCCCTGCAGGCGGCGTTCCCGGAGCTCCGGGACAATCCGGATCACCTGCTTTCCGGTGACGTCGATCTCATGGCCCCAAGTGATCTCGAGGCAATCGTGGCGCAGGCACTGAAGCGGTTCGGACGCATCGACATCCTGGTCAACACCGTCGGGGGGTTCCGGGCCGGCCAGTCGCTGGTTGAGACCCCGCTCGAGACGTGGGACCTCATGCTCGACCTCAACCTGAGGACGACACTCATTGCCGCGCGGGCGATCATCCCCACGATGCTGGCGCAGGGCTACGGGAAGATCATCACGGTGGCGGCCCGGGCCGCGGTCACGGGACCGGCCAACATGGCCGCCTACGCGGCCTCGAAGGCGGCCGTGCTCCGCCTGACCGAGAGCCTCGCCGCGGAGGTGAAGCACGCCGGGATCAACGTGAACTGCGTGCTCCCTGGGACTCTCGACACGCCGCAGAACCGTCGTGAGCGTCCCGACGCGGAATTTTCCAAGTGGGTCAAGGTTGAGGACGTGACCGCGGTGATCCTGTTTCTGGCCTCCGATGCGGCACGCGCCATCCACGGGGCGGCGGTCCCCGCTTATGGACTCAGCTAAGTACGCAGGAAGGGGAGCGAGGAAGCTGGTGTTTCGAATCGGACTCGGCCGGTACAAAAGGCCAAGGAGGAAACGATGAAGGCAAATGTTGGCGGGATCGACCGGACAATCAGAATCGTCGTCGGGATCATCATCATCGCGCTGGGAATCGTCTTCAAGAGCTGGTGGGGCCTGGTCGGCGTCCTGGTCCTCGCCACCGGTCTCTTCAATTTCTGCCTGCTTTACATCCCGCTCGGTATCTCCACGCGCAAGACCGGGCCCCCTCAACCACCGGCGCCCGCGCAGCCTTAGACCTGCAGCCCGGGTGAAGTAGAATCCGCGGGAGCCAGGGGCGGCCGCGAGGCCGCGCGCCGGCGCTAGAGGGAGGAACGTTCCGGATGAACAACCGTTCGAATCGCGTGCAGGTTGTGTCGATTCTGGTGCTTCTTGCTGCCACGGGTCTTGCGCTTCCGGCGATCGCGCAAGAGCAGCCGGCGACGGTCGGAAAGACGGAGGTGAAGGTGATCACGACGGAGTCCGGTCTTAAGTACGTGGATCTCGTTGTGGGTCAGGGTGCCGCGGCGGTGAAAGGCAAGACCGCGGTGGTCAACTACACCGGCTGGCTCGAAAACGGTGCAAAATTCGACTCGAGCATCGGCAAAGCGCCCTTCAGCTTCCCGGTAGGGGGTGGCCGCGTGATCAAGGGGTGGGACGAGGGTGTCGCCGGAATGAAGGTCGGCGGCAAGCGCAAGCTCATCATCCCCGGGAAGCTGGCTTACGGCGAGCGCGGGTACCCGGGAGTGATCCCGCCCAACGCGACGCTCACCTTCGAGGTCGAGCTCCTCGACGTGAAATAAGGGGCTCCGCCCCTCGCCCCTAATCCTGTCTTCCACTGCGTGGAGGCCCTTGTTTTGTCCCGCGGGCCATGAGCGGTCGCTCGGGCTGGGCATCGAGCCCAGCCCTCCGACACGCCTGCGCGTGCGACCCGACAGCACTGCCCGCCGTGGGGCCCCTCGGCGTCGGCAAGGAACGGCCGCACCGTCTCCCCACGCCGGCCAGCGCGTCGGGTGCCCGCACCCTCCGGCGCAATCGCTCCTGTGGCCCGCGGGGCGCATTTCACCACCACCCTCCCGGTCATCCGAGGTCCTGCTTGAGGCGTGTCAGCTTTGTCTCTGGGAGGGCGGGCATTCAATGCGCCTGGCGGGTGGGGCGGCCATTTCTCCGGAGGCCACGGGGTCCCCGGCGTGCGGATCCGGGGTGGGGTGTCGGTGACGCCGTTGTTTGCGGACACCGAGGGGCCCCGCCCCGGGCCGCACTGCTGGGTCGTGGCCGGAGTAGTCGATGAGCGAGCCGGGACTTGCTCCCAGCGAGCGTGGGGGCTCGGGGGTCGAGAGCACCGGGTGGATGGGTGGAGTGGCGCGGGACCCCCGCAACGGATGGTTCGCCGGGAGCGGGGGCGAGCAAGCGCCGAGCGGCGCCCCACTCGCCAGGCAATAACCAGCCTCACGCAGTGAAGAAAGAAGAAGCAAACCCGCGGGGCAAAGCAGAAGCCCTCCACTCAGTGGAAAACATGAAACAGGGCGGCCCAGCGGATGGGCAAGAAGGGTTCAGTCCTGGTAGGTGGGCTGGGCCAGAACGGTGCCGCGCCGGCGGGTGAGCTCGATGTCGACCGCGTGCTCGCCCGGGGGAAGCTCGGGCTTGACGATGACCAGCACGTAGTGCCCGGCGAGCGCTCCCTCTAGCCGGGTGATGGCCTGGTCGGGGAAGAGGTTGGTCTTCGCGTAGAAGCCGCCGGTGTCCGTCGCCACTTGCTCGAGTCCGACTTCGAGGTCGTGGTTGTCGGCGTCGGTGACGTCGATGGCGAAGACGGTGACACGCGCGCGCGTGAGCGCTGCGCGAGCCGGCCCGTAGTCGCGGCCCAATGTGACCCACGGGCGGGTGAGACGTCCGAGGCCCCATCCGAAGAACACCAGTGACTTGGTGCCCGGCAGTGCCTCGAGTGCCCGGGCGGTCACCAGCAAACCGGTCTCGGGCTCCGCTGCGCGCTTCGCGGCGGCCCGATCGAAGGACCTCGCAAGAGACGGGAACGGACCAGGGGCGACATACCGCTCCTCGCCGAAGAGAATCGCCCCGTGGATCGCGGCCGTGAGTTCGTCGATGTCGTCGGTGAAGTCCTGCCGGAGCTTGAGGTGAGAGTCGAACGAGACCACGGCCACCCGATCGCCGGGATGCAACGTTTGAAGCATCTCGATTGCCTTGAACTTCATGTGCATCAGCCCGCTGAGCCTGACGCTGGAGAAATCGGTCTGGAAGAAGTAGACGATAAGCCTTCCCGGCGGCGTCAGCGGCGCCCCGATCGCAGCAGTCTCCTCGGGCGTGAACCCCTCGGCGTAAGGCTCCTCCCCTGAGATCCACTCGACGGACTCGAGCACGGCGGGCCGGCCATCCACGGACACGACGAAGTCTTCGGGCCTCAGGCTGAGGATCGGGTTCCCGCGGCTGTCCACCACCCGGACGTCCAGGAGCAGCCGCCGCACTTCCACGTGTTCACGGATCCGGAGGTCCTGCGCGGTGGGCGCTGGTGCGGCTGCGACCCCTGCCGCAAACGCAGCGAACGCGATCCGCAGTCCGCCCATCGCCTCATCCCCCAATGAGGATACGACGCGGGTCGCTCACGGGTTCTTCCCCCATGGCAAGTGCGACAGATCCACGTTGCCCCCCGAGAGGATGATCCCAACCCGAAGGCCGGAGACGGCGAGCCGGCCCTCGAGCAGGGCCCCTAGCGTTACCGCCGCAGAAGGCTCGATCACGATCTTCATGCGCTCCCAGACGTGCCGCATCGCCTCAATCGTTGCCTCGTCGGTCGCCGTCACGATCTCGGCTACCCGCTCGCGGATGATGGTAAAGGTCAGGGAGCCAAGGGAGGTCAGGAGCCCGTCGCAGACGGTCTGCGGGTTGACGGAGGGGACGATGCGGCCCTCCTTCAGGGAGCGGAAGGCGTCGTCGGCACCCACGGGCTCGGCGGCGACGACGCGGGTCGAAGGGCAAAGCGAGGAAACCGATATCGCGGTTCCCGAGAGCAGGCCACCGCCGCCGACCGGCGTCATCACGAGATCGAGATCGCCGACGTCCTCCAGGAGCTCCAGCGCTGCCGTGCCCTGGCCGGCGATAACTCGGGGTTCGTTGTACGGGTGGACCACGTGTGCGCCGGTCTCAGCAACGACCTCGGCCAGCGTCGCCTCGCGCGCTGCCAGCGTCGGCTCGCACAGAACGATGCGGCCGCCGTAGCCGGCGACAGCCGCTTGCTTGACCGCTCGCGAGGTACGGGGCATGACGACGTGGGCCGGGATGCCCCGCAGGCGTGCCGCCAGGGAGAGCGCCGCGGCGTGGTTTCCCGAGGAGTGTGTTGCGACGCCGCGCCCGGCCTCCTCGTCGCTGAGGGAGAAGACCGCGTTGCAGGCACCCCGGAACTTGAAGGCACCGACCTTCTGGAAGTTCTCGCACTTGAAGAAGAGGCTCGCTCCCGTCATCGCGTCGAGGCTCGAGCAGGTCAGGACTGGGGTCCGGTGCGCGTACGGTCGAATACGTTCGGCGGCCGCCTTGACATCAGAGAGTGTTGGCTGGGCGTCCACTGTCCGCACGTGCCTCCACGTGGCAGTCTAAACCCGGCGGGGTGGGCGAACGGGTATCGGGGCGCCTGGTCGGCGCCCCGATTGTTCGTGAAGCCGCGAGGCGAGGCTAGAACTTGTAGCCGACAACAATCCTGAAATCGCGACCGGGCTCGAGCTGGGTGTTGAAAGGCTCACGGTAGGCCACGTTTCCGAGGTTCTGGACAACGGCCTGGAGCGAGAGCCCGTTCGCGAAATTGTAGCCTCCGAGGAGACTCATGGTCGCGAATCCGGGTGCGGTCTCGTAGTCGGTCGGTACGTTCGTGTAGGCGTCCACCATCCGGGCCGAGAACTCGCCCCACCACCTGGCCCGCTGGTAGCGAATGCCGACGACACCCTTGAGAGGGGAGATCAGCGGCAGAGGTTCGTCGGTCCTCTGGTTTGTCCCCTTCAGGTAGCTCACGCTCCCGAAAGCGGTCCACTGGTCCGAAAAGTACCCCTCGATCTGGAACTCGACGCCCTGGATCCGGCCGCGCTCGATGTTCTGGAACTGGGCGAGCTCGAGCCCGGTGTCCGGGTCTGGACCGAGGAACACGAGGCCGATGAAGTCGTGCACATCGTTCCGGAAGACGTTGAAGCCTCCCGCGAACGTCGCGTAACGGTACTTGAAACCGAGCTCGTAGTTGAGCGAGGTCTCCGGCTTGAGGTCGGGGTTCTGCTCGATGAAGGTGTCCCCTGTGGTGGCGAGCCCGACGAACGAGCGCTCCTGGATGTTGGGGGCGCGGAAGCCGCGACCGACCGTCGCGGTCAGCGCGACGTTGCTGGTCACCTGGTAGCGAGCCGACACGCTTCCTGCCGGCGCGGTCTGCGAGACGTCGAACGGCTCGCCGGTGTAGTGGGGGTCGGTCCGGCTCACGAACGCGTAGTAGTCCGCGCGCGCACCGACCACCAGTTCTAGGCGCGACGAGGCGTTGATCGTGTCTTGCGCAAACACCCCGACGCCGCGCTGGTAGCTGTCTGGGACGGCCACGGAGTTGTCCGTGCCGAAAGGCGACGACTCGGTGGTCTGGTCGTGGAGGTTGTCCTGGTAGAAGTCGAGGCCGAAGGTGAGGTGGTTGGCGGAGCCGAGGTCGGCGGAGGACTGCGAGTTCAGACCCCACGAGATGATCGAGGAACTCGTGAAGTTGTCCAGGAAGAAGCGCCCGAAGTCGAAGTTGCGGATGCTCTCCTTGAGCACGTCCTGGTAGTAGGCGGTGACCGAGACGCCGTTCAGGCCGGAGAACGGGCCCGTGTCGTAGCTCGTCGCGAGCTTGGTTCGGTTGAAGTTCGGGAAGGAGATGTCGATCCCCGAGGTCTTGGGGTCGTAACCGGGAAAGCCGACGTCCCGAGTCCGGGTGGTTTGGACGTTGAAGCGCAGCACGCCGGTTTGCGTGACCAGGAAACGCAGGTCACCGTCAATGCTGGCCTGCTTCATGCCGCTGTTCGGCATCACGCCGTCGGGCGTGCTGTAGTCCTTTGCCTGGAAGGCGTCGACCCCGATGTGAAACGTGGTCCTCTCGCCGGCCCCGTTCAGGTTGATCCCGCCCCGCTGGGAGTCGGCTGCCGTGCCGTACTGATAGCTGGCCGATCCCGCGAGGGCGAGTCCACCCTGGTGGAACGCCTGCTGCTTGGTGATGATGTTGATCACCCCGCCGATGGCGTCGCTTCCGTAGAGCACCGAGGACGGGCCGCGCACCACCTCGATGCGGTCAACGAGCGAGAGGTCTACGAGGGCCGGCTGGATGCCCGCGAATTCGGTGGACTCGCGGGCGTTGTTGAGCCGCTGGCCGTCCACCATCACGAGCACCCGGTTGCTATCCAGCCCCCGGATCGTCGGCAGCCCGCGAAACGGCCCTTCGCCCGAGATGTCCACGTTCGGTAGCTGCTTGAGAGAATCCACCATCTTGACCGGCTGCTCGCGGTCCAGGAGATCGGACGAGATCACAGAGATCGGGACGGCCGTGGAAAAGGAGTCCGCCTCGTATCGGGTGGCGGTCACGACCATCTCCTCGTGAATGGGCGCGGGAGTCGGCTCCGCCTTCTTCCTGATGTTCTTGTCCGTCTGGGCCGTTCCGGTGGGAGCGGCCTGTGCCGTTGGCGCTGGTGTCGGCTGCGGGACCGGCGTCTGCGCGGGATCGGCGGAAATGCCCGCAAGCACGGCCATGAGAACTCCTGCGGTCAGCATCCTTCCTCCTCCAATGGCGGCCCCTAGCTGCGGAGCCGCGTGCGTTTGGTGCCGCCACGCTAGCATTCTCTGTGTGTTTTGCAAGTCTTTTCTTGTCACGGGCTTGTCGCTATTCTTGGAGACGGATCGTTGACCGTTTTCTGCTCTTTGTGGCAGTGTCACGGATGGCTTGACATTGCTCACGGCTGAGGCCGAGTCGCAACACGAATGAGGGCCCTGCCCGCACCGCACCTGCTTGGGTCCAGCCAGGCGCTGTGTTCGGATCCGGCGCTAGGGAGGTGGGGGGCCGCCGTTACGCTCTTGCGACGACCACGATGCTCACGTCGTCCGTCAGCGGCTCGCCCGCAATGTGGGTCGTGAGGGCGCGCAGGAATCGGTCGTGAATTGCCTGCGGCTCAGCCTCGGTCCGGATCAGGGTGCGCAGCGTCTCGAAGCCGAACGCCTCGCCGGTAACGTTGACCGCTTCGGGTAGCCCGTCGCTGTAGAGCACGAGCAGGTCGTGCGGGGCGAGCGTCACCTGTGCGCGAGCCAGCTCCACCACCTCGCGGATGCCGAGCGGCAGCCCGCCCCGGCCGAGTTCCTCGACTTCGCCCGAGGCGCGGCGGAGGAGGGGAAACGGATGGCCGGCGCAGACGTACTCGAGTTGGCCCGTAGCCGGAGTCAGCAATCCGTAGAACAGGCTCATGAACGCACGGCGGTCCCCGGTGCGGCACAGTACGCGGTTGAGGAGCGCCGCGACACGCTCCGGTGAAGGGTCCACCTCGATGGCGAGCTTGAGGGCGGCGTTGGCGATGGCCATCAGGAGGCCCGCGGCCATCCCGTGTCCAGAGGCGTCGCCGATCACCAGCACGAACCTCCCGTCAGGCAGGGGGAGAAAGTCGTAGTAGTCGCCGCCGATCTCGTTGGCGGTGCGGTAGGAGTGGGCGATCCGGTAGCCCGGGAGATCCGGCGCGGTCGAGGGCAGCAGGTCACGCTGGAGCTGCCGTGCCACCTCGAGCTCGTCCCGCACCAGCACGCGGTCCACGAGCTCCAGGGCAAGGAGGAACACCAGCCCCGTGACGCTCACCAGGAACCAGACCGGGGAGAAGTTGACGTAGACCTGCCGGGTGTCGATCACAGCGTTGAACCTGATCAGGCCCAACACGGCAGCGATGACCGAGACCGCGAACAACACCCGGCGTGCCGGCGTGAGCTTGTATGACAACCCGAGGAACACCACCTTGGCGCGGAAGAAGAAGCGCTTCACCCGTCCCGCCGGCTCGCGCGAAAGGTCCTGCCCCCTGGTAAGGACGCTGTACGCCTGGGCGGCGTCGCGCCCGAAGAGTCGCCTCAGCTCCCCTTTCGTGAGCCCCTCGGTGAACTCGTGGTAGAACTTCGTGAGCCTTCCCGTTGTCCTGCTCCTCTGCCGTCCCTGTCAAATCGTACGCTGGGCGGGCCTCGAAGTTGCGATCGAGCGCGGAGACGGCACTCGCGTCATGGAGGGCTGCGCGGGAAGCTCGACTGGGACCGTGTCTCGATTTGGGGGCGGCCGCCTGCGAAACCCGAGGGCACTTGCCCATCGTTGTACGGCTTTTTATACTCGGCGGCCAGAAGGCCGGATGGCTACGAACGTCGATCGCGGGCGTGCGGTGTCGCCAGAGGCGGTTGTGAAACATTACACAATCGTTTCCTGGGCGGTCGCGGCGTTGCTGCTCTGGGGGTGCGCCGGGACCCGGCCCGCGCAGAAGGCCGCCCCGGAGGCCGCCCGACCAGTCACCGTGGTGCCCCAGGCGGACTGGTCCGAGGCGATCCTGTACTTCGCGCTCACCGACCGCTGGGCCGACGGCGACCTTACCAACGACGCCAACGTGGACCGATCGGCGAAGGGGACGTTCCACGGCGGCGATCTCGCCGGGCTTCGCGAACATCTCGACGAGATCGCGGGACTCGGAGCGACGGCGATCTGGATCACGCCGGTCGTCAAGAACATCGACGGCTTCGTCACCGGCGCCGGTTTTCCGGACTGGGCGTACCACGGCTACTGGGCCGACGACTTCACGAGGCTCGACCCGCGCTTCGGCAGCGAGGCGGAGCTCAAGGCGCTCGTGGACGAGTGCCACCGCCGCGGGATCAAGGTCCTGCTCGACGTCGTCTACAACCACGCGGGGTACGGCACGCACTACCTCACCGACCCGAAGACCAGGGACTGGCTTCGCTCCGAGGACCGCGGCACGTGCGGCCAGGACGACCTGACGCAGTGCGTGGCCGGGCTGCCCGACTGGAAGACCGAGCAGCCCGAGGTGGCGGAGTTCCTGCTGCAGGCTCAGATCGGCTGGGCGATGCGTTCCGGGGTGGACGGGTTCCGCCTGGACACGGTCAAGCACGTCGGGCACCCGTTCTGGCAGGAGCACCGGAGGCGGACGCGCGAGCAACTCGGGCAGGGTTTCTTCCTGCTCGGCGAGGTGTGGGGGGGCGACGCCCAGGTGCTCGACCCCTACTTCGTGAGCGACGAGCTCGACGCAGGCTTCGATTTCGGCTTCCAGGGCAGCGTGCTCGGCTTCGTGCAGGGGCGCGGTCGGCCGGTGGCGTTCGACCGCTACCTGAAGTCGCGGGAGAAGGTGAGGCCGGGCCACCTGCTGGTGGACTTCCTCTCCTCGCACGACGTCCCGGGCGGGCTCTTCCAGCTGGGTGGAGACACGAAGCTGTTCCGCCTCGCTGCCGTGCTGCAGTTCACCTCGGTCGGCATCCCGATGATCTACTACGGCGAGGAGGTCGCGAGGATCGGCGGTGACTGGCCGGACAACCGCAGCGACATGCCCTGGGACGGCCGCAAGATCCTCCCGGGCGAGGGGAAACCGCGCGACGAGGCGCTGCGGGCCGACTACGTGCGGCTGATCGCGATCCGGCGGGCGCACCCGGCGCTGTCCCGCGGCGTGCACGAGAAGCTGGTGGCCGAAGGCGACCTGGTGGTGTTCCTCCAGAAGGACGCCTCCTCCGGCGATGCGGTGGTGGTGGCGGTCAACCGCGGGGACGGTCCATTGGTTGCGCGGTTCCCGGCGCCCCAGGAATGGGGGACCGGGCCGGCACGGGACGAGTGGAACGGGACGGTGCTGCCCTTGACAGACGGCACCGTGGAAACGACCTTGGATGGCAAGACAGCTCGAATTCTGGTTCGCGAGGCGCGGCACTGAACGTGTCTAGGGCCGGAGCAGGGGGGCGGAACGCATGGCTGGTGTGACACTCAAGTCGGTTCAGAAGCGGTTCGACAAGACTGTCGTGATCAGGGACCTCGATCTGGAGATCAAGGACCAGGAGTTCATGGTGCTGGTGGGCCCGTCGGGCTGCGGCAAGTCCACGGCGCTCCGCATGATCGCGGGCCTCGAGGAGATCACGGGCGGGACGATCACGATCGGCGAGCGGGTGGTCAACGATCTCCCCCCCAAGGACCGCGACATCGCGATGGTCTTCCAGAGCTATGCGCTCTACCCGCACATGACGGTCCGGGAAAACCTCGAGTTCGGCCTGAGGATCCGCAAGATGCCCCAGGCCGAGATCGACAAGCTCGTCAACCATGCCGCCGAGCTGCTCGGAATAGACCACCTCCTGGATCGCAAGCCGCGCGAGCTCTCCGGCGGCCAGCGCCAGCGCGTGGCGGTCGGGAGGGCGATCGTGCGGCAGCCGGCGGTCTTCCTCTTCGACGAGCCGCTCTCCAACCTGGATGCCAAGCTGCGCGTTCAGATGCGCGCAGAGATCGCCAAGTTGCAGCAGCGTCTCAAGACCACGACGATCTACGTCACCCACGACCAGGTCGAGGCGATGACCATGGGCCAGCGGGTGGCGGTTCTCAAGGACGGCGACCTGAAGCAGGTCGGCACGCCGATGGACCTCTACGACCACCCCGCAAACCTGTTCGTGGCGAGCTTCATCGGCACCCCGCCGATGAACTTCATCTCGGCGACGATCGGGGACGGGGGCGGGACGCTGGCGGCGTCGAAGTACACCCTCCCGGTGCCCGCGTCACTGCGCGGGGTGACGGGCGCGCACGTCGGCCGGCGCGTGGTGGTGGGGGTGCGCCCCGAAAACATCCTGGAGGCGGGAGCGGAGGCGCGCGGCGAAACCGCACCGCTCACTGCCGACGTCGAGATCGTGGAGCCGCTCGGGCACGAGGTGATCGTGCACGGCCGGGTGGGCGACGACCTGCTGGTCGCCACGCTCGACCCGCACCACGTCCCGAGGCTGGGCGACAAGGTCAACCTGGTGATCGAGTTGAACTCCCTGCATCTCTTCGACGCCGAGACCGAGCAGCGTCTCGGGTAAGGAGGATCGCGATGAACGGACGTTCCCGAGTGGTGGTGTGCGCGCTGGTCGCGGTTCTGACCGGCCTGACCGCGATGTCCGCCCCTCCGGTCGAGCTGGTGGTCTGGCACTCGTACCGGGGCGGTGAGGCGGCTGCGTTCGAGAAGGTCGTGGCGCAGTACAACGCCGCCAAGGCCGCAGCCGGCGTGAAGGTCACCACGCTGCCGGTCCCCTACGATGCGTTCGCGGACAAGATCACCGCAGCCGTCCCGCGCGGCAAGGGCCCGGACATCTTCATCTACGCGCAGGACCGCCTCGGCGGCTGGGTCGAGGCAGGGAAGACGATCGAGCCGATCGACTTCTACGTCGACAAGGCGACCCTGGGCCGCTTCCTCCCCACGACGGTCCAGGCGATGACCTACCACGGCACGCTCTACGCGCTGCCTTTCAACTACAAGGTCATCACGATGGTCTACAACAAAAAGCTCCTCACCAAGGTACCCAAGACAACGGGGGAGCTGGTGACCATAGCCAAGTCGCTCACCGACGCCAGCACCGGCAGGTTCGGCGTCGCTTACTGGTACAACAACTTCTACTACCACGCGATCCTCATGAACGCCTTCGGGGGCGGCGCGTTCGACGCGGCCGGCAAGCCGATCATGAACTGCCAGGGCAACGTGAAGTCCCTCGACCTGCTGATGAAGTGGGTGGACAAGGACAAGTTCCTGCCGGCCGAGCCCTCGACCGCACTCGTCACGTCGCTGTTCAACGACGGCAAGGCCGCGATCGTGTTCTCCGGGCCGTGGTTCCTCGGGGAGATCGCCAAGGGCATCGACTACGGGCTCGCGGTCATGCCGACGGTGGACGAGGCCGGCGGGAAGCCGATGAGCCCCTGGATGACGGTGGAGGGCGTCTACATCGCAGCCGGCTCGAAGAACAAGGACGCCGCCTACGACTTCGTGAAGTACGTGACCGACGTCGAGGCGACCAAGGTCATGGCCGTCGAGGGACGGCAGACACCCGCCAACACGCAGGTGTACGCCGATCCGCAGGTAGGGAACGACCCGATCCTCAAGGTCTTCCGCCAGCAGGTCGAGGTGGCGGTACCGATGCCGAACCTCGCGGAGATGAGCATGATGTGGACACCCGCCACGTCTGCCATGTCCTCCATCGTGCAGAAGTCGTCCGCGCCCAAGGCCGCGCTGGACCAGGCGCAGAAGGAAGTCGAGCAGGCGATCGCCCTGCTGCGGAAGGGTAAATGAACCTCGCCGCGTCGTACCGCCGCCGTTTTGCCGTCGGCCTCCTTCTTGCCGCGGCGCTGGGGGTCGGCCTCACGCAATGGGTGCTGGTCCGCGCTCGTGACCAGGAGAGCCGCGCCAAATCCGAGCGGGTCGCCGTCGTCTCGGTGAACGCGCTCGTCGAGATCGTCGAGAGGGCTGGCATCGTCGGCGATGGTGTCCGGAGGGCCGTCGCCGCGGTCGCCCGGGACAACCCGATGCTGACCGGCATCAGGGTCGTGGTGTTTGAGGGGTTCTCGCTCGAGGCCTCCACCATGGCAGGCGACAGTGGCGAGAGCGCTGCGCCGCGCCGCCTGACCAGAGACGAGAAACCTCTCTACGACCAGGGCCAGCGGCTACGGGCCGCGGTCGAGACCAACCGCCAGGAGGGCGCGGCACGCAAGCCGGAGATCGAGATCGAAACAGCGGCCAACGGAGGTCTTGCCCTGGCAGCACCCCTCGAGAAGGACGGCGCGGTGGTCGGTTTCGTCGCCGCCGAGACCGCCGCGATGCCTCCCCCGCCGAGATCCTCGTGGCTGGTGCCACTCGGTGCAGTGGTGGTGCCGGCGCTGGTCTTCCTCGTGCTTGCTCTTCCCGTCGGGGAACGGCGCTCTGTGCTGGCCGTGGTGGCGGCGATCCTGCTCCTGGCCACGATGGTCGCGTACGGGCGATACGCCCTGAACACCGCCACGGCGGACCGGCGGCTCACGGCGCGAACGGTCGCGGCTGAAGTGACTGCAGAGATGGCTCGCGCCTCCGGGGTCACGCGTGAGTTGTCGCTGGGTGACCTGTCCGCGCTCCACCCGGCTAGTTGGGACACCGACGTGTTCCGGCGTCCGCTCGGCCTAATCGCGGCTGACGGGAGCGTTCAGGAGGCACCGCTCGAGCAGGGCCTCGCCCGGGTGGCGGCACGCACCAGGGAGGTCGTGGGCGCTTTCACGCTCCTGGCGCTCGGGCTGCTGGCGTTCGTCGGCCTGGGAGGCGCCGCGAGGCTCGGCGGCACGCTGCGGAAGCACCGCCAGGCGTACGCCTACACGTTCCCGGCGGTGTTCGGGATGCTCGCGCTGGTGTTCCTGCCGTTCCTCTACGGCGTCGTGCTCTCGTTCACCGACTTCTCGCTCTACACGTCGCAGGCGCCGCTGAGCCAGATCTGGATCGGCCTGAAGAACTTCACGGACATCCTGGGTGACTTCCACATCGCGACGCGGGGCCCGGGCGGGCTCGTGTGGAACTACCAGAACATCTACTGGACGCTGGGCGTCACGATCGTCTGGACGGTGACCAACGTCGCGTACGGGGTCGGGATGGGGCTGTTCCTTGCCCTCATCCTCAACACCAAGGGGCTCTTCGCCCGTCCCATCTACCGCGTCATCTTCATCCTGCCGTGGGCGACGCCGAACTACATCACGGCGCTGATCTGGAAGGGGATGTTCCACCAGCAGTTCGGGGTGATCAACCAGATCATCCAGATGCTCGGGGGCACCCCGGTCTCATGGTTCGAGAAGCCCGGGACGTCCCTGTTCGCCTGCATCGCGACCAACGCGTGGCTCTCGGTGCCGTTCATGATGGTGATCTCGCTCGGCGCCCTGCAGTCGATCTCCGCCGACCTCTACGAGGCCGCCCGTGTGGACGGCGCGACGCGCTGGCAGCAGTTCCGCTCGATCACGCTACCGTCGCTCAAGCCCGCGCTGATCCCGGCGATGATCCTCTCGGTGATCTGGACCTTCAACATGTTCAACATCATCTACCTGGTCTCCGCGGGTGAGCCCGCGCACTCGACCGAGATCCTGATCACGCAGGCGTACAAGTTCGCCTTCGAGCAGTACCGCTACGGCTACGCGGCCGCCTACTCGATGGTGATCTTCGCGGTCCTCCTGGCGTACGGCATCTGGCAGAACAAGGTCACGAAGGCGACGGAGGGGATATGAGCGAGCGCTCCCGCACCGGCGAGTTCCCCCACCTGCCGCTGCACGTGATCCTGCTGATCTACGTGGTGGTGACGCTCTACCCGCTGCTCTGGGTCTTCACGATCGCCTTCTCGGGGCAGCAGGGCCTGATGATCGTGGACATCCCCGCCAACCCGACGTTCCTCGACCGGCTGCGGGCGATCACGCCCTGGCCGGCGCACGTGTCAGCCTCCAGCTTCATCTCGCTGTTCACCGAGCAGCCCTTCGCCCGCTGGCTGCTCAACAGCGTGATCGTCGCGGCGGGCACCACGGTGCTGGGCGTCTTCCTGGCCTGCACGGCCGCGTATGCCTTCTCCCGCTTCCGGTTCCCGGGCCGACGGATCGGGCTGATGTCGTTCCTGGTGTCGCAGATGTTCCCGGGGACGCTGATGCTGATCCCGCTCTACATCATCATCGTGCAGTTCCTGGGGCTGGGCTCGAACTTCATCGGACTGATCCTCTTGTACTCGATCACGGCGATTCCCTTCTGCGTGTGGATGCTGAAGGGGTACTTCGACACGATCCCGAAGGAGCTTGAGGAGTCGGCCCTTATGGACGGCGCCTCCGCGGCGACGATCTTCTACCGCATCGTCCTGCCCCTCGCGCAGCCGGCGGTGGCGGTCACCGCCCTGTTTTCGTTCATGACCGCGTGGAACGAGTTCATCCAGGCGGCCACCTTCATGGACAAGATAAGCATGTACACGGCCCCCGTCGGGTTGCGGTTCTTCGTCGGGGGCTTCTCACAGCAGTGGGGTTACTTCGCGGCGGGCGCGATCATCACGGCGATACCGATCGTCGTGCTGTTCCTCGTCCTGCAGAAGTACGTGGTCTCCGGCCTCACCGCCGGAGCAGTCAAGGGGTAGAGACCTCGAGGAAGGGAGGTGAGGTGTACAGCGAAACGCGAGCAAGAAGGCCGGAGCGCTTCGAAGGTCTATTAGGAGAGAAAGGGGGATTGCTATGAAGCATACGTGGCGTTACGTAGTTTTGGCCTTGATGGCCACGGCCGTGGTGGCCACGGCCGCCCTCGCCCAGGAGGTCAGCTTCAAGGACACGGTCGGCGACGACAACGGACCCGGCACGTACACGTATCCGACGGACACGGTGTACCTCAAGGGGTCGTTCGACATCACCGCCGTCGACTTCAAGCTCAAGGGCGACAAGCTCGAGATTGCGGTGACGCAGAACTCGCAGCTCCAGGACAAGTGCTGGGCGATGCAGTACGGGTTCTGCGTCCAGATGGTCTTTGTGTTCATCAAGACCGATCCGAACACGGGGCACACCGAGGGGCTCCCCGGTCTCAACGTGCAGTTCGCGCCCAACGCGGGGTGGAACAAGGTCGTCATCGTGTCCCCGCAGCCGGCAGGACGGGTGCGCTCCGAGGTCGAGCAGAAGGTGGCGAAGGCGCTGCAGGCCGATGTGATCGTCCCCGCGCGCGTCAAGGGCGGCGGCCGCACGATCACCACGTGGGTCGACATGAAGGACGTCGGTGCGGGTGACATCACGAAGTGGGGGTACCAGGTGCTGATGCAGTCGAACGAGGGCTTCCCGGCAGCCACGGATCTGCTCACCCGGAAAGTCAACGAGTACGAAGGGCAGCATCGCTTCGGCGGCGGCACCGACGGCGACTGCGACCCGCACGTGATGGATCTGCTCGCCGGCAACGCCGTTGGCGATGCCAGCGAGGTCGAGCTGCAGCACAAGATGCTGGCCTACGAGTGCAATGCGGACGGCACCTCGAAGAAGATGGCCACGCTGAACATGGTCTACAAGAAGTAACGCAGCGATCCATTTTGCCGTAGAAAGGAGGAGGAGCATGCGTGCGGCAAACCGATTCCTGATACCTGTCCTTGTGATAGCGAGCATTCTTCTCGTGACCGGAATTGTACGCGCCGAGGATTTCTCGCTCCACCTCGGGGGCGCCACGTACACCAAGTGGCTGTGGGGCACGCAGCGGTACGACGGCTCGCTGTACAACTTCACCACGGTTCCCGGCGAAGGGTATGGCGACAACGGCCAGGGCTCCGAGCTCGAGCTCTGGGTCAACCAGAAGGTGTCCCCGAAGATCTACATCTACGCCCGCATCCACAGTCGCTTCAACCAGAACGAGTGGACCAACGGGGGCGGGTGGGGCGGGAGCAACCCGCCCGCCGGTAACTGCTGGGGCGGCAGCTGCGGCGAGTTCGACTCGCGCTCCAACCAGTACGTCAAGCTGCGCGGCGTCGCGGTGACGTTCACGCCGGGCTACAAGTGGCTCGACTCCGCCATGGCCGGCGCAAGCGACTGGGGTATGTTCGACGCCAACGTCGTGGGCAAGATCCGCTACATCGACCGTGACAACGTCGCAGGGTTGCTGTTCCGCGGAACGGCGGGCGGTCGGTCGTTCAGCTGGGACTTCGCCCGGATCTCGGCGTTCCGCCTCTGGATGGGGCCCAACTGGAACACCGGCCAGTACACCAGCCAGGACGGGATCTACGTCGCCCAGTTCAAGTACGGCGGGAGCTCGCTGTGGGACGTCGGCGGCCTTTTCAGCTACCTGGACGACATCGAGATCGATGGGACCGACCACATCTACGACAACGGGAGGAATGTGCGCACCCGCACCCGCAACCAGGTGGGCGGGCTCAAGGTCGGGATCCACCCGAGCGCGATGTTCGACATTCGCGCCGCGTACTACCGCTCGTCGATCTCGTCCAACTGCGACCTCGGCATAAGCAACGAGGCACCCTGCTCGTTCGGCATCGGCGGCTACTCCTCGACGCTTGCCGGAAACCACACCGGCGATGCCTGGAAGGCCGACCTCGACATCAACGACCCGTTCGGTGTCGGGCTCTCCTTCAACCTACAGGCGTTCTCCTACGGCGCCGGCTACGACGCGATCGTCGCGGCCCGCCGCGAGGACGACGTCCTAATCACCGAGGGGCACGATGCGACGTTCATGTTCCCCGGGCCGACGAACGCCAAGTTCGGCGTCTTCAACGGCAACCCGACGATCATCGGCTACGGCGGTTTCGACGGCAACGCGCAGCAGGTTGCCACGATCAACGTGGACAACGACTTCGCCGACTTCGACGAGCCCTTGGCCGAGACCATCATCGGCTGGAAGGGGTTCACGATCGTTCCGAAGTACACCGTGGGAGCGCTCGAGCTCGCCGGCGAGTACACGCACCTGGGGTACAACACCAACTGGCAGGCGTGGGGCGACGACACCAAGGCCATCGACAACACGACGTATCCGATGCTGGAAGGGGACACCGGTGTGGGCCACCCGTACCGCTCGGCGTACATACCTTTCCAGGACAAGTCGACCGACATCTACCTCATCAAGGGCAAGACCGTCATCGACGTCGGGAAGGGGATCGACCTGTTCTTCAAGGTCAAGGGGATCAGCGAGACAGACAAGCGCCTCAACGACCCCAGGTTCCTGCCCTACGAGGCCGGCGACTGCCCGGGCAACGGCGAGGCGTGCAAGAACGTCGTGAACTACTACAACGGGACTCTCACGACCGCCACCATTCCCTACTTCCAGAACCCGCCGGTGATCACGGTGAACGGCGTTACCGGCTACCAGTGGAAGCCGTGGACCAGTATCTCCGACGATGACCGCGACCTCAGCTACTACACCTACCAGCTCGGCTTCGGCTACCAGCTCACCAACGATTTCTACGCCTCGCTGGGGTACGAGTACTACACGGCCGACCTGAAGGACGGGAACACGGCGTTCAAGGCGTACCAGCTGCACGAGATGGCGTCCGGCAAGCACCAGAAGAACATCCTGGTGGCCAAGATCACCTCCGCGCTGGGCGGCGCCCAGATCGGCTTCGAGTACGAGTACGCCTGGGGCACGTTCAAGCCCAACTTCGGGGACGGGTTCGTCGTGCAGTACGCCGATGCGGACACGGCGAAGAACCTCGGCCTTCCGGTCGGCTCCCCCGGGTGGAAGAGCGCGTGGGGCGGCTGGAACAGCCTTCTGAACAGGGACTTCTCGCAGCAGCGCATCAAGGCTTTCCTGAAGTTCGTCTTCTAGCAGTGGGCACGCAGTGAGCATAAGGGGCCCGGCGCCGTCTTGGGGCCGGGCCCCCAACGTTCTAGAATCAGCCCGGCTGTTCGGGAGGGGACATGCGAGGTTCTCTACGGAGTCTTACGGCGGCGGCCCTGCTCACCGGCGTGTACGCGGTTCTTGGTCTTGCGTTCCCTGCGGTGGCGGCAGAAGGCCAGCCCATCTTCACGCTCAGCGACCCAACGGGGGACGACTACGGCGATGGCAGCTTGATGTATCCGATGCGCGCCGACATGCAGCCCGGCGACCTCGACCTGGTCAGGTTCACTGCCACCGCACAGGCGGGAGGCAACCTCTTCGAAGCCACGTTCGCGCGGAACGTCCGGGTGCCGCCGCGCCGCACCATCGATCAGGTCGGCACCACCCTCGACAAGCTCTGCAAGCTGGGGTTCTACGAGTTCAATATCGACGTCTACGTCGATACCGATCGGATCCCCGGCTCGGGGAGCATGCAGACGCTCCCCGGAAGGCGGGCGGCCATCGCCCAGGCCAACGCCTGGGAGAAGGCGATCTGCCTCACCCCGCGTCCGTACGATGCGCAGGACATGCTGAAGGCGATCTACGTGCACGAGGCGAAGATGGAGCTCAAGCGCCGCCAGGGGTCGGTCACGTCCGCCGATGTGGATGCGATCTCGGCGAGCGTGGGCCGGGACATCGCGTCGAGCGTGTTCTTCCCCACCGTGGTCTCCGTCACCGGCCGCTCGATCCGTTTCTTCGTTCCCGATGCGTTCCTCGGGGGCCCCGCCAAGGACACCTGGAGCTACGTGGTCGCCGTCACCGGCGCCAACTGGGAGCTGAAGGTGGACATCGGGGCGCTCATCGGCTCCGAAGGTTCGTCCCCGGGCCTCATGATCATCCCCATCCTGCCCGGTAAGGGTTTCGACAACTTTGGCACCAACCGCGAGGGCGACGACATGCAGCCGGACCTGATCGACATCATTGTCCCGGCCGGGATGACGCAGGAGGCGGTGCTCAAGGATTACGATCTCATGGCAGGTCGGCCCGTGGCGCTCCCCGGTGTGGTTCCCGCGGAGGTCAAGGGGAAGTAGCAGGACTGCCCGTCCTCGCTGGCCGATCGTTTGAGGGCCACTCTGTACCCTCAATGGGGGTATCACGCCCCCCGCGACAACCCAGGCTTCAAGGCGTGCCCCCCAGCCCACCATCCAGGCTTGAAGGCTTGGCCACATTCACGACATCAAGCCTTCGAGCCTTCAAGCCTTCAAGTCTGCTTCACTTCAGACGCCAGATCCCGGTTGTGCGCGGCAGCAAGGTCAGGGTGCACGAGCCGCCCCCGACCGCGATACTTGCGCCGGTGTCTGCAAAGACCGTCTCCGACGTTGTTGCGGTGGTCGCGAAGGGTCCGGCCGTCTGGATCGCGTCGCTGAGGTTGTGGCCGACGAGCACCTGCTCCTCGGTGGTGCTCCTGAAGAAGGCGAGGACGTGACCGCCTCCTCCCGCGGTCACCAGGCGGAGGTCACCCTTCTGCAGCGCCAGCGAGGTGTGACGCGCCCGGATCAGAGCCCGGTAGCGGCCGAGCAGCGACGCTGGATCTGCGCTCTCGGTCGCGACGTTGGTCGTCTCGCGGCCAGGGGCGAACGGGAACCAGGGTATACCGGTCGTGAACCCTCCACCGGGCGAGGAGGCGTCCCACGGCATCGGCGTGCGCTTCAGCCTGTCGTCGCTGTCCGAGCCGCCGTTCTGGAGTCCCACTTCCTCGCCGTAGTAGAGGAACGGCGTGCCCGGCACGGTCAACAGGATCGCCACCGCGTTGCGGAGCTTGCCGATGTTGTTTCCAAGCTGAGTCGCGAGGCGGAACTGGTCGTGGTTGGTGAGGAATGGGGCGTCGTCGGCACCCTGCGGGTAGACCGACTGAACTTCGGCGAGCTTGGCCGAGATGACGTTGGCGTCGCCACCGTTCACGCCCTGGACGATCGCCGCGGCGAGCGGGAAGTCGAAGTTCATCGGCAGCTCGTCTCCGCCGGGGACCGTGGTGGTCGAGCCGTAGTACGTTGCAATGATCGGAGTGTCGGTCCACGCCTCGCCCACCAGCGTGGCGTCCGGCTTCACCGACCGCACGTGCGCCGAAAACTCGCGCCAGAAGGCGTGCGTCTCCGGCTGGTCGACCTGCGAGAGCCCGCCCCCGTTCTCCACCAGGTGGCGGGCCGCGTCAAGCCTGAACCCGTCGGCGCCACGGGAGAGCCAGAGCGTGGCGAGACGCTTGATCTCGGCACGGACCTCAGGGTTGCGGATGTTGAGGTCCGGCATCCCCTCCCAGAACACCCCGTAGAACCACTGGCCGTCGGCGGGGTTCCGGTGCCAGGTGTCCGCGCCCGTGTACAGGTTCCACGGCTGCCGCCACCCCAGGTCCACCGGGCTCCAGATGTACCAGTTGCGCTTGGGCGCACCCGCCGCCGACGAGGCGTCCACGAACCAAGGGTGCCCCGAGCCGCTGTGGTTGATGACGAAATCCAGGATGACCTTGATGCCGCGGCGGTGGGCCTCGGTGCACAGCGTCGCGAAATCGTCATTGGTGCCGTACTCCGGGTTGATGGTCTCGTAGTCGGTGGTGTCGTAGCCATGGTAGCTGGGCGAGCCGAACACCGGCATCAGCCAGAGCGCGTCCACGCCGAGGTCGGTGGTGGAGGCGGGGTTGCCATCGTTGAGGTAGTCGAGCTTCGAGATCAGCCCCTTGAGATCCCCGATCCCGTCACCGTTGGAATCCTGGAAGCTGCGCACGAAGACCTCGTAGAACACCGCACCCTTCGACCAGTCGTTGTTCCAAACCGGGGCTGCCCGCTGCAGGACGCGGCGCGGAACGCGCTGCTCCTGGCCGAGGCCGCTCGCGGCCAACACGAGGAGCACCGCGGCTGCCAGCGCGGGCACGACCAACGTCAGGAACCTCCCACCGTGTCGGCGGGGCGTGTCGGAACGTTTCGGAGCGTGTACCATGGCGGCCATCGTAACTCGGATTCGGTGACCCGCAAGGGCCGCGGGGAGGTGACGTGACCCGCTTCGACGCCGCCCGGCGTGCCGCGGTGGTGCAGGACCTCCTGGGGGTGCTCAAAGGGCGCCCGGTGGATCTCCTGCCGTTCGACCGTGTGCGGGCAGGGCTGCGGCTCAGGCACATCGTGGACAGGGGGATGCAGGACGTCCCACTCGACCGGATCGTCGGGACGATGGGGAGGGAGCGGGAGTTCAACCGTGCGTTCCTGCCGCGGGACGAAGCCCTGCGCGAGCGCTGGGAAGAGGTGGAAGGACTGGCCGAGGGGCCCGCCGGCTTCCGCGCGGTTGAGCTGTACAAGGTGGGCGACGCGTACTTCGTGGTCGACGGGCATCACCGGGTGTCCGTCGCGCGCTCCCTGGGCATACCCGCGATCGAGGCGCGCGTCAGGGAGTTCCTCACCCCGGTGCCGGTATCCCCGGACGCGTCGATCGAAGAGGTGCTCCTGCAGCGGGGACTGGCCGACTTCCTGGAAACCACCGGCCTTGTCGCCGAGGGTCCGGACGAGTTCCGGGTCACGGAGCCGGACGGCTACGAGCGCCTCCTCGAGCACATCACGGTGCACCGCTACTACCGGGGCATCGAGACCGGACGCGAGCCGACGTGGTCCGAAGCGGTGGCGTCGTGGCGCGACACGGTGTACCGGCCGATGATCGAAGCGATCAGGCGCAGCGGCATCATGGAGGAGTTCCCGGAGCGCACCGAGACCGACCTCTACCTCTTCACCATGGACCACCTGCACCACCTGCGGGAGCGCTACGCGCCGAAGCCGGTCGCCCCGACGCTCGCGGTGCGCCACTTCAAGTTCTTCTACACCGATGGTCCGGGCCTGGGCGAGCGGCTACGGACCTGGTGGCGCCGCCTTTTCTCGGGCTGATCGCCCGCACCCCCTTTCGTTTTCTCACTGCGTGAAGCTTGTGTCTTGCCGGTGCCGCGGTGTCCATCTGCAGGCTTGGGCGCCCCCGCGCCCGGCGCCTGCAGACTCCTCCGCCCGCGACCGGACAGCCCGATCCGCGTCGGGGCCCCTCGGCGTTCCCATGAGACAGGGCCGCCGTCTCCCCAGCACGGCTCGCGCGTCCGGTGCCCGCGGGCTCCGGAGTGATCCGCCACCCGCGGCACCGGCGAATGAAAACCCCCACCCTTTGACTTGAAACCTTGCGGCTGGAAACGACACGCTCTCACGTGCCCGGAACTCGTGACCAATTCTGTCCAGAGTTGGTGGGGGAGAACATTCCGCCTGGCGGGTGGGGCGGGCATCTCTCGGGAGGCCACGGGGTCTCCAGCGTGCGGATCCCGGGTGGGGTGTCGGGGACGCGGTCGCTTGCGGACACCGAGGGGCCCCGCCCCGGGCCGCACTGCTGGGTCGTGGCCTCCGGAGTCTCGGCGCGAAGCGAGCGGGGGCGAGCAAGCGCTGAGCAGGCGCCCCACCCGCCGGGCAACACAAAAGCCGTCACGCAGTGAAACAAAGGAAAGCAGGCCCGCGGGGCAAAACAGAACCTCCACGGAGTGGAAAACAAGCGAAGCCCGGCCACCGTGGCACCGGCACAACAAGCGTCACGCAGTGAAAAGGAAGAGAGCGATCCGCTACTATTGGGCTCACGGGAGTTTGAGCGATGAAATTCGAGCGTTCCTGCGGTGTCGTGCTTCACCCCACCTGCCTCCCGGGCCCGCACGGCATCGGCGACCTCGGGCCCGCCGCTCACGGTTACCTGGATTGGCTCGCGCGGGCCGGCGCGCGCTGGTGGCAGGTGCTCCCTCTCAGCCCGGTCGGGCCCGGCTGGTCGCCGTACGCCGCGACCTCGACCTTTGCCGGCAGCGCCGGGCTGATAAGTCCGGAGCTATTGCTCAGGGACGGACTGCTGGAACCGTCGGACCTGGCGGATGCCCCTCAGCTCTCGCCATTCAAGGTGGAGTACGAGCGGGTCATGCCGTACAAGTGGACGCTGCTCCAACGTGCCTTCCAGCGCCTTTCTACGAAACCTCCGGCGAAGCTCGAGAGAGCTCTTGGCGCCTTCAGGG
>DATKMD010000203.1:0-3042 GCA_035542075.1 Thermoanaerobaculaceae bacterium
AGGAAACGGCGAACCGGAGCAGGACCGCCGTGGAGATGCACGTGGGCGAAGAAGATCGCCTGGCCGTCGAGCGCGACACCGTGTGGCCCTCGGGGGACACCTAAAACCGGCCACTGAGGGACACCTGAAAACCGGCCACCACGAGTAGGCGCCGAGACGTTGACGAGGCGGTGGAGGACGTGATCCACCGCCGGGATGAGCAACGTCTTGAGCGAGGACAAGCGGCTGTCGGTGGTGGCGCTGGGGCGGCTGGGCTGGTCGCTGCGGCGGATCGAGGACTCGACAGGAGTCCGGCGAGAGACGGCCAGCCTCTACCTGAAGGCAGCGGGGATAGCGGTCCGCCGCAAGGGCGGACGGGCGGCGACATGGCCGCCAAAACCGGCCACCACGGAGGGGGTGTCCCCCGACCCTGCGGCAAAACCGGCCATTTCCTCGGGGGTGTCCACCGACTCTTTGCCCTCAAAACCGGCCACCACGGAGGGGGCGTCCCCCGAGTCCGCGGCAAGACCGGCCACCAGGGAAGGGGTGTCCACCGACTCTGGGACCTCCGCCGCACCTCGAGGCCGCCCCAGCGCAGCGAGTGCGTGCGAGCCATACCGTGAGCTGATCGCCGAAGCGCTCTCCCGCGGCCGCAACGGCAAGGCGATCTGGCAGGACCTGGTCGACGGGCAGGGCTTTACGGGCCGCTACGCGAGCGTCAAGCGCTTCGTGGCGAAGCTGCGCGCGAGCACGCTACCCGAGGCGCGTGTGGTCATCACGACGCCACCGGGCGAAGAAGCCCAGGTCGACTACGGCGAGGGGCCGATGGTGCGCGACCCGGCAAGCGGCAAGTACCGCCGGACGCGGCTTTTCTGTCTGACGCTGGGGCACTCGCGAAAGTCCGTGCGGCTGCTGACGTGGAAATCGAGCGCGCAGATCTGGGCCGAGCTGCACGAGCGCGCCTTCCGACGGCTGGGCGGCACGCCGCGGGTGGTCGTGCTCGACAACCTGCGAGAGGGAGTGCTCACGCCGGACATCTACGATCCGGCGCTCAACCCACTCTACCGGGACATGCTCGCGCACTATGGCGTGGTCGCGCTGCCCTGCCGAGTGAGGAATCCCGACCGCAAGGGCAAGGTCGAGTCCGGCATCGGCCACGCCCAGAGCACGCCTTTGAGGGGGCAGCGCTTCGAGGCCCTCGAGGCGGCGCAAGCGTACCTCGACCACTGGGAAGAGCGCTGGGCGGACACCCGCATCCACGGGACAACAAAGCGTCAGGTGGCGGTGATGTTTGCCGAGGAGAAGCCTCAGCTGCGCGAGCTGCCGCTCGAGCCGTTTCGTTATTACCGCTACGGCGAGCGCACGGTGAACCTCGACGGCTGCATCGAGGTGGAGGCCGCCTACTACGGCGCTCCGCCTGGGTGGATCGGAAGACTGGTCCAGGCGCAGTGGGACGAGCTGCACGTGAGGGTCCTGCACCCCAAGACGGGCCAGCTGCTCAGAGAGCACCTGCGCACCAAGCGTGGGCTGCACCGCATCAAGGACGAGGATCGACCCTCGCGCACGCCGCGCAGCACTGAGGCCCTGCTGCGCCGAGCCCACTTCGTAGGAAGCCACACCGGCACCCTGTGCGAGCAGATCCACCGCACGGAAGGCGAGGCCGGCGTCCGCAAGGTCCTCGGGGTGCTCGCGCTGGCGAAGAAGCACGGCCCGGTCGCGGTCGAAGACGCGGCTCAGGCCGCTCTCGAGATGGGGGCACCCAGCTACCGCTTCGTGCGTCGCTACCTCGAGAGGCGGCCGACGGCCCCGCTGTCGCTGCGGCAGGTGGACCCGCTCATTCGCCAGCTCACGCTCTACCGCGACCTCATCGACCAGAAGACAGGAGATTCGGCATGAACCTCATAGAACTCGACCGTGCCCTGAGAAAGCTGCGCCTGTCGGGTATGGCCAACGTGCTCGAGACACGGCTGCGCCAGGCGCAATCCGAGAACATGGCTCCGCTCGACATCGTGTCCGCTCTCGTCTGCGACGAGCTGCAGCGTCGCCAGGACCGTCTCTTCGAGCGGCGCACCAAGCAGGCTCGCTTCCGTGACCCCGACCGCTCGCTCGACAGCTTCGACTTCGACTTCAACAAGAAGATGAACCGCGCTCTCGTGTATGAGCTCGCCACCGCCCGCTTCATCGCCCAGCGCGAGGACGCCCTCTTCCTCGGCCCCCCCGGCACCGGCAAGAGCCACCTCGCCCAGGCGATCGGACGCGCGGCCATCCTGCAGGGCTACCGCGTCCTCTATCGCGAAGCCCACGCGCTAATCGAGGAAATCGCCGACGCGACCCTTGGCGGCACTCGCAAGGACTACTTCGAGGATCTCACCACCGTGCCGCTGCTCATCATCGACGACATCGGCATGCGCCGCCTGCCCAACACCGCAGCCGAAGACCTGCTCGACGTCGTCATGCGCCGCTATGAGCGGGCCTCCACTCTGCTCACCTCCAACCGTCCCGTCGACGACTGGGGCAAGCTGCTGGGAGACACCGCCGCCGTGACCGCGTTACTCGATCGTCTCCTCCACCACGGCCACGTCCTCAAGTGCGGTCCAAGGAGCTGGCGGACCAAGACCCACACCGACTTGCCCCAGGACACCTCTACGCGGTAAACCTCAACTGGTCTCGGCCCACCGTGGTAGCCGGTTTTGACCCGTCCACCAGTGGCCGGTTTTCACCTGTCCCCCGAGGGCTGACGAAGCCTGGTGAACTTCGGAGCTTCGCAGCTTATCCCCGGTGTTGGGCGGACCATTAGACGATGCAGATCAGACCGGCGCGGCGAGAAGACTTACCCACGGTAGCGGAGCTGCACAGGGCGTCTATTCTAACTCTGTGTGCTGGACGCTACTCAAAGTCCGAGTTGTCCGAGTGGGCGGGTGCGCTTCAGGCTGACGGATACGCGCAGCTCCTGGCATCGCGGGAGTTCCTTGTCGCCGAGGAGGCCGGCAGCATACTTGGGTTCGGCGTTCTGGACCTAGGCAAGTCGCTCATCAACGCAACGTACGTCAGCCCTGCGGCGGT
>DATKMD010000204.1:0-10834 GCA_035542075.1 Thermoanaerobaculaceae bacterium
CCAACACCTACAACCAGATCTTCACGCTGCACGGCGCGGTCATGATCTTCCTCTTCGTCATCCCGGGGATACCGGCGGCGCTCGGCAATTTCGTGCTCCCCCTGCTGCTGGGGGCAAAGGATGTCGCTTTCCCACGTCTCAACCTGCTCAGCTTCTACCTGTGGGTCGCCGGGGCGCTCATCGCGCTCGGCTCGATCGTCACCGGCGCGGTCGACACGGGGTGGACGTTCTACACGCCGTACAGCACGACGACCAATACCAACGTTATCGGAATGATCGCGGGTGTGTTCGTGCTCGGCTTCTCGTCGATCTTCACCGGCCTCAACTTCGTGGTGTCGATCCACAAGCTGCGCCCGCAGGGCATGACCTGGTTCAAGATGCCCCTTTTCCTCTGGGGGATCTACGGCACGGCCATCCTCCAGATCATGGCCACGCCGGTGCTCGGCATAACGCTCCTGCTGCTGATCGCCGAGCGCGCGCTGGGGATCGGGATCTTCGACCCCACGCTCGGCGGCGACCCGATCCTCTTCCAGCATTTCTTCTGGTTCTACTCCCACCCCGCCGTCTACATCATGATCCTGCCCGCGATGGGCATCATCAGCGAGTTAGTGTCGGTCTTCTCGCGCAAGCACATCTTCGGCTACAAATTCATCGCCCTCTCTTCGATCGCGATTGCCGTGCTCAGCTTCCTCGTCTGGGGCCACCACATGTTCGTCTCGGGGCAGTCGCTGCTGGCGGGCATGATCTTCAGCTTCCTTACTTTCATGGTGGCGATCCCTTCGGCGGTCAAGGTGTTCAACTGGCTCGCGACGATGTACAAGGGTTCGATCTGGCTGGCGACCCCAATGCTGTACGTGCTCTCGTTCCTCTTCCTGTTCGGGATCGGAGGTCTCACCGGGCTATTCCTGGGCGCGCTCGCGGTGGACGTCCACCTCCACGACACCTACTTCGTGGTGGCCCACTTCCACTACGTCATGTTCGGCGGCACGGTGATCGCGTTCCTGGGCGGCCTGCACTACTGGTGGCCGAAGATGTTCGGCCGGATGTACAGCGAGCTGTGGGGGAGGGTCGCAGCGCTGATCATCTTCGTGGGGTTCAACACGACGTTCTTCACACAGTTCGTGATGGGCAGCCAGGGAGCACCGCGCCGCTCGTACCACTACGTGCCCCAGTTCGAGCCGTACCACGTTCTCTCCACGATCGGCGCCTACCTGCTCGCGGTCGGGTTCGTGATCGCAGCGGTCAACCTGGGCCACTCGCTCTTCCGGGGCCGCCTCGCCCCGGCAAACCCCTGGGGAGGCGCGACGCTCGAGTGGCAGACGACCTCGCCGCCGCCCCACGACAACTTTCCGGTCGCCCCGGTGGCCGGCGACCCATACGACGTCGAAGCCTGGACCTTCGACGATCGCGTGGGCGGGTTCGTGAGGAAGACGCAGGCCGTGCAGTCGGTCGGCTCGTAGGAGGGAAGCGTGCAGGCGGAGACCAACGGCGGGGCGGGCGTGGCCGAGGCTCACGGGGAACACGTCGCGCACCACTTCGACACGGCCGAGCAGCAGTTCGAGTCGGGGAAGCTCGGGATGTGGATCTTCCTCGCCACCGAGATTCTGCTGTTCGGGGGGTTGTTCTGCGCGTACGCGGTGTACCGGGCCAACCACCCGGAGATCTTCGTGTACGCCCACCGCTACCTGGACAAGACGCTCGGGGCCATAAACACCGCAGTGCTCATCTGCTCCAGCTTCACGATGGCGTGGGCTGTGCGCTGCGCGCAGATCGGGCGGACAAGGGCGCTGGTGCGGCTGCTCGCGGCCACGATCGCGCTGGCGGGATGCTTCCTCGGGATCAAGTTCGTGGAATACGAGCACAAGTGGAAGGAGGGGTTGCTCTGGGGGAAGTACTTCCACGCCAGGCTCGAGCAGCCGGCGCCCGCGGCCCAGCCGATGCCGGCTCCCACGCCCTCCTTCAACACCGAGGAGCGCTCGGCGATCCCCCCTGCGGCGCAGGGCCCGGTCGGGCTCGCCAAGCCCGGCCATCCGGCCGTCCTGGGGGAGAGCCAGGGGCCTCCCAGGGACGTACAGGTGTTCTTCGCGGTCTACTTCATGATGACCGGGCTCCACGGGATCCACGTCATCGTGGGAATGGTCGTGCTCGGGTTGATGCTCGTCAGGGCGGCGAGGGGGGAGTTCGGCCCGGCGTACTTCACCCCGGTGGATCTGTCTGGGCTTTACTGGCACCTCGTCGACCTGATCTGGATCTTCCTGTTCCCGTTGCTGTACTTGATCAGGTGAGAGAGCAGGGAAGAGCCAAGAGGGGAGAGGGAAGAGCAACGGGCGAAGACGCGAGACGTGAGAGTGGAGAGCACCAAAGGATGTGCTTTGGTTTCTGCTCTCACCTCTACGCTCTCCCCTGGAAACGTGGAGAAACTCATGAACGAGATGCCTGATTCAGAAGGTCAAGCAACCGATCACCCAACCGTGGGACACGTTGTGCCGTTCAAGGTGCTGGCAACTGTATGGGGGACGCTCCTGCTGCTCACTCTGATCACGGTCGCGGTGGCCGGGGTTGATCTCGGCCGCTTCAACCTCGAGATCGCGCTGGCGATCGCGACGATCAAGGCCTCGCTGGTGCTGCTCTACTTCATGCACATGCGGTACGACCGCCCCATGAACGCGATCGTGTTCATCGCGGCGCTGATGTTCGTGATGCTTTTCGTCTCGATCGCGCTGATCGACACCCAGGCCTACGCCCCGGACCTTATCCCTGGCTACGGGCCGGGACTGCCGCGATGAGCGAGCGGCCCGGTCTCGTCGGCGACCGCGCCGCCGCTGCCCCGCTCGCGATGGGCAAGCTGGGGATGAAGATCCTTGTCCTGGCGCTGTCGATGCTGTTCGCAGCGAGCATCCTCGGCTACCTGGTGATTCGGTTCCGGGCTCCCGCGTGGCCGCCGCCCGGCGTCCCGCGCCTTCCCGGAACGCTCTGGATCAGCACGCTGATCATCGTGATCTCGAGCTTCACGATGCAGGCCGCGGTACGGGCCGTTCGCGCGGACCGGCAGCGCGCGCTCCGCACCGGCATGGCGCTCACCATGCTGCTCGGGGTTGCGTTCCTGGTCTCGCAGACGCTGAACTGGTTCGCGCTCGTGGCCGCGAACCTGACCGCGAAGACCAACCTCTACGGGTTCACGTTCTACATGCTCACCGGTCTGCACGCCGCGCACGTGGTCGGCGGCATTATCCCGCTCGCGGTCGTCACGGCGCGCGCGTTCCGAGGCCGCTACTCCTCGGCGTTCCGGCCCGGCGTCGAGTACTGCGCGATCTACTGGCACTTCCTGGCCGTCGTGTGGGTCGTGCTCTTCGCCCTGCTGGAGATCGCCGGGTAGGGGCCTCGGCGACCGCGGTGCCCCCGCGATCTACCGCTCGACCCAGGTCGTGTCGGCGTGGTGGGTGGCGTACCAGGCGAAGTACGACGCGTAGACGACGCCGGTACCGGGAGGCAGACGGTTGAGGGCGACTGCCACTGTGTTGCCGCCCTGGCGATACGAGAGCGCCGCTTCGAGGGCGGGCCAGGGCGCGCCGACCGGAGATTCCGTTCGCGACGCGAGCACGGGGAACGGAAACGCCATCCACGCCCCGGCGCCGCCCAGAGCGACCACGGGGGTTTTGAGCGGGTACCGCGCAGGAAAGGGGAGCGGCTGCACCGGGAAGCGCAGGCTCTCGGACCCGAAGTAGCTCGTGTAGGGGTCGCCGGCGTACTTCTCGGCCATGGTCGGGTCTGGGGCGAGCACGGTCGTGGAGGGGTTCTCCCGCCGCCAGTCGCCCCAGGTGTCTAGGTTGATCGGCAGCACCTCGAGCGTCGCGCCGTCGGCCGCGGCCGGGCCGGCGATCGCCTTGAAGAGGAGCTGACTCCAGAGGCTCGGCACGATGTTGCCCTCCTGCCGGTCGTACATCAGGAGGTTGGAGTCGTAGAGCAGCCCACTGACGCCGAAGGTCAGCGTGCGGCGGCCGACCGTGCGGCGGAGCACGACCGCGGCGTCGCAGAGCGGGTTGTACGTCACCGCAATCGGCACGCCCGCCAGGGTGTCGTTGACCACCTCGTGCCAGACAAGGAACCGGAGCGGATAGGCGCGTGCTTGGCCTCCAAGGCTCACGCCGATGACCCTGTCCCCCGGAACGAGCAGCTTCCTGTACTGGCGGGCTCCCTCGTCGTACTGCGCGAGCGTCCACGACGCGGGCTCGACGAGGGCGTGCAGGCCGTCGCGGGGCATGCCGGAGGGAACGATCCTTTCCAGAGGGACGAGACACGGCTCGAGCGAAAAACCGTAGCTCTCCACGCGCCGCCCATCGCCGACCGGGCGCGAAGCGCGGCCGCGCAGAAGCTTCGCAGCGTAGAGGGCGAACGCGAAGGTCGTCACGATCAGCGCCGCGACCACGACCCACCCGCCGCTGCGCAGAAAAGTCCGTCTCGTCGTCATCGGGTTCCGAGGGTGGCGACCGCGAGGCGGGCGGCCTGCGCGGGTACCCTGTCGGCCACCATCAGACCGAGCAGGATGGGGAGGTAAACCAACGTCGCCAGGAAGAGGCGGCGAGCGACCGGCTCGGTCCGCAGCGCCGCGAGCCGGAGCGCGAACGTGACGAGAGCGACGCCAAGTGCCACGGCGCCCGCGGCGAACAGCCAGCCGGTCATCCCTCCGAGCGCTCCGAGGACGCCAACCGGGACCAGCGCCAGCGCGTAGAGCACGGCCATCTGTCCGGTCACCCGGCCGGACGGGTCCACCGCGGGGAGCATCCGGAAGCCGCCGCGTGCGTAGTCCTCACGGTAGAGCCACGCCAGCGCGAGGAAGTGCGGGATCTGCCAGAGGAAGAGCACGCCCGCGAGCAGCCAGGCGCCGAACGAGAGCGGCGCCCCGGTCGCCGTCCACCCCATCATCGGCGGGATCGCCCCGCACACCGCGCCGGCGAGGGTGCATAGGGGCGTGCGCGGCTTGAGCGGCGTGTAGACGAGGGTATAGATGAGCACGACGGCGAGGCCGAGCAGGGCGGTCAGCACGTTCGCCTTGAGTGCCAGGACGGCCAGCCCGGTGGACGCGGTGAGGACTCCGACGGAAAGCGCGGTGCGGCGTTGAATCGCTCCGGAGGGCACCGGCCGATTCCTCGTGCGCTCCATGCGGGCGTCACGCACGGCTTCGAGGGCCTGGTTGAGCGCCATCGAGCCGGCTGCAGCGAGCGCGGTTCCGAGCACGGTCCACGCAAGCGCCGCCCCACCTCGGCGCGGGCCACCCGCCATGAGGAACCCGACAGCGGTCGTGGCGACCACCAGCAGCGTCAGCCGGGCCTTGGTGAGCTCGGCAAGCGCACGCGCGAGAGCGAACACGCTCCCGATGCCGGTGCGGCCATGCTCATCGTGATGTGTGCCTCCCATGCCTCGATCCTTGCTAGACCTTCGAGCCGTCATTCTGCCACGGCAGAGGCCAGTCGGCACAACGGCCGGCGGGCGTGAGCATTCCCCTGGGTGAGCGCGCTCCGGCTCCTGCGGTCTGCCTGGCACTGCCACGGGCGGTGGCTCATACTACGCGGCAGGCTGGGATGCGGGAGGGCGCGATGGACACGGACAGCACCACGCGGGGACGCGGCGCGGAGACGCTCGCGCTTGGCTTTGGGACGAGCGTCGCGATGTGGTTTCTCGCCTACCTGTGCCGGATGCCCCCCGCGCTGGTGCCGGCGTGGCTGCTTGCGGTGGGCCTCCTGGCCTGCATCTTCGGTGGTGGGTTCGCGGCGGGACGGTTCTCCACTCGGGGATGGCGGGCGGGGCTTGCGGCCGGCCTTCTGTCGTCGGTCGTCAACCTGTTGGTTCTCGGAAGCCTGCTCGGAGGCAACCGACCGAACCAAGTGGTGCCTTCGGCCGTGTGGTGGCTTCCCGGCTCGCTCCTGGTCGGGGCCACGCTGGGCGCGGTCGGCGCGGCGGTCGGCGCAAGGGGACGCCGGGGAGCGGTGGGCTTCGTCGGCTGGACCGGGGTGTTCGCGGCCGTAGCCGCCGCCGCCACTCTGCTGCAGCTGCTGGTCGGTGGGATCGTCACCGGCAGCGCCTCCGGCCTGGCCGTGGTGGACTGGCCAAACTCCTTCGGCTACAACATGTTCCTGTATCCGCTCTCGCGCATGACAGGGGGCATCTACTACGAGCACGCCCACAGGCTGTTTGGGACCCTGGTCGGCCTGACAACGCTGGTGCTTGCGGTGCATGTCTTGGGCGTCGAGCGCCGCTCCTGGGTACGCAGGCTTGCGCTGCTGGCGGTCGTGATAGTCGTGGTGCAGGGGATCCTGGGCGGCCTGCGCGTGACGGGGACGTTCACGCTCTCGGCGTCCCCGACGGCGATGGCGCCTTCCACGACGCTCGCGATCGTGCACGGCGTCCTCGGCCCAACGTTTTTCGGGCTGATGGTCGCCCTCGCGGTGTTCGTGTCGCCCGGGTGGACGGGTTCTGGTGCCCCGGTGACCTCGCCCCACGCTCGCGCCGATCGCAACCTCGCCGACCTGTTGGTGGCGGTCCTGCTGGTGCAGCTCGTGCTGGGTGCGATCCAGCGGCACCTCTCGCGCGGCCTTCTCGTGCACATCACGTTCGCGGTCGTGGTGCTCGCAGTGGCGCTTGTCCTCGGCGCGCGGCTGTGGGGCCTCTACCCCCGGCACTCGCTGCTCCCGCGGCTGGGACAAGCGCTCATGTTCGGCGGCGGCTTCCAAGTCGTGCTCGGGTTCGTGGCGTTCTTCAGTCTGGAGGCTCAGGTACCGGGTGCGCCGCCGGGGGGCTGGGAGGTGCTCTTGACCACGGTGCACCAGGCATGGGGCGCGCTCCTGCTTGGCTGCGCGGTGATGGTAGCCGCATGGACCCGCCGTCTGCTCGCCCCCGACGAAGCGGTCACGGCGGCGCGAGGGTAGGGATGTTTCTCGCCGAGACGTTCACCTCGATTCAGGGCGAGGGGATGCTCGCCGGCACGCCGTCGTTCTTCATCCGTACCTCGGGATGCAACCTGCGCTGTGCCTGGTGCGACACGCCCTACACCTCGTGGAACCCCGAGGGGCAGCGCCATCCCGTCCGTGACCTCCTGGCAGCGGCGGAGGCGGCATCCCTTCGGCACGTCGTGGTCACCGGGGGTGAACCGCTGCTGCAGCGCGAGCTGGGCGAGCTCACTCGCGGGCTTGCCGCGAACGGCCACCACATCACGGTGGAAACCGCTGGAACACTTGTCCCAGAGTTCGACTGCCACCTCCTCTCGCTCTCGCCAAAGACCTCCAACTCCGACCCCGAGGGTCCGCTTCTGGGGCGCCACCGCGAGCTGCGTTCCGCGATCGAGCCGCTGCAACGTCTGGTCGCGCGCCATCCGGAGCACCAGCTCAAGTTCGTCACGCGGGGGGAGGACGACATCGGTGAGATCCTCGAATTGGTGCAGCGCCTCGGTGTCGCCCGGGAGCGGGTCCTCCTGATGCCCGAGGGGAGGAGCGCCGCCGAGGTCGCCGCGCGGGCCCCGACGGTGGCCCGCCTGTGCCTGGAGCGCGGCTTTCGATACAGCCCCCGCCTGCACCTCGAGCTGTTCGGGAACATCCGCGGTTTCTAGGAGTTAGACGTAGAACGATGGCCCGCCAGGAAAAGGCTTGACAAGGATTATAATTAGTATAACAATTATTAGGGAGGCAACAATTGGCGAAACAAGAACCTCTGGGTTTGCTGGTCGCGGTTGTCAGGCGACGCATCAGGCAGGTCACGAGCGCGCTGGTTCGGGAACACGGGCTGTCACCGCAGCAGTTCTGGACGGTTGTGGCCATGGCCCGCGGGGGCGAGATGTCTCTCGGGGACCTGGCGGAGAGGCGAAGGATGGACGATCCCACGGCGTGCAGGGTCGTTGACACACTGGTCCGGCGGCACCTCGTGCGCAACAGCGCCGATCCGTCCGACCGCAGGCGCTCGCGCCTCAAGCTGACGCCCACGGGACTCGCGATGGCTGAACATCTGCTGCCGATTGCGGACACGATCGCAGCGGCAGTGGAACGGGGGCTGAGCCCGTCCGAGCGCGCGGCCGTGGTGACAGGGCTTGAGAAGGTGATTGCCAACTTGGACCGCTTCGAGGCCACGTTGTCAAAGGCGATGGCGCGGTGATCGAGCGGACGGCCGCGAGCGCATTCGGTGGCCCTGCATCCGTGCGCCAGGGTTAGTTGCAAGGCAAGGAAGAGCGTCCGCCCACAGGCTGGGCGGGTGCGTGAGGGAAGACATGTTCAGGAAGAAGAGCCTCTGGATCGTCGTCGGTCTGCTGGTGGTGCTGGGCCTGTCTGGCTGGTGGCGGTATCGCCAGGCGAGAGCGACCGGCCAGGTACATTACGACACATCCCCGGTCGACCGCGGCCGGATCGTTGCGAAGGTCACGGCGAGCGGAACGCTCTCGGCCATCGTGACGGTGCAGGTCGGCAGCCAGGTCTCGGGCCGCATCGCCGCGCTCTACGCCGACTGGAACTCGCAGGTGAAGAAGGGGGAACTGGTCGCCAAGATCGACCCCCAGCTCTTCCAGGCGACGGTTCTGCAGGCGCGTGCCAACCTCGTCGCCGCCCAGGGGAATCTCGCCAAGGCCAGGGCACAGGCGATCGACGCCGAGCGTCAGCTCGACCGAAGCCGGGCCCTTGCCGAGCGCAAACTGATCGCGCAGGCGGACCTCGACACGGCCCAGGCCACATCCGACGCTGCCAAGGCCACGGTCGACGCTGCGACCGGCACCGTCGAGCAGGCGAAGGCCCAGCTCAACTCGGCGGAGGTCAACCTGGCCTACACCAACATCATCTCGCCGACCGACGGCACCGTGATCGCCCGCAACGTCGACGTCGGGCAGACCGTCGCGGCTTCGTTGCAGGCACCGACGCTCTTCCTCATCGCCGAGGACCTTCGCAAGATGCAGGTGGACACGAGCGTGGCGGAGGCCGACATCGGCAGGCTCCGGCCCGGGATGAAGGCCTCGTTCACGGTGGACGCCTACCCGAGCGAGAGGTTCGTCGGCACGGTCCGCCAGGTCCGCAACAATCCCCAGACAGTACAGAATGTCGTGACGTACGACGCCGTGATCGACGTTGCAAACCCGGATCTCAAGCTCAAGCCCGGGATGACCGCGAACTGCACCTTCATCTGGGCCGAGCGGGACGACGCCCTGCGCATTCCGAACGCGGCAATGCGGTTCCGTCCGCCGGCCGCGCTGCTCGCGGGTCCCAGTGCGGGGGCGGCCAGCGGCCGCGGATCTCGGAACGGCGGGGCCGAGGCCGCGCAGGGGGCGGGTCGCCCCGGGCGATCCGCTGGCACGGCGGCCGGTGTCAGTGACAGGAAGAGCGTGTGGGTGCTGCGCGACGGCAAACCCCAGCAGGTCCCCATCCGCACGGGCGTTTCCGACGGCTCGCTGACCGAGGTGATCGAGAGCGACCTCCACGAGGGTGACCTCCTGATCACCGACATGAGCGGCGGGACCTCGGCGGGCCAGCAAACCGGCTTCCCGCGGCGGATGTTCTGAGGCCGTCATGAGCAAAGCGTCTGCGTTGCTTGCGCTCGAGGACGTGACCAAGGTCTACCACATGGGCGATGTCGAGGTGCACGCGCTGCGCGGGGTCTCGCTGGCGGTCGAGGAGGGCGAGTTCGTCGCGATCATGGGGGCGTCGGGCTCCGGGAAGTCCACGCTGATGAACATCATCGGGTGCCTCGACCACCCCACGACGGGCCACTACTGGCTCGCGGGGGAGGAGGTCTCCGGGCTTGACCGAAACGCCCTGGCCGAGAGGCGCAACCACACCCTCGGGTTCGTGTTCCAGAACTTCAACCTGCTTTCGCGGACCTCAGCAATCGAGAACGTCGAACTGCCGCTGCTCTACGCCGGGCACCACACCCGCGAGCGTCACGAGAGGGCGCGCGCCGCGCTCGGCCGCGTCGGGCTCGCCGACCGGATACACCACCACCCGAATCAGATGTCCGGAGGCCAGCAGCAGCGTGTCGCCATCGCGCGGGCCCTGGTCGCGAACCCGAAGGTGATCCTCGCCGACGAGCCGACGGGGAACCTCGATTCCGTCACGAGCGTCGAGGTGATGGCCATCTTCCAGGAACTGCGGGAGTCCGGGATCACGGTGGTCCTGGTGACGCACGAGCCCGACATCGCCAGGTACGCAGCGCGGGTCGTCGTGATGAAGGACGGCAAGGTGAGGATGGACAAGCGGCAGGAGCCGCAGCGAGCCGAGCCAGCCGTAGCCGCTGCCGCCGCGGCTGCAGGAGGTGAGGTATGAACCCTTTGCAGACCCTGCGGGTGGCGATCCGCGCGCTGTTCCGCAACAAGATGCGCTCCTTCCTCACCACCCTCGGAATCATCATCGGTGTCTCCGCGGTGATCGCCATGGTGGCTATCGGCGAAGGGGCCAAGGCGCAGGTCGAGGCGCAGTTCGCGGCGATGGGCTCCAACCTGCTCGTCGTTCTTCCCGGCTCGACGACTTCCGGCGGAATGCGAGGCGGGTTCGGCAGCATGCCGACGCTGACCTGGGACGACCTCCGGGCGATCCGGACCGAAGTCCCGACCGTCAGGTACGCCGCAGCGCAACTCGTGAGCGGCGCTCAACTGCAGTCCGAGGATCAGAACTGGAGCACGAGGGTGTACGGCACGACGCCGGAGTTCTTCCTCATCCGCAACTGGCCGGTTGCGTCGGGCTCACCGATGAGCGACTCCGACGCCGAAGGCGGAACAAAGGTCGTCTTCTTGGGGCAGACGGTCGTGAACAACCTCTTCGGTCCCAACGCCGACCCGGTCGGACAGGTCATTCGGATCAAGAACGTCCCCTTC
>DATKMD010000205.1:0-7529 GCA_035542075.1 Thermoanaerobaculaceae bacterium
CTCGGTGTGGCGGGGATCCTCAAGGCCACCACTGCCAACCGGCTCATGCCCTCGGTGTTCCAGGGGCGCGAGATGATCTTCATCGCCGCCGCGGTGGTGGGCGGAGTGAACATCATGGGGGGCAGCGGGAAGCTTCTGGGCGCGGTCTTCGGGGCGCTGCTCGTCTACATGCTCAGCATCACCATGATCTACATGGGCTTCCAGGACTACTTCCAGTTCGCGTTGCAGGGGATCATCATCCTCGTCGCGGTGTTCCTGACCGTCACCGATTTCGGCTCCATCCGGCGCCGGTTCTCCGCGACGTTCACGCGCCAGGCGGCCCCCTGAAAGGCAGGCGATGACCCCCCCGGTTCGCGCGCGCACCTTGCCCCGGCTCCGGTTTACCTACCAGACGGCCCTGGGAGCCTTGATGGTCGGGCTGGTGGTCATGTTCGGGCTCATCGAGCCGGTGTTCTTTGAGCCAGGCGTCTTTTTCGACGTCACCTCCATCGTGGGGGAGATCGGGATCATGGCGCTCGCCATGACCTTCATCATCACCACGGGCGGGATCGACCTGTCGGTCGGATACATCCTGCAACTGGCGGCCATCGCCTTCGGTGCCGTGTTCTCCGGGACCGGGAGCCTAGCGCTGGCCGTCCTGGTGGCGCTCTCGAGCGGTGCGGCCTGCGGGTGGGTGAACGGCTTCGTCATTGCGCGGACGCGGATCCCTCCGCTGGTCACGACGCTCGCCACCATGAATCTGTTCCGGGGGATCTCCTTCATCATCGCCGGCACCAACTCGTACGCCGGGTTCCCGGAGGGCTTCAAGAAGCTCTCCACCACGCTCGTGTTCGGGGTGGTCCCCATCCAGTTCTTCTACTTCGTGGCCCTGTTCGTGCTGTTCAACCTCTTCTTCGTCCGCGGCCGCCTGGGCCGGAACCTGCGCGGCATCGGATTCAACGAGGGGGCGCTCATCTTCTCCGGGATCAAGACCAAGCGGACCCTCTTGCTCATCTACACGCTCTCGGGCGTGATGTGCGGTCTCGCTGCGCTCATCTACCTGGGTCGGCTCTCCTCGGCCAAGACCAGCATGGGGAACGACCTGAACCTGCAAGTGATCACCGCTGTGGTGCTGGGGGGGACGTCGATCATGGGCGGGGTGGGGAGCGTGACCGGCACCTTCATCGGCGTGCTGATCATCGGCATCCTGCGCAAGGGATTCACGTTGCTCAACCTGAGCGGAAACATCTTCAACTTCACCCTGGGGCTGATCCTGATCGTGGCGCTCATCGTCTTCGCGGCGCTGGAGAAGCGCAAGAAGGTGGCCGGCGCTCGGCGGCGAAGCCACGTTCGCACGGGGGCCAGCCCCGCGGCCGCCTCCCCGGGGGCGGTCCACACCGGTCCGTCGGACGCGCAATCGTAGGAGGTTGCCATGGAGCGCTTTGCCTTCAAGATGAAGCTCAAGCCGGGGAAGATCGAGGAGTACAAGCGCCGTCACGACGCCCTCTGGCCCGAGCTCAGGGCCGTGCTTCAGGGCGCCGGCATCGGCGACTATTCGATCTTCTTCGACGCCGAGACCGACATCCTCTTCGCCGTGCAGAAGCAGGCCGGCAGCGCCTCGTCGCAGGACCTGGGCGAGAACCCCGTCGTTCGGCGCTGGTGGGACCACATGGCGGACCTCATGGAGACGAATCCGGACCGCTCGCCGGTTACCATCCCGCTGCGGGAGGTCTTCCGCCTGGACTGACCGAGGAGCCCGCCATGACCCCCAGAGAACGAGTCCTTCGCGCCTTCGGACGGGCCCCCGGCCGCCCGGACCGGATGCCGCTCCAGTTCGATCTGTGCTTGCAGCTCACCGAGGCCTTCGGGCGGAAGCTCGGCGTCGCGCCGGAGTATGCGCTCTCCTACTACGAGGACCTCACCTATCGCATCTCGGCCAACGCCATCCGCACCAGGCTCGGCAGCGACTGCGTGGTGGTGGGGGGGACGGTGAGGAAGGGCTTCGTCCCCGAGCGGGTGGAGGGCGACGTCACGCGGAACGAGTTCGGCATGCACATGAAGCCGACCTCGCTCTACGTCGAGGTGGTGAAGTGCCCGCTCGAGGACGCGGCTTCGCGGGCCGACATCGAGGGGTACGCCTTCCCGGACGCTCTGGCCCCGGGCCGGTTCGATGCCGCCCGCAGGGACATCGACCGCTTCGGCCGCGACCACTTCGTCATCGGCGACGTGGAGCTCTCGCTGTTCGAGCTGGCGTGGCACCTCACCGGCATGGAGAAGTACCTCATGGCCATGCTGATGGGCGAGGCGTGGGTGGACGCCCTGGACGACCGGGTGGAGCACTGGACCACGGCCCTCGCGCTGGAGCTGGTCCATGCCGGCGTGGACGCGGTCTGGTTCGGCGAGGACCTGGGAAGCCAGACCTCGACGCTCATCTCGCCGGACCAGTGGCGGGAGCGGTACAAGCCGCGTCACAGCCGGATGATCCGCGCGGTGAAGCAGGCCAACCCCGAGGTCCTCGTGATCATGCATTCGGACGGCGCGGTGGCGCCGCTCCTCGACGACTTCATCGAGATGGGAGTGGACGTCTTCAACCCAGTCCAGCCCAACGTCCCGGGCTCCGACCCGGAGGAGCTGAGCGCGAGATACGGAGGGCGTATCCACTTCTTTGGCGGCATCGACCAGCAGGTGCTGCTCCCCGGCGGCGACCGGGAGGCCATCTCCGCCGAGCTCGCGCGGCGGGCGCGGATCCTGGGCTCCCGGAGCGGGTATCTCATGGCCCCGGCCCACATCCTCCAGGCCGACGTGGCGGTGGAGACGGTCGAGCACATGATCCGCGTGGTGCAGGCGCTGGGCGCCTGAGGCGATCGCGGGTGGCCAGGGAGGGTGGGGTGGTGGTCCTGGGTTCGAGGGTGGTCACGGGTGGAACGAAGGCCGGCTCGCCACGAGGCCGGAAGGAACGGCGGAGCGGAGCATGGACTCGTTAAGGTGCGCGGCCATCGACCTCGGGGCGAGTACCGGGCGGGTGGTCGTGGCGGAGACGGACGGGGAGCGCATCACGCTGCGCCTTGCGGCGCGGTTCGACACGCCGCTCGTGAACGATCCGAGCGGCTATCAGTGCTGGGATGTCGACGCCATCGAGGCGCGATTCCGGGCGGGGCTCGACGCCGCCCAGGCGCTCGGCCCCATCGCGAGCGTGGGCGTGGACGCCTGGGGCTCGGACTTCGTGCTGCTCGACGGGGCCGGCACGCGCACCGCGCCGGTGGTCTCCTACCGGGACCACAGGACGGAGCAGGTGGTGGCGGCGGTGCATGCGCGCAAGCCGCTCGCCGAGATCTACCAGCGCACGGGCACCCATCTGCAGCCCTTCAACACGCTCTATCAGCTGGCTGCGACCAGGGCCCAAGAGCCGGCCTGGCTAGAACGTGCGCGCAGGCTGTTGTTCCTCCCCGACTACTTCCACTACCGGCTGTGCGGGAAGGCCGCGAACGAGTACACGGAAGTGACGACGTCCCAGCTATGGGGGATCCACACCGACCGGTGGGACGAGGATCTCCTGGCCCTGGCGGGCGTCTCACCGGAGCTGTTCGCCCGGCCCATCGAGCCCGGCACGCCGCTCGGGGAGATGGAGCACGCCGGGGGCGAATGGGGAAGGATACGTGTGATTGCGCCCGCCACGCACGACACGGGCTCCTCGGTCGCGGCCATTCCGCTGGATGGCCCGGACACCGCCTACATCAGCTCGGGGACCTGGTCACTCATGGGCGTCGAGAGCTGGGCGCCCCTCGCCGGTGAGAACGCACTTCGGCTCAACTTCACCAACGAGGGTGGCTACGAGCGCCGGTACCGCGTCCTGAAGAACATCGTGGGCCTCTGGCTCGTGCAGCGGATCCTGCAGGACCAGGGTGGCGGGGACCACGCCGCCCTGGTCCAAGCAGCCCGCGAGGCCGTTCCGTGGCGCTCGCTCTTGGACCCGGAGGACCCGCGCTTCTTCAACCCGCCGTCGATGGCCGACGCAATCCGTGGCTACTGCGCCGAGACCGGCCAGCCGATCCCCCGAGACCTCGGCGCCCTGGCCCGGTGTGCCTTCGACAGCCTGGCGCTCGCCTATCGAAGGACCGCAGAGGCGCTGGCCATGCTGCGGGGACGTCCTCTCGAGCGGGTGCACATCGTTGGAGGCGGCTCGCAGAACGAGCTCCTGTGCCAGCTCTGTGCAGACGCCTGCGCCCTCCCGGTGCGTGCCGGGCCGGTCGAGACTGCCGCGCTGGGCAACGCATGCGTCCAGCTGATCGCGCTGGATGTGTTTCCCTCGCTCGAGGCGGCTCGCGCGCTCATTCGCCGCTCTTTCGAGGTCGAGGAGTACCAGCCCCGGGGGGCCGTCCCCGATGCAGTGCTGCAGCGATTCCAAGCCTTGAGCGAGAGAGCGCAGGCCGGTGCGACTCCGTGCCAGGAGAGGAAGACCCCATGAGCAACGTTTCCTCAAACGATTCATCCTACGCGCTGGCGCGCGAGGCGTACGCCAGGCTCGGGGTCGACACCGAGCAGGCATTGGCCCGGCTGGATCAGGTCGCCATCTCCATGCACTGCTGGCAAGGGGACGACGTCCGCGGCTTCGAGAACCCGCAGGGTCCGCTCACCGGAGGGATCTCAACCACCGGGAACTACCCCGGGCGTGCGCGCAACGCCGACGAGCTTCGGGCCGACGTCGAGGTGGCCATGGCGCAGATCCCTGGCCCCAAGCGCTTCAACCTCCACACCCACTACCTCGAGGCGAGCCGCCCGGTCGAGCGGACAGACATTCGCCCCGAACACTTCCAGCGCTGGGTGGACTGGGCGAAGGAGCGGGGTATCGGCCTGGACTTCAACGGGACCTACTTCTCGCACCCCAAGAGCGACGAGAGCGGGACCCTCTCCAACGCCGATCCGGCGGTGAGGCGATTCTGGATCGACCACACCCGAGCGGCGCGCCGCATCAGCGCGCATTTCGGTCGGTCCCTGGGGAGCGCCTCGGTGTTCGACATCTGGATCCCGGATGGGAGCAAGGACCTGCCTTACGATCGGTACGCGCCGCGGCGCCGGCTGATCGAGGCGCTGGACGAGATCCTGGCCGAGAAACTGCCGCGCGAGCACCACCGGGACGCGGTGGAGGGGAAGCTCTTCGGGCTGGGCGCCGAAGCGTACACGGTCGGGTCGCACGAGCTGTACCTCGCATACGCCGCCAGCCGGAAGGTGATGCTCTGCCTCGACACCGGGCACTTCCACCCCACCGAGACAGTCTCCGACAAGATCTCTGCCGTGATGCCCTTCGTGGATGGCCTGCTCATACACGTGAGCCGGCCGGTGCGCTGGGACAGCGACCACGTTGTGCTTCTCGACGACGAGACGCAAGCCATCGCGTCGGAGCTCGTGCGCGGCGACGTGCTCGATGAGACCGCAATCGCCCTCGACTTCTTCGACGCCAGCATCAACCGGGTCGCGGCCTGGGTGATCGGCACGCGCAACGTGCGCCGGGCCCTGCTGCGAGCCTTGCTCGAGCCGGCCGAGCGCCTGGGCGAGGCGGAGCGGAAGCGCGACCTCACCGCTCGGCTGGCATGGCTGGAGGAGCAGAAGTCGCTCCCCTGGGGTGCGGTCTGGGATGCCTACTGCGAAGGAAAGGGCGTCCCGGTGGGTGCGGCCTGGCTCGAGAAGGTTCGCGCCTATGAGAAGCGGGTCCTTTCCGCGCGGGGGGGATGACGGACCGGCGGGCGTTCAACCCACGCCCTCCCCTGGCGATGGCCGCATTTCCGGCGGCCGCCTCTAGGTCCGCGTTGCCCGCACCCTCGCCCGCCGAGCCATCATGGCTTGGGCCTCGGGCGAGCCGTCGTGGAAGGTCCCGAACCACTGATCGAGGGGCATCGCCTCGCCGCCGAAGTTCACGGTGAAGTAGCGATGGTGCAGGTAGTGGAAGTACTGGTCGTTCATGAGCCCGCGCTCGCCGCGGCCCACGAACTTGTGGAACCCCGCGTGGGAGAGGACCGGGGTCAGCCCCGCGTGAAAGAGGTTGAAGAGCACGTGGACCGGGTGGGACGGGATCACCCAGTGGACGAGAACGCCGGAGAAGTAGACGAGGTGCTCCAGCGGGTGCATGGCGAGGCCCGACCACGGGCCGACGTTCACGTTCTTGTGGTGCAGGGAGTGGACTGGGCCGTACAGCGGCTTCAGGTGGATGAGCCGGTGGACCCAGTAGAAGTGAAAGAGGCGAAAGAGCACGATCGCCGGGAACAAGAGCACGCAGTAGATCGGGTGGGCGGTGAAGTTCACGCGGGGGATGAGCCCCCGCGAGTACGCGAGGAGGGTGAGCGCCTCGTAGGCCGTCCAGAAGCTGCAGCCGCTCACGACGGAGAAGAACACGTTGTCCCAGAGCTGGTCGCGGAAGAGGAACTTCCCTTCCTCTCGTGCCAGCCAGCGGTTCGTGTACTTGAACCGCAACCCCTGCCCGCGCGCGACGTATAGCCATAGGTGCGTGCCGCCGTAGACGAGCGCGATGAGGCCGGCGTTCCTCAGCCAGACAAGCGCGATCCACCCAAGCTCGAGGTGCGAAGTGCGTTCCGGACCCGGAGTGAGCCACGCCCAGCTCGCGAGCGCGAGGAGGAAGACGAGAAGGTTGTAGGGCCAGAGGAAGCCCTCGGGTGCGAAGAGGTAGCGCGCGATGGCGAGCGGCCGGGGGGGAAAGCGGAACAGCTCTCCAGGCACCGGCAAGACCTCTGGTTGCCACTCCCCACGCGCATCCCGCGTGCCCCACTCGGCCTCGGCCATCGCGACATCCTCGGAAAGGAGAGAGGAGGAGAGATACGGCCATGCGGCGGCAGTTCAACAAAGACTTCTCCGCATCGGCGCACCCGGAGGGAGCGTCTCGCCTGGGGCCCCAGGGCCGGGGCCCTCCTGTGCCGGCCCCAGGCTACCCACCCTGGAACCGGCCACGGCGGATTCCCGAACCGCCGTGATTACGCTCGGTTCTCCGCCTTCGGGGCGGACAACCGGCGTTTGGGGGAGGCTCGCCAGTCCACGTGCGTGCGTCCTCCACAAGGAAGCCGTCGTGATGCCGTCGGGCCTCAGAGAGCGTGTCTTGGCTGCGCGGTCGCTTTGGAAGAAGGTGGTTGAGGTCGACCACGATTTCAGCCGAGTGTGGCTCTGTCGCGAGCGCAGGGCGCCAAGCGGCGCCGTCATCCAGCCACCTCTCCCACTGACATATGCGTCGGCGTGCCGGCACGGACTGACGTTACACGCGCCGTCTGGAATGTCGATCGCGTCCTCGACCGAGCTGTCGCACTCTTTCCATGCTAGGGCAGTGCACGTCTCGGCTGCCGGCTGAGAGCAGCGAGGGGTTGGGCAAGGCCCCGGTGGAGCGCGAAGCGCGCAGCCGCGGCCAAAGCCACCTCATGCCGGACCAGAATGGCGAGCGCCGCTGCCGCAGCGGCACGCTCCGCCTCCTTCATGCCGGGTTTCGGGTCCCCTGGCACTCAAGGACTTCTTCTTCGTCCCTGCTGTGCGACTTCTTCCTGAGCTTTGCGGAT
>DATKMD010000206.1:0-6033 GCA_035542075.1 Thermoanaerobaculaceae bacterium
ATCAACTACGTCATCACCACCATCGTCAACACCTACGGCACCAACCAGCGCATCCGCGTCGCCGTCACCGGCGGCTCCGGCCGCGTCATCACCAACGCCTCCAGATTGGACAACCGCACCGGAGACCCCGCAACAATCGAGATGGTGGGCGGCGGCCGAGAGGGTACCTACGTCAGCAGGCTGGAGCGCACCGACTACAAGACACCGTTGACCCTCACGGTCGCCCAAGGTGCGGTCACGGCGCTCGACGTCACGATCCTGTTCACCGACGCGGACGTGGCCTCGTGCACCGATATCCAGTTGGCCGCGTTCTCCGGCCCGCTCTCACAACCGGTGTACTACGACGAGACCGGATCGTTCTCGTTCGTGGTGAGCAACCCCAACGTCGGCGGGATCGGCATCAGCCTGCAGATCAGCGGCACGATCAGCGTCACCGCCCAGGTGAGCGGCACCATGACGACGACCGTCACCGGGGCCGGCACCTGCAGCGGCTCGAAGGCGTGGCCGTTCGCCGGCGCGAAGGTGCGGTAAGGCAAGGCGCACCCCGCCGGGCGCGCCGCACACCTGGCTCGCTGCTTTACTCCGCGACCTCGATCACCTTGGTGCCAGCGAGCTTGTCACCCATGCGCCGGCCTTCCGGGTCGGTGAGCACGAGGACGGCCTCGATGATCGCCACGACCAATGCCGTCAGGCCGAGCAGGATGGCGATGATCCACCCCAGGATTGGGATGATCATGAAGATCGCTCCGACCGCGCCGATGCAGAGCGGGAAGTTGCGCTTCACCGACGTCGCCACGTCCATCGGTTGACCATCCAGACGGACCGGCCGCAGCTTGATGAGCTTCTTACCGATCGAGCGCCGGTCCATGAACTCGAGCTCGAGCCCGTCACGAACCAGGATGTACGCCGCGCCGATGATCCCCCCGATGAAGGGAATGAGGCTCACGCCGCCCGCAAGCAGCCCGTCGATGAGCGCTGCGATGAACCGCTTGGCCAGATCGGCCTTGCCTCCCGCCGGTGCCGGAGCCGGTACCGCGTTGCCTGGAGTTGCCATTGTCTCCTCCTTCTGGACCCGCAAACAGAGAACGGTCTCACTCTTATTGCGCAGAGCCTACCCGAGCGTACCGGGCTTTTCAAGCACTCTCGCGCGGGGGGCGTCGCGCTCAGGCTCCGAGCAAGCGGTGGTAGAGGGCCTCGTAGCGGTCCACCACCTTGGCAGTTCCGAACTCCCCGGTTGCCCGCAGCCGCGCCCGCTCCCGCTGCCGCGCGAGCTCCTGCGGGTCTGAAAGCAGCCCGATCACTCGGGCAGCCATCGCAGCGGTATCCCCCACAGGGAAGGTAAAGCCGCCCTCACCGTCCACCACCAGCTCCGGGATCCCCCCAGCGTTGGACGCTACGACCGGTACACCGCACGCCATCGCCTCCAGCGCCGCGAGACCGAACGACTCCTCCGAGGACGGCAACAGGAAGACGTCCCCCGCCCCGATCACGCCCTCGATCGGCGAGACGTTGCCGAGGAACTCGACGCGGTGCGCGAGCCCGGCGTCACGCGCAAAGCGCTCCGCCGCCGGCCGGTCGGGCCCGTCCCCCACCATCGCGAGATGCGCGGGGACGCGCTCATGGACGCGGCGGAAAACCTCGAGGACGTCTGTCACGCGCTTGACAGGGCGGAAGTTGGAGGCGTGGACCAGGAGGGGCGCACCGTCGGGCGAGAGGCGGCGGCGATGTGCGGCGGCGAAGTCCCGGTCGTAGCGGTCGGGGTCCACGAAGTTGGGGATCACCTCGATCTCGCGCTTCACCCCGAGCCGCTCGTGTGTCTCGTCGGCGAGCGAGCGCGACACCGCAGTGACAGCGTCCGCCCGCTCGATCCCCAGGCGCACGATGGGGAGGAATGACGGGTCTGCTCCCACCACCGTGATGTCGGTGCCGTGCAGCGTCACTACGAGTCTGGGCCCATTGCCCAGGATCTCCCGCGCCAGGTGCGCAGAGATCGCGTGCGGGATCGCATAGTGCACGTGCAGCAGCTCGATGCCGTGTTCGCGAACGGCTTCCGCCATCTGCGACGCGAGAGCGAGTGAGTACGGGGGGTACTGAAAGAGAGGGTAGACAGGGACGGTCACCTCGTGGAAGGTGACCCCGGGTGGCACCCGGCCGAGCCGGTAGGGCATCGCATAGCAGATGAAGTGCACCTCGTGGCCACGCCTCGCAATCGCGAGGCCAAGCTCGGTGGCGACCGTCCCGGAACCACCGACGGTCGGGTAACAGGTCACACCGATTTTCATGACCGCCCTCCCTCGCACCGAGGGACGAGGACCAACGAGGCTCGTCTCATTGCGCCCCTCCGAACATCCAGGCCAGTTCAAGGGTTGCAAGCGGCCCAATCGCCGTCAGCCCCTCGCCGAATTCGCACCCGATCAGGTTGCCGCAGGCCCGGTCACGACCCTCGATGGCCGCCAAGAAGTGGCCGCTCGCCAGGTGGGTGGGGGCGCCGGCACCCGGCTCGAACTGAGACGAGTGGGCGGAGAGTGCCGCCCGCTTGGACCCGATGTGCGCGCTGATGTCCACCACGAACGTGGGGTGAAGGACTTGCCGAGCGCCGGGGTAGCCGAGCAGCAGGCGTGGCCGGTGTGGTGGGCCGAGCTCCGGGCGAAAGCGGGTCAACCCCGCGACGAAGCTTGCACGCACAACGAGGGCGTGCACCTGGAGGTGGTCCGGGTGCGGGTCGTCGGGGTGCGGAAGCAACACGACCCGGGGCGCCGCCGAGCGCATTGCCCGGACCATCTGCTCCTGCTGAAGCGGATCGTTGGCGTCGAGCGCCCCGTCCGGAAGTCCGAGGCACGACCGCCACGACACGCCGAGCGCGTGGGCTGCGCTCTCGGCCTCGCGCGCACGCAGCTCCACGTCCGCGCGGGTCCCAAGTTCCCCAGCGCTCACATCCACGATCCCCACCCGCAGGCCACCGGCCGCCACCAGCGCCAGCGTTCCCCCGCAACCGAGCTCCACGTCGTCCGGGTGGGCACCGACGCCCAGCACGTCACAGCGCTCTACCACAGCCCACCCTCCTCCCAGAACAGCAGCTGCATACCGGCGCGGGCCGGGTCCAGCCCCACCGCCAGCTGCTCCGGCCACGCCGTCCCGAGGCGCAGGAGGGGCGCCAAAACCGAGAGGTGGCGCTCCTGGGGAGCCCCGTCGGGCCTGATGAACGCCCGCAACCGGCGCCAGCGTGAGAGTTCGACCTCTGCGTCGCGCGTGGCCGCCGCGGTCACCCGACCCTCGAGCCATGTCAGTGCCACCTCGAGCTTCCTGCCCGTCGCTTCCACGTCCCCGCCCAGCGCCGGCAGTTCGTCGCGAGCCGCCTCCGCGAGCTCCCCCGCGTGCTTCCCGATCGCCGCGTGCATGCGCTTCAGGCTCCGGCGAGTCGCTTTGCCGGGCAGGGTCCCCGCGGGCGGCTGGGCCCGCAGCAGGTCGGCCGGCTCCACGCCCAGCTGTCGCGCGAGCCTCCGCTCCGCCGGGGTAACCACCGTGACGTGAGGACGGAGCATCCACCGTGGGCGCGCGCCCCGTGCTACCGTTCGGGCCTGCGCCGTCTGCACGTGGTAGGCGAGCTCGGCGGCACCGAGGACCGCAACCGACGTGCCCAGCGCGGCGTCCTGCAGCAGTGGCCGCAGCCACGCGTTGGGGAGGAACCGCTCCGGGTGTGCGACAAACTCCTGTAGCACTGTCGGCGGACACGCCCCCCGTGTCGTCGCCACTGACTCCCGAGACTGCCCCCGCCATCGGAATGCGGGGAGCTTGTGCGGGGAAATCCGCAGAGGGAGCGGCCACCCGCGGCTCCGAAAAGTCGCTGCGCCCGCTTCGAGAGCCTCCCAGCACGCGGGGAGCTCGGAGAGGACTCTCTCGACGACCGGCGCACCGGCGCGGGCGATCTCAGGCTCGAGGGCGTCCACCAGGATCAGGCCGCTGCCCGCCACAAGGCGCGCGAGAAAGGTGGCCGTGGCCTGACCGAGCGCGGTCCCAGGGAGGTAGCACGAGGCCGCCAGCTCCATCGCTGCAGCGGCGTGCTCGCCCGAGAGGCGAGGACGCACCTGCTCGAGGAATGCGGCACAGGCACTGGTGAGGGGCGCAAGGCCGCCCAGCATGGCTCCGCGCTCCCATCCCGGCTCGCGCACCTCGAGGAGGTCGTCGCCTGCGACCACCCGGCCCCAGCCCATCTCCGGGAGGTCGTCGTCGCCGGTCGCCAGCCACAGGAAACCGACTGCCTCGCGCCCCTCTGAACGCAGCCGCCGCACCTCGGCCGTAACCGCCGCGGCCTTGACCAGGGTGAGCAGCGGCCCGCCCAGTAGCCCGGGCTGCTGGCCGGTCACCACCACGTCCGCGCCGGCGAGCCAGCGGGAGAGTTCGGCATCCACCGGGTTTCCCCACGCGCGGTTCGCCCTCTCGAGGGCCTCCGCCAGCAGGGGCGAGCGCGGAACAGTACCGGCAACTATCGGGGGCAGATCGATCTCCCCGGCGACTGCGGCGGCTGCGGCCGGGTGCACCGGCGCCCAGCTCTCGAGCGGCGTCACCAGCGCGCCCGCGACTCGGTCTTCCGTCATCCGCGGGAGAGTAACGCGCGCCCAGGGGGAATGCCACCAGCCCAGACCAGGGGCCGGGCTCACGGCCCTGAGGCGCGTGGCTCCCGGCCAGCTTACGAAAAAACCTCGGTCCGTCAAGCCAACTGATTCGATGGACGCGAATTACGAGCCACGTTCGATTCCACGCGCGCGGGCGGGTAGGTTTGTCCTGCCTCGCGCCCCGGGAGCGGTTTCGCGAGGTTTCCGCCCTCTCCGGTGTTCGGACCCTACGGGGGGGACGATGCCAACGGGTGCGCCGCGATGCCCGTCACAAACCGAACGATCCGCTTGACGGCGATGCCCCGCTGCCCAACCTCGCGAAGGTAGTGATCTGCACCCTGAATGGGCTCGAGGCGGCAGAGCGTCCCGACACCGTACGTTCGCACGATGTCTTCGAGCACACCGAACCTGCACACCGTGTCCTCGGTTCCCGCCACGAACATGGTTGGGAAATTGATGCCTTTGAAGTAGGCACTCCGGGAAACGTCATCCTGGTCGCGTGCCGGGAAGCCGAGACAGGCCACCGCCACCACCTTGCCGTCGCGCACGGCGCCTTCGAGCCCGACCCTGGCGCCGAACGAGTAGCCCACCACCGACACGTGCGCCGGATCCACCCCTCCATGCTGCCGCAGGAATTCCAGCGCACCCAGAACGTCGCTCACCTCGTCTGTGCCTGCGCCAAAAGAGCCCGTGGAGCGCCCCACCCCGCGAAAGTTGAAGCGCAGCGTTGCCACGCCGGCACGGCTGAACGCCGCTCGCAGGTCCTTCACGATCTCGTTGTCCATCGTGCCGCCGGCCAACGGATTCGGGTGGCAGATCACCACACCTGCCACTGCGGCGCCGGCGGGCGGAACCGCGACCATGCCCTCAAGCACGACACCGGCGGCGTTCAGGCTCGGAAACGACACCGCTCGCTCGCTGGGTGTTGCAGCCAGGACCGCGGGTGCAAGCGCGCCCTGAAGGACCACGCCTGCGATCACGAGGGGCAGAACGTACCTCAGGCCGCCCTACCTCCGCGCCGCGACGGTGATCCGAGTGACGGCGGCCTCAAGATGGGCGCGCTGGTGCTCGAACTCGGCGCCGGCCGCGCTGCGCAGTGCGGCTTCCGCAGCGACCTTCTCCGCACGTGCGGCTTCCACATCGATCTCGGCCGGCCGCTCCGCGACGTCAGGAAGGACCGTGACGACATCCGCCGCGACCTCTGCAAACCCGCGCTGGACCGCGAGGTAGTACTCACGTGTCGCCGTCCTGTAGGAGAGCTCGCCGATGCCGAGCGTCACCAGCAGCGGGGCGTGGCCGGGGAGGATGCCGAGAGCGCCCAGGGCCCCGGGCAGCGTAACCTCGTCCGCCTCGACGTCCACGACCACGCGCACCGGGGTGACGACTTTGAGCTTTAGTCTGCCGCTCACCTGGCACCCCT
>DATKMD010000207.1:0-17440 GCA_035542075.1 Thermoanaerobaculaceae bacterium
GACCGCGCCGTGCAGCGTGAAGATCTGGTTGTAGGTGTTGGCGTCCATCAGCGCGCTGTTGCCGGGCGTGAGGAGCTTGGTCCGGATGAGCATGGCGAAGATCCCACCCAGGAGGAACGAGGACAGGATCACGATCAGGTACATCACGCCGATGCGCTTGTGATCCAGCGTGAGGAGCCAGGACTTGAGCCCGCGCCCGTGATTGAGGTAGTTGTCCCCGCCAAGCGCGTTCTGACCCGTCCCCGGTCCGCCGGCATCAAGTGCGGTGTCGAAACTCGTCATGTTCCTGCCGCCTTTCCTCCTACTTCACCGTCTTCAGGTACTCGATGATCGCGGTGATCTCCTGGTCCGTCAGCCTGCCCTTGAACGTCGGCATCACGGGCTGGAAACCTGCCACCACTTTTTCCTGGGGATCCATGATCGATTCGCGGACGTAGTCCTCGTCCGCGACCACGACCTTCCCCCCCTCGAGCGGCACCTGGTGCCCGAAGAGATTGAGGAACGTGGGGCCGGTTCCCGCCGCGCCGTTGACCGTGTGGCACTGGGCGCACCCGCGGGTACGGTACAGGCGCTCCCCGGCCTGGGCGGGCGGCATCTTCTTGAGGAAGTCGCTCGCCTCCTCGAGCCATCTCTCGAACCCCCCGGGCTCGTGAACGACGACTTTGGCCCACATGTCGGAGTGGCCGGTCCCGCAGTACTGGGTGCAGTAGATCTGATACTCGCCCTGCTTGGTCGCCCGGAACCAGAGCTTCACATAGCGTCCCGGCACCACGTCCCGCTTCAGGCGGAACGCGGGTATGTAGAAGCCATGGATCACATCCTCTGACGTCATGACCAGGCTGACGGGCGTGTTCACCGGCACGTGCAGGTTCTCGTCCACCTGTCCGTTGGGGTAGGTGAAGAGCCACTTCCACTTTTGGCCCGTGACCAGCACCTCGTAGGTGTTCGCCGGAGGCACGTTGAGGTTGAGGAACGCCCGGAAGCCCCAGATGAAGATCCCGATCACGATCAGGATCGGGATGGCGGTCCAGGTGACCTCGAGGGCGGTGTTGTGGCGGGGGCTCGGCTCCGCCTCTTCGCGGCCCGCGCGCCGGCGGTAGCGCACTACGAAGAAGACCATGAGGAACACGATCAGCACGAAGAAGAAGACCGACACCCAGAGGATCAGCGAGAAGATCCGGTCCACCACCACGGCACCCGTAGAGCCCTGGACCGGCATCCAGAAACCGCTATCCGCCTGAACCGCTGCCCAGTTCAGCACGCTTCCGATCAGCTCACTCACGAATCTCAAATCGCCTCTCCCTCACCTGCGCTCGTGCCGTACGCCTGGTCGTGCCCACGCGTTCATGCCTCGCAAGGTCCGACTTCTGAAACGTCGCAACGCTCTTACGTCTGAGTCTTCGAACGCTCGAGCGATTTCTTGTGAGCACCTCGCCGCCACGAGGTGGCGAGCCAAAGCCCGACGATGAGCGCCGTGGTGGCGCCGCCGAAGCGCATGATGTTCGTGGCCGCCAGGACGTACCGGCCCTCCTGCGCGTCGTAATGGAAGCAGTAGAGGAGAAGCTGATCACCGGCCGTGCCGACTTTCCCCTCTCCCGCCTCGGTCAGCGCCAGGCGAAGAGTCTTGGGTTGGTAGAGGACGCCGAAGAGATACTTGGCCATTCGACCGTCCGGGGTCGCGACGAAGATGGCAGCCGGGTGCGCGTACTGGCCGCGCTCCTCGACGTAGCGGTAGCCGAACCCGACCGTGTCGGCGAGCTTCCTGATGTTCTCCTCGCGTCCCGTGAGGAAGTGCCACCCGATGGCCGCGCCCGCCCGCCCGTAGTCCTCCAGGTAGTTCTGCTTCTTCAGCCGGGCCAGGGTCGGCGTCTCCGTCGGGTCGATGCTGACGGTCACGATCTCGAACTGCTGCCCGGGGGTCCACGGGAGATCCTTCAACCCGTCCACCAGGCTGTTGAGGACCAGGGTGCACAGCATCGGACAGCGGTAGTACCCGAGGGTCAGGATCACGGGTCTTTGACCGTTGAAGTACTGCGCGAGACGAACCGTCTTCCCGTCCTCGTCCGTGAACTCGAGATCCAGGGGAAGCCTCGCCCCAGGATGCTCGGTAATGCCCACGCCCTCCAGGTCCTTGGGTAGCGGTTCCTTGCGCTGGGCGGCCGCCGGTAGTGCCGCGACAAGCAGCAGTGCGGCTGCGCACGCCGCACCCACACTTCGAGTTCGCATCGTCATCCTCACGCTCCCCACGGGACGAGACCAGGCTCGGCGGGCCTCAACTGAAGGCCGGACACCGCGGCCGACCGATCTTCTCTTACCCAAGAAGCGTCGAAGGCGCACACGCATTCCTCGCTAGCGCCTCGGGGGCGCTGTCCCTTTTGCCGCCGGGGGCGCCGGGCTCGGGGGCTGGACTGCGGGCCAGGGCGAACTTCCGCCCTCGTTCACCACGATCTTCATCGCCAGGTCGATCGGGATCGCGACCACGCCCCTGCCCGGGTCCACGAGCTTGTAGGAGTGCAGTAGCTCCTGCTGTTGCGCCCTCAGCTGGGAGAGCTCCGCCGGGGCAACCGCAACAACCTTGCGCAGGTTCTCCTGCTGCTCCGCCCGGTAGAAGAACGCCTGCAACAACACCACGACGACGAAGAGCAGGATCGCGAACACGATCCCGACCAGCGCGGTCAGCGGCGTGTTGGGTTCCCCGCCCTCTCTCACTCCCACCTCCTCGGGCAAGCCTGATCCATCACGCGTTCTCGAACGCGAGCGACTCTTCCAGCCTCGGGTCGCGCTCCGGCACGAGCGACCGGCCGCGAACCGCAAAGGCGGCCGCCGCGAGGAACAGCGAGCCCAGGCCGACGAACAGCGTCAGGTCAACCAGATGCGGCACCGGGCTCCCCGGGCTCACCGCAGGCATAACAAGCCAGAAGATGTCGATCCAGTGCATCACCAGCATCCAGACCGCCGCCGCGGCCAGGATCCGCGGTCGGCGCTTCGGCCCCCGCGAGATCAGAGCCACGAACGGCAACAGGAAGTGGCCGAACACGAGAACCAGGCCGACCCAACCCCACCCGTTCTCCTGCCGGACCGCAAGCCACCGGGTCTCCTCCGGGATGTTGGCGTACCAGATGAGCATGTACTGCGAGAAACCGATGTAGGCCCAGAAGATCACGAACCCGAACAGGAGCTTGCCCAGGTCGTGGTAGTGCTCCACCGTGACCGCGGTGCGCAGGAAGCCGGCCCTCTGCAGGGTGAAGACCGTCGCTATCAGGAGCGCATAGATCCCCACCACGCACCCTGCGAAGTAGTACACGCCGAAGATCGTGCTGTACCAGGCCGGATCCAGAGACATGAGCATGTCGATGGCGGCGAACGTCAGCGTGATCCCGAGGACGACCATCGCGGGCGCCGCACGCCGCTGCATCCGAACCGTCAGCGCCGGTTCTCCGGAGGAATCCTGCTGGAGCGACTTTCTGAAGAAGAATCGCGCCATCGCGATCCAGGCCACGAGATACACCACCCACCGCGTGACGAAGAAAGGCACGTTGAGGTACGCAGCCTTCCCCTGCAGCACGTGCTTGCCTGCGACCACAGCGGGCTGCGCCCACGGGTAGAGCTGTTTCAGACCGATCAGCAGCGGGATGGAAAGCACCGCCAGCCACGGAAGGGTGGCGGACAGCGCCTCGCTCACCCGCCTCACGACCACGCTCCACCCCGAGTGCGTGAGGTGGTGGAGAATCACGAAGTAGAGGGCCCCGAGAGCCAGGCTGAGGACAAAGGCAAAGTTCACGAGGTACGAGAAGAGGAAGCGGCGCCAGCCCTCCGCGCCTGTGGCGGCGAGCGCGAGGCTCACCAGCAGGGCCGCTGCGCCGACCAGTGCGAGGCTGCGCCACAGCTTCTCGCCCATGGCGCCCAGGTGCCGCTTCTCGGCGAAGATGTCGATCCTCGGCTCCATCTCCCCCACCCCTAGCGGAGCTGCCTGCGCAGCTCCGGCGGCACGTCGGCAACGCTCGCGTCCTGGCTGCGCTGCAGCGCCCGCACGTACAGGACGATCGCCCAGCGGTCCGCGACCGGAATCTGCGAGCCGTAGGCGGGCATGTTGCGGATCCCGTTCGCGATCGTGTTGAAGAGGTGCCCGTCCGGCCGCCCCCGGACAAGGTCGGTGTGGTACGACGCGGGCGGCGTCCAGGTGCCCTCCTGCAGAGCGTCGGCCCGCTTGGCGACCGGCCCGTCGCCGTAGCCGGCAAGGCCGTGGCACGGGGCGCAGAAGATGTCGTAGCGCTCCTGGCCGCGCTTCATCAGACGGTCCGTCACCGGGACGGGGAACACGGTGACCCAGCTTCCGGCGTCCCGCCCCGTCCCGTACGAAACACTTTCCTCGAACTCTCGGTGCGCCACCGTGCCGGGCACCGGGGGTCTCATGGCGCGGCCGTCGGCAAACAGCGGGTTTGCTGCCTGCGTCTTGACCTTCGGCTGCTTCGCCATGTCCCGGATGAGCTGGACGCGCGGTCGCGCGGAGGTCGAGGCGCGAGAGCGCGCGATCAGCGCGAACGGCACCAGAGAGAGCGCCGCGAGGAGCACGAGGCCGTAGGTCAGCCAGCGGGGCGCCACGTCAGTCCTCCAACTCTTCGACCTGCTTGGCTCCCAGCCCCTTGAGGAACTCCCTCGTCGCAATCGACTCGAAGGTCGGGTCGCAGGCCTCGATGGCGATGAAGAAGCCGTCGGTGGTGGCCCTGGCGAAGCTTTTCGCGGGGAGAACCGGGTGGTGGAGCTCCGGGAACCGGTTGGCGGCCATGAGGCCGAGGAACGCGCCGGTGGCGGCCAGCAGCACCGTCAGCTCGAACGTGATGGGGATCGCGGCCGGCAGCCCGAAGAACGGTTTCGCGCTGACCAGGTAGCGGTAGTCGAACCCGTTGGTCCACCACTGCAGCAGCAAGCCCGCGGCCGCCCCGGCCGCGCCCCCGCCGGCAACGAGCCAGGGCAGCCGGCTCATCCGGATCCCCATGCTCTCGTCCAGGCCGTGGATGGGGAAAGGCGCGAACGCGTCGAACGCCACGTACCCGGCGTCCCGGACCTTCTCGAGGGCGGACAGCAAGGAGTCTACCGTGTCGAACTCGGCCAGCAGGCCCCAGGTTTGCGGGGAACGGGCGGCCGCTGCGGCTCTCGGCTCGCTCATGGCCGGCTGTCCTCCCTCTGCCTCTCATGCTGATGCGGGATCTCGCCCCAATACTGGCCGTGGCCCCGGTGGGGCCCGCGCTCGAGGCCGGCCGCCGGCATCACGCTCTTGATCTCGGCCATCGCGATCATCGGGCCGAAGCGGAGGAAGAGCAGGAAGAGGAACAGGAACAGGCCGAACGAGCCGGCCAGCGTGAGAAGGTCGACCCAGGTTGGCTTGTAGTACCCCCAGCTCGAGGGTACGAAATCTCTCGACAGCGAAGCGACCACAATGACGAAGCGCTCGAACCACATACCCACGTTGATGAGGATCGAGATGACGAATAGGATCCACGGCGTGGTGCGGGCCTTTTTCGACCAGAGCGCCTGCGGGACGAGGACGTTGCAGGTGAGCATGATCCAGAACGCCCATGCGTACGGCCCGAGGGCGCGGTTGATCACGCTGAACCGCTCGTACTCATTGCCGGAGTACCACGCCATGAAGAACTCGACGCCGTACGAGTAGGCGACCATGAGCCCCGTCGCGAGCGTGATCTTGGCCATGTTGTCGAGGTGACGCGTCGTCACCAGCTCCTCGAGGCCGAAGAACTTGCGGATCGGGATCAGGAGCGTGAGCACCATGCCGAAACCGGAGAAGATGGCGCCCGCCACGAAGTAGGGCGGGAAGATCGTCGAGTGCCAGCCGGGCAGCTGCGAGACCGCAAAGTCGAAGCTCACCACCGAGTGGACCGACAGCACGAGCGGGGTGGCGAGCGCCGCGAGCAGCAGGTAGACACGCTCGTAGCGGTGCCAGTGGCGTGCCGACCCGCGCCAGCCGAGGCTCAGCAACCCGTACGCGATCCTCCGAAGGCGGGTCGTCGCACGGTCGCGCAGTGTCGCGAGATCGGGGACCATGCCCGTGTACCAGAACATCAGCGACACGGTGAAGTACGTGCTGACAGCGAACACGTCCCACAACAATGGACTGCGGAAGTTCGGCCACACATACATCTGGTTCGGGTACGGGAACAGCCAGTAGTCGAACCACGGCCTCCCGGTGTGAATGGCGGGGAACAGTCCGGCGCAGATCACCGCGAAAATCGTCATTGCCTCGGCGAACCGGTTGATCCCGGTGCGCCACTTCTGGCGGAAGAGGAAGAGGATGGCCGATATCAGCGTGCCGGCGTGCCCGATCCCGACCCAGAACACGAAGTTGACGATCGCGAAGCCCCACCCGACCGGGATCATCACGCCCCACACGCCGATGCCGACCAGGAAGAGGTAGCCCAGCATTGCGACGAGCACGGCCGTGAGGGCGGCGGAGACGGCAAACGCGACGTACCACCACAGCGGCGGCTTCGGCCGCTCGACGATCCCGCACACCTTCTCGGTTACGGTCGTGAAGTTGTTGTCCCCCAGGACGAGCGGCGGGCGCTGCCGCGGGTCCTCGGCGGCGTCGAGCAGCGGCAGCGGCACCGTGCTCATCCCGACTCCCCGGTCCTGGAGGAGGGGTTCCGCAGCCGCGCCATGTAGAGGTTGCGCGGCCTGGTGTCCAACGCACCGAGGATCCCGTAGGACCTCCCGTGCGCGTGCAGCTTCGACACCCTGCTCCCGGGGTCCTTGAGGTCGCCGAACACGATCGCCTGCGTCGGGCAGGTCTGGGCGCAGGCGGGAACGATCTCGCCGTCACGGATCGGGCGCCTCTCGTTTCCGGCCGCGATCTTGACCGCCTCGATCCGCTGGATGCAGAACGTGCACTTCTCCATCACGCCGCGGCCGCGTACCGTGACCTCGGGGTTGAAGACCATCTTCTCGATCTCGGGGACGTGCAGGAAGTAGTTGAAGAAGTTGAAGCGCCGCACCTTGTATGGGCAGTTGTTCGAGCAGTAGCGGGTGCCGACGCAGCGGTTGTAGACCTGCTCGTTGAGGCCCTCGTCCGAGTGGACGGTCGCCGCCACCGGGCAAACCTCTTCACACGGCGCGTTCTCGCAGTGCTGGCACGCAAGCGGCTGGAACGCGATTCCCGGCGCCTCAGGTCTTCCCTCGAAGTAGCGGTCCACGCGGATCCAGTGCATCTCGCGCCCGCGCACGACCTGCTCCTTGCCGACGACCGGGGTGTTGTTCTCGGCCTGGCACGCGATGACGCAGGCGTTGCAGCCGATGCAGGCGGAGAGGTCGATGCTCATCGCCCACTGGTGCTCGCCGCCGTACTTCTGGGGGTTGAACAGCGGCAGCGAGACGGGCTCCTCGAACCGTTCACGGGCGAAGGCGGGGTTGGCCAGATACTCCGCGAGCGTTCCCTCGCGGACGAACTCGCCGATCCGCTTCCCGCGCGCCTCAAATCCCACCTTGTCGATCGCGAAGTGGTCGTGGGTGCACGCCAGGGTGTGGGAGCGCCCCGTCTTTTCGACCGTCACCGCTCCCGCGAAGCGGAGCGCGTCGGACGTCCGCAGCGGGTAGGCGTCGAAGCCGACACCGTCGCCGACCTTCCCGGCCGCCGTGCGGCCGTAGCCGAGCGGCAGGGCGACCGTGCCGTCCGCCTGTCCCGGCATCACGTACGCAGCGACCTCGATCGTTCTCCCGGCGCGACTCACCTTGACGACGTCCCCCTGACTGACGCCGAGCTTCCCGGCGGTCGCCGGGCTCAGGGTCGCCGCGTTGTCCCACGTGATCTTCGTGAGGGGGTCGGGGAGCTCCTGAAGCCACGCGTTGTTCGCAAACCGGCCGTCGTGGATCCGTGCGTCCGCGCAGAAGATGACCTCCGCACCCTCCGCTGTGCCTGACTCGCGAAGCAAGGAATTCAGCTCGCCCGCCGACCCGGACGCAACCTGCAGGCGGGGCTTGGTCGCCGGCCAAGCGCTCCCGGCCAGGACGCCGTCGTTCAGGGTGCGTCGCCACGTCGCCTCGAAGTCCGCCGCCTGCGTCAGCCCGGCGAGCGTCGCACGGACAATCTCGTAACCGCCCGTCGCCCGTTCGCCCAGCGTCAGGGCGAGGATCTCGGCCGGGCTCCGGCCACCGTAGAGCGCCTCGATGAGCGGCTGCTGAACCGAGATCGTCCCGTCCCACGCCCGCACGTCGCCCCACGTCTCGAGGTAGTGCGCGCCAGGCACCTGCCAGCGACACAGGTGTGAGGACTCGTCGTCGTACCCGCTCAGGTGGATGGTGGTGGGGATCTTGCGCAGGCTCGCGCCCAAGGCCAGGTCGGCGGGCGCGTCGTGGACCGGGTTGCCGCCCAGGATGAGCAGCGTCTCGATACGACCCGCCCCGGCCGCGGCCGTCACGGCCGCGATTTGGGCGCTGCTCGACGGCTGGCTCCCTCCGGGTTCCGCGGTGAAGGTGACCGTCGTCCCCACGCTTCCGAGCGCAAGGTTGACCATGTGCGCCAGCAGGTGCACCGACGCCGGCTGACGCGACCCGGCCACGACCAGCCCCTTCGTGCGGCTTCTCGCGAGGTCCCGGGCCGCCGCCGCGACGAACGGTTGCGCAGGGTTCCGGCCCCGCACGGACTCGAGCTCCGCGAGAATCGGCCGGACTTCGCCGGGGAAGCTCACGCCCAGCTCGCGGAGCTCGAGAACCAGGCTTGCCGCGACGTTCGCGACGTCGCGGGAAGTCACCCCAGCCCGGTGGTCCGCCATCGCGCCGGTCAGCGAGACAACGGCTTCCGCCGCGTAGAGCCGGTTCATCGTGCCGTCGTCGGCGCGCCGGCGCGAGGCGAAATCGCGGGCGTGCATGAGGGCGGCCGGGTGGTCGAAGAGGGGGTCGGCGTCGAGGCAAAGGATGACGTCGGCAGCACCGAACCGGTAGTGCGGCCGGAGAGCCTCGCCGAAAAGCGACCTCGTGCCCTGCCGCTCAGCGTCACGACCGATCGGCTCCCACTCGTACCAGGCTGCCTCCGGGAGAACCTCGGCAAAGCGCGCGCGCAGCCGGGCAACGCTCGGCGAGGAGCTCTCCCCGGAGAGCACCGCCAGTCCCCTCCCCCTCGCGACGCGCAGAGCTGCGAAGTGCGGAACCGCGAACGCAACGAAGTCGTCCCAGCTTTGCGCGATCTCTTGCCCACCCTCGCGGCGAATCGGCTGCCTGCTGCGGTCGGGGTCGTAGAGCTCCAGGAGCGAGGCCTGGGCGAGGGCCGTCGCGGTTCCCCGGCTCGTCGGGTGGAGGGGGTTCCCCTCGATCTTGATCGGCCGTCCATCGAAGCTGGTGACAAGCAGGCCGATCGCGGCCCCGCCCAGCTCCATTGCCGTCGCGTACTGCTGGGGGACGCCGGGGGTCCGTCCCTCCGGCCGGTGTGCGAACGGAAGGATCAGCTCCTTGGGCCAGCGGCACGAGGCGAGACCGGCCACGCCCAGGGAGGCCCCCATAATCTTCAGGAAGGCCCTCCGGGTGCGGGGCGAGAGCAGGTCCCCGGCGAGCCCGGGAAACTCGCTCTCGACCAGGGCGCGGAACTCAGGCGTGTTCGCGAGTTCGTCCAGGCTCCGCCAGTACTCCTTCCCGGCGCCGCCCCCCTGCTCCGGCTGCCCGCCGCTCTCCGGTCGAGAGGGTTTGCGATCTTCGCCGTTTCTCATCACTGTGCTCTGAGCCCTGTTCCCTCTGCCCTGTCTCATCGGTGGCACGTCCAGCACTGCGTTGACGGGTTGATCTTGGCGGCCTGGCGCAGGCGCCGCCCGTACACCGCGGGGGCCTCGGGCGCCACCCAGTCCATCTTGGTGACCATCTCGGGCGGCCGCAGGTGGCCGTCGGGGTTCCTGTGGCAGTCCAGGCACCAGCCCATGCTGAGGCGGTGGACCTGCGCCACCACCTCCATCTTGTCCACGCGGCCGTGGCACTCCAAGCACCCCACACCCCGCGTGACGTGGGCGCTGTGGTCGAAGTACACGAAGTCCGGGAGGTCGTGGATCTTTACCCACGGAACCGGCAGCCCGGTCGCGTAGCTCTTGCGGATCGGCAGCAGCTTGTCGCTCGTGGCCCGGATCTTCGCGTGGCAGTTCATGCAGGTCTGGGTCGGCGGAAGGGCCGCAAAAGCGGCTTTCTCCACCGTGGTGTGGCAGTAACGGCAGTCGATCCCGAGCTGGCCTGCATGAAGCGCATGGCTGTACGGCACGGGCTGCTGGGGTTGGTAGCCCACGTTGGTGGTCCTGGGCGAGGCCCCGTACGCCAGGAGGAGCACGAGGTAGACGGGCACGACGAGCAGCGCGACCGCGAGCGCCGGGCGCGCAAGGTTGGCCCATCTCGGAAAGAAGAAGCGACCGCCGTCGCCGCTCATATGAGACGCGATCTTAATCAGGCGTCGCGGACCCGTCAAGCGCCCCCGCGCGGGCGGCACCGCACTACGGCCGGATCACAGGGCCCGCTCGATCGAGGCCACCGTGAACCTTCCACCGTCGTACGTGACGGTGTCCCCGGTGCTCTTCTCAAGCAGGGCCTGGCCGGCTTCTGAGGCGTGGGAGAGGATCCCTTTCTCCGGGTCCGCCTCGTACGGTCCGAGGATAGTGACCGTGCGCGGCTCGCCTCCCGCCTGCGGCTCGAGGCGCACGCGGGTACCGACTCTCACCTGACCAGTGTTCACGGTGGCCGGATCGACGATCCGCACCCGCCCGAGGTCCGCCTGCAGTTCCGAGGCGCGCGCCGAGAGGAACTCCTGGCGGGCGCGGGCCGCGTGGTACTCGAAGTTCTCGGTGAGGTCGCCGTGCGAGCGCGCCTCCTGGATCGCCCGCAGCGTCTCGGGGATCTGCCGCTCCAGCAGGTCGCGCAGCTCCTCCTGCAGACGCGTCACGGTGCCGGCGAGCGCCGGCACTACCTCCTCGACGGCCGCGCCGGAGCGAAGCTCGGGGAACCGCGCGGTCACCGCCCGCCGCAGCCAGTTCCTCACGTCAGCGAGCTCGCCGGGGTGTTCGACGATCTGCACGATCCTCCTGCCTTGATCGGCGGTGAGGCGCGTCTGGATGATCCGCTCGGCTAGCCCCCCGGCCGAGAGCACCGCCTTGAGCCTCCCCCGGAGGGGGCCGAACTCGCGGCGCTCCGCGAGCTCAACCAGGCGCACGAGCAGGGAGCCCCCGCGGCCCTCGTCCAGGATGCCCACCAGCCTCGCGTCGGACTCCTCGCAGGCCCACACGAAAGTCGCAGGGAAGCGCGCGGGCTGCATCAGCACCTGGTCCACGAACGCCTGCACCCGTGCCGACTTCCCAGCCTCCACAAGCGCAACCGCGACCTTGCCGAGGAGCCTGGGGCTCGTCTCGTGCTCCAGCCACGAGCCGAAAACCTCCGCCCACCCGGAGGGCTCGTGCTCGCGTACGAAGTCGAGCACGGCCTCGCGCTGCGTTGCGTCGCCCACCGACTCCAGCAGGGCATTCGCCCCGGTGCGCGATAGGACGGCCTCGCGCGCGGCGTCAACCTCGAGCCCGTCCGCGCCGGTACGGGCTGCAATGGCGAGAGCCTCCCACGCCACTTCCGGCTCGACGCCCGGCTCCTTGGCCCTCCTCAGGAGCTCCGCAGCCATGAGGGTGTCGAGATCCTTGTTGCGGGTGGCGTGACGCCGCGCTATCTCGACCTGCCGCGCCAGCGGAGCGCTCGCGAACTCTGCGCGGATCTCCTCCTCGGCCCCCTGATCACCCGCCAGGCGGTACTGCACCCGCGAGCCGCTGCCCGCCGCCAGCAGGCGCGGGTTCTTCTTGGCCCGGTTCCACCACGACGACCACTGGTCCTCCGGAAGCAGGCCAGTCAGTGCCGTCTTGATCTCCGGCACGGACATCGCCGCATCCGCTCCCTCGAGGATCGCGGCGAGCGAGCCTTGCGGGTCGCGAGCCACTTCAGCCGCCAGGACCGCCTTCTCCTCCAGGCGCCTGCGCAGGAAGTGGCCCGGGGGCAGCGGGGTCAGGTACTTGCGCGCCGCGTCGATGGGAACGGGAACGTGCTTCTCCCTCTCGAAGTCGAGGCGCAGCACCCCGAGTTGCGGGTTGGCCTCGACCACCCTGCCGGGCCCGCGCCCCGCCATCGCGAAGACTCCCCCGACGTCGTGCGCCAACCACGCCTCGAGGGTCTCCAGGGTCTCGAGCGGCTTGCGGGCGCTCCCGAGGGGGAAGCGCTTGAGCAGCTTCTCGAGCGACGGACGCCCGGCCCACAGCCGTCGCACGCACTCCTCGAGCCCCGCCCTCCACTCGTCGGCGCTCCCGATCCCCAGCCGAAGCAACTCGCCGAGGAGGCGTTTGCGAGCTTCCCACGCGCCTTCTTCCTTCGCCTCCGCCGCGGCGACCTCGAGCAGCGTCGCGGCGATCGCCTTCTTGCCGGCAGAGCGCAGGCGCCTGAGTGCCTCGGCAAACTCGGCGCCGTCACCCACCCCGCCCTCGAGGCGAGCGAGCCAGAACTCCTCGATCGCCTTGGCATCGCCCGTCACGATCACCGCGTCCCACTCGGCGAGCCAGTGCGTCTCGGTCACGGTCGCCAACGATACCAGTCGCAGCGCGAGCGCGAAACCCTTCCCCGCAGTGAGTGTGCCAGAATGCGGGGCCCCGAGCCGGGGCACGGGGGATATAAATGAGACAATTTCTCATCGTTGCGACGGTCGCGGCGCTTCGCGTACTTTCAGCTGCATCGTCGCGTGCCGACGAGGGGATGTGGCTGCTGGGGCAGATCCCGGAGCTGGCACCGGCGCTCAAGGCCGAGGGGTTGCGGCTCGACCCCAAGGAGATCTGGGACCCCACGACGAACACGGGTCTGGCCGCCGCCACGCCGTGGCTGGGCGGCTGCTCTTCGTCGTTCGTGTCCCCTGACGGCCTGATCATCACCAACCACCACTGCGCCTTCGGCGCGATCCAGATCAACTCGACCCCGGAGCATGACTACATCACGAACGGTTTCCTCGCCGCGAACCGCTCCGAGGAGCTTCCGTACGCACCCGGCCGGGTCACGGTGTTCAAGGGGTACGAGGACGTCACGAAGTCCGTCACCTCGGTCCTCAAGCCGGGAATGGAGGCGGCGGCCCGGGCCCGCGCGATTGAGTTGCGTGAGAAGGAGCTGGTCGCGGCGTGCGAGAAGGGCGGTCTGCGCTGCCGTGTCGCCGAGATGTTCGGCGGTGGGTCGTACGTCCTGTTCCGCCAGCTCGAGATTCGGGACCTGAGGCTCGTGTACGCCCCGCCGCGCTCGGTCGGGGAGTACGGGGGCGAGGTGGATAACTGGGTGTGGCCGCGCCATACGGGCGATTACTCGTTCATGCGCGCCTACGTCGGGCCCGACGGGAAGCCCACCGACTACTCGCCGAACAACGTCCCGTTCAGACCCGACCGCTGGCTCTCGATTGCCAGGGAGCCGCTCAGGGAAGGCGATTTCGCATTCATCCTCGGCTATCCGGGAAGGACGATGCGTTACCGCATCGCAGCCTCGGTCGCCGAGGACACACAGTTCTATTACCCCCGGAGGATCGCGCTTCTCAAGGAGTTGATCGCAATCCTCGAGGACGAGGGCAAGCGCGGCAAGGACGTCGAGATCAAGCTCGCCTCACAGCTCAAGGGCTTCTACAACTCAGTCAAGAACAACAGCGGGATGCTGGAGGGCCTCACGAAGAGCGACCTGGTTGGCCGAAAGCGCGCCGAGGAGGCCAAGCTCTCCGGCTGGATAGCCGCTGACCCCGCACGCAAGTCCAGGTACGCGGACGTGCTGTCGGCGATGGAACGAGCGATCGCCGCCCGCGATGCCACGGACCAGAGAGATTTCCTTCTCGGCTGGATGCCCCTGCCCCGCTCCTCGTCGCTGCTTTCCGCCGCCGTCATCATCGAGCGCTGGTCGTTCGAGAGGACCAAGCCGGACCTCGAGCGCAAGAAGGACTACCAGGCCCGCGACGAGCGCACGCTGCGGCAGCGCTTGTTCAACATCCAGCGCAACCTGGACCTGCCCTCCGAGCGCAAGGTGTTCGCGCAACTGCTCGAGCACGCCGCGAAGCTGCCGGCCGGCCAGCGCATCACCGCGGTGGACGATGCCCTCGCGGCCACCGGCAAGACCGGGGATGAGGCCATCACTGCGATGCTCGACCGGCTCTATTCAGGCACGAAGCTCTCCGATGAGAAGGTGCGCCTTGCAATGTTCGACATGGAACACAAGGCGCTCCTGGCGACCGGCGACCCGATGATCGCCTTCGCGGCCGCGCTGAGGCGCGACGACGACGCCAAGGAACAGGTAACCCAGAGGTACGACGGCGAGATGGTCACCCTCGCACCGCGCTACATCGAGGCCCTCGGCGCGTGGAAGGACGGGCCGCTCTACTCCGACGCCAACTCCACCCTGCGCCTGACCTACGGGACCGTGAAGGGGTACTCGCCGCGGGACGGCGTCTACTACAAGCCGTTTACGACTCACCACGGCGTGGTCGAGAAGGAGACTGGCATGGAGCCATTCGCTTCTCCCCCGCGTCTGCTCGCGGCCGAGAAGGCCGGGGCCGATGGAACCTACGGCGACCAGCAGGTCGGGGACGTGCCGGCATGCTTCCTGACCGACAACGACATCACCGGGGGCAACTCCGGTTCGCCGGTCATGAATGCCAAGGGCGAGCTGATCGGGCTCGCCTTCGACGGCAACTACGAGGCCATCGACTCGGACTTCCAGTTCAACCCGGCTCTCTCCCGGACGATCTCGGTCGACATCCGCTACGTCCTCTGGTGCATGGACTTTGTGGACAAGGCCCATGCGCTGATGCGCGAGATTGGGATGGAGCCGCAGAACAAGTAGCGGCGCGGCGCTCGAAACGCGGGTAGGGGACGACCGGCGGGTCGCCCCTACTCTTTGACGAGCGATTGCGGGTCGAACGAGTCGAGGACGCGGCCCGCCGCGACGATGTCGGGGTGCATGTAACGGTCGGCATCGAGGGCCGGGACGACCTCGCGCAGGACCGCGTGGGCGTGTTCGAGCGCCGGCGAGGAGCGCAGCGGGCGGCGGAACTCGAGGCCCTGTGCCGCTTCCAAGAGCTCGATTGCGAGCACGAGGCGCACGTGTTCCACGATCCTGGCGAGCTTGCGCGCCGCCCAGGTTCCCATCGAGACGTGGTCCTCGCGCCCACCCGAGGTGGGGATCGAGTCAACGCTCGCCGGGTGCGCGAGCGTCTTGCACTCGGAGACCAGGGCGGCGGCCGTGACCTGCGCCATCATGAACCCCGAGTTGAGGCCGGACGCGTCCACGAGGAACGCCGGCAGGTACGACTGCTCCGGGGTCACCAGGCGTGCCGAGCGCCGCTCCGAGATCGAGGCGAGGCCGGTGAGCGCAATCGCGGCGTAGTCGAACGCCGCCGCCACCGGGGCCCCGTGGAAGTTTCCTCCCGAGACTGCGCGGCCGTCCGGAAGGACCATCGGGTTATCCGTGGCCGAATTGATCTCCACCGCGAGTTTCTCGCGCAGGTGTGAGAGGGCGTCGCGGGCGGCACCGTGTACCTGTGGTGTGCACCGCAGCGAGTAGGCGTCCTGCACCCGCGAGCACGCCTCGTGCCGGGTCCTGATCTCGGAGCCCTGCAGCAGCGCCCACAGGTTGCGGGCGCTCGCAATTTGCCCCGGGTGCGGGCGCGCCTCGTGGATCTCGGCGGCAAACGCAGTGTCGCTGCCCTCCATCGCGTCCACCGACATCGCCGCGACGACATCCGCACTTGTCGTCAGCCTCTCCGCGTCCAGCAGCGCGAGCGCTCCGACCGCGGTCATCGTCTGTGTGCCGTTGATCAGGGCGAGACCTTCCTTCGGCGCGAGTTCCAGCCGCGGCAGCCCGGCGCGTGCCAGCGCTTCGGCAGCCGCGAGCCTGTCCCCCTGGTAGAGCGCCTCGCCCTCGCCGATCAAAACGAGCGCGAGGTGCGCGAGCGGCGCGAGGTCCCCGGACGCCCCGACCGAGCCCTGGCATGGCACCACCGGGTGCACGCCGGCGTTGAGGAGGTCCACGAGTCGCTCGACCAGGACCGGCCGCACGCCCGCGTACCCGCCCGCAAGGACGTTGGCCCGCAGCAAAATCATCGCGCGCACAACGTCCTCCGCGAACGGCTCCCCCACCCCGCAGGCGTGCGAGCGCAGCAGGTTGCGCTGCAACTCGGCGAGCCGCTCGTCCGGGATGCGTACGTCGGCGAGCCTGCCGAAGCCCGTGTTGACGCCGTAGATCACCTCGCCTGCGCCGATTCGCGCCTCGATCCCGGCGCGCGTCGCGGCAACCCTCTCCCGCGCTGCGGTCGAGAGTTCAACCCCCGCACCCGATCTCGCGACGTCACCGAGCTGTTCAAGCGTCAGGCTGCGGCCGTCGAGGATGACTCGGTTCATCGCCCGGAGAATACCATCGGCGCACGCGTCCAAGGTTCCGAGTCGGCACGCGCGAAGACGACGCTTCCTCCATGACCACGGAAAGATCTTTCCTCTGTGCCGCCTGCTGTCCTTCTTGTGCTTTTCGGTGCAAACTGTTACAAGGCAGCGCCTGCTTTAGAGGCGCGCGGAGACTGAATGGCGAACGTTGTTGTGGTCGGAGGGCAGTGGGGCGACGAGGGGAAGGGCAAGGTCGTGGACCTGCTGTGCCCCGCCTTCCGTCACGTCGTGCGCTTCAACGGCGGCAACAACGCCGGTCACACCGTCCGCTTCGCCGACCGTCACTTCGCCCTTCACCTAATCCCTTCGGGGATCCTTCAGCCCGAGTGCCGCTGCTTCATCGGGCCGGGAGTCGTCGTCGACCCCGTTGCGCTGCTTGAAGAGGTGCGGGGCCTCGAGGAGCAGGCGGTGTCGGTGCGCTCGCGTCTTACCATCTCCCCGCGCGCCCACCTGGTGCTGCCCGGTCACCGCGCCCTCGACGTGGCGCGGGAGGCCTCACGCGGTGCGGCGCGGCTCGGCACTACGGGGCGCGGCATCGGCCCCGCATACGAGGCGCGCTCCGCTCGGACCGGGGTCCGCCTCGGCCTCGCCCGTAACCCCCGCAGGCTCCGCGAGGCCGTGGCGGCCGCGAGCGAGGAGCTCCAGCGGGCGCTGCAACCGTACCCCGACGCCCAGCCATCTGCGCCCGAGGAGATCGAGCGCGTGGTGGAGGCGGCGCTGGCGCTCGCACCGCTCCTCGGCGATGTCTCCAGGGCTCTGTCAGAGGCCGACGACGCTGGCCAGCCGATCCTCTTCGAGGGAGCGCAGGGCAGTTTGCTCGACCTCGACCACGGCACCTACCCGTTCGTGACCTCCTCCGGGTGCCTCGCCGGCTTCGCCGCGCCGGCTTGCGGGCTGCCCGGCCGGGTGATCAACGGCGTGCTCGGAGTCTTCAAGGCGTACGCGACCCGGGTGGGGAGCGGACCGTTCCCGACGGAACTTGCTGACAG
>DATKMD010000208.1:0-2358 GCA_035542075.1 Thermoanaerobaculaceae bacterium
AGCGCGTGGCGCTGGCGCGCGCGCTAATCATGGAGCGCCCCATTCTGCTCATGGATGAGCCGTTCGCCGCGCTCGATGCCCAGACCAAGATCGTGATGCAGGAAGAGCTGCTGCGCATCTTCGAAGCCTCGCGCAAGACCGTGCTGTTCGTCACCCATGCGATCGACGAAGCGATCCTCCTTGGCGACGAGATCGTGGTCATGACCGCCCGCCCCGGCCGCATCAAGGCCGAGATCGCCGTCCCCCTCCCGCGCCCCCGCAGCTACGAGCTGAAGTCCACCGACACCTTCCTCCGCCTGAAGCAACAGGCCCTGGGCCTGATCCGCGAAGAAGCGATCAAGGCGACGGAAGCCCGAGCCGAAGAGCCTTGACCGCAGAGGCGCAGAGATCGCTGAGAGGAGCGACTGCTCGACCACCTGGGGCAACGGAAGATGGGCATCGTCGGAACCGAAGCCGACGCCGCCTTTTACGCTGCCCCGGCGACTCGTCAGTGTTGTCGGTGAGGCCCAACCGTGGTATATGGACCACACACTCCCTGTTCTCCGACTAACGACCTGGGACTCGCTAGCGAAGGTTGATGCGAGTCATGCACAGAGCCCCAGTGGTTGTGGCATCGGGCTTGCTCCTCGATCACCCGGAGGGTGAACCCGCCGTCCCGGAGAGACACGATGCCCCAACCGCCGACACAGTTGCCCTTCGACCTCGATGACGTGGTTGATCCGAGTCTGGTCACCAGCCGCGCTGGCATCCCGCTCGCGATCGAACTGTTCCGGCAGCTCGGGGTCGCCACTGCGGTCGACGCGCAGGTGGCCGTGAAGCAGCGCCAGCGGGGCCTGCGCGCGTCCCAGCTCGTCGAGAGTCTCATTACCCTCTGGCTCGCGGGCGGGGACCGCTGTCAGGACCTCACGACGCTCCACGAGGACCAGGCCCTCAGCGCGTTGCTGGGCTACCCGCTCCCGGCGGCCACGACGGTGCGGGACTTCCTCGAGGCGTTCCACGCCGCCGACCTCCCGCTCTGGCAGGCCGGGCCGAAGGCCGCGATCCCGGCCGAGTCGACCCCGCTCGTCGGCCTCGGGCAGGCGAACCGGACCCTGGTGGCCGGGCTGCAGCGCGGGGCCCCGACGCCGACGGCGACCCTGGACGTGGACGCCACGCTCGTGGAGAGCCACAAGGAGGCGGCCACGGTGGCCTACGACGGGACCCAGGGCTACCAGCCGGTCGTGGTGGTCTGGGCCGAGCAGGACGTGATCGTCCACGACGAGTTCCGCGACGGCCACGTCCCCGCCGGCTGCGGGAACCGGCGGATCCTCGAGCGGGCCGTGGCCGCCCTCCCGGCGGGCGTGACCCAGCTCCGCGTGCGGGGGGACAGCGCGCTGTACGAGACGGAGGTCCTCACGTGGTGCGAGGGCCGGAACATCGAGTATGCCATCAGCGCCGATCTCTCCGAGCAGCTCCACGCCGAGATCCTCCGCCTCCCGGCCACGGCCTGGCAGCTCGAGCGGGAGGAGGTCGACGCGCGCCGCGAGTGGGCCGAGGTGCCCTACGTGCCGGACGACGGCGACCACCGGAAGACCCGCGCCTGCCTGCGGCGGTATCTGGTGCTCCGGATTACCACGCGCCAGGGCGAGCTGTTCGCCGATGGGAGCGCCGTGAAGCACTTCGCCATCGTCACCAATCGCGCCGGCGATGGCCTGGCCCTCCTGCAGTGGCACCGCGAGAAGGCCGGCACCGTCGAGCACGTCCATCACGTCCTCAAGAATGAGCTCGCGGCGGCCGCCCTCCCGAGCGGGAAGTTCGGGGCGAACGCCGCCTGGTTCCGGCTCAACGTGCTCACCTACAACCTGCTCACCGCGCTCAAGCGGCTCACCTTACCCGGAGATCTCGCGACCGCCCGGCCGAAGCGGCTGCGTTTTCTGCTGTTCAACACCGTCGGGAAGGTCGTGCACCATGCCCGGCGCACGCTGTTACGACTGACCGGGGCCGTTCACCTCGCCCTCATGCTCCTCGTGCGGCAGCGGATCGGGGCGCTGGCTCCCGCTTAGCCGGAGATTAGGGCGCCATCTTTGGCCTTGCCTTTGCCGGCCGTTCGGGAATACCCTTGGGCGCCCGTTATCTGTGCTGAATCGCCCCCGGCTTCGCATCGAAGCCAGGCAGGCCAATCCGCCGCGTAGCTCGTACGAGGACCAGATGCCAGGCCCGACGACGGTCCGCCCGGAGACGTTGCAGGAGCTGCAGGAGAAGGTCGCCTACACCGAGGCGGCCAAGCAGATCATCAACAAGATCCATTCGGCCAACGACCTCGACCACATCCTGGTCAACTTGCGGGACGAGATCCTGAAGCTCTTCGACGCCGAACAG
>DATKMD010000209.1:0-24250 GCA_035542075.1 Thermoanaerobaculaceae bacterium
GCCGGCGCGTGCGGGCACTCGACGCGCTGGTCGACGTGGGGAGACGGCGCGGCGGCCTCTCGCCGACGCTGAGGGGCCCCACGGCGGGCTGCGCTGTCGGGTCGCTCGCGCCGGCGGGTCGGAGGGCTGGGCTCGACGCCCAGCCCGAGCGACTCGGCTCCGAGCCCGCGGGGCAAAGAAAAAGCCTCCACGCAGTGGAAAAGGAAAGACAGGACACCGCGGCACCGGCAAAAGAAAGGCCCTCACGCAGTGAGAAAAAGAGAGGCAAGCCCGCGGGGCAAAGGAGAAGTCTCCACGCAGTGGAAACGATGAGCCCGCGCGGCTAGATCTTCATCATCCAGTCGTGCGTGTCCTTCGCGGTGCCGAACTGGATCGCGGTGAGCGTCTCGCGCAGCCTCTTCGCGACCGGCCCCTCTTTGCCATCGCCGACGTGGTAGACCTTGTCGCCATCGAGGAGCTCGCCGACGGGCGAAACCACGGCCGCGGTCCCGCAGCCGAAGATCTCGGTGCAGTCCCCGCTGCCCAGGGTCTGGAAGACCTCCTCGATGTGGATCGGCCTTTCGACGAACGGTAGCTTGAGCTCCTTGCAGAGCAGGCCCAGACTCTCGCGGGTGATGCCGGCAAGGATCGTGCCCGAGGTCGGCGGGGTCGTCACCACGCCGTCGAACACGAACATCAGGTTCATCGCCCCGACCTCCTCGACGTGGCGGCGCTCCACCGCGTCGAGCCACATCACCTGATCGCACCCCTTCTCCTGGGCCACCGAACCGGCCAGCAGCGACGACGCGTAGTTACCGCCGGCCTTGGCACTCCCGGTGCCGCCGGGAGCGGCGCGCACCCAGTCGCGCGCCACCATGATTCGCACCGTGGTGGTCTTGGGGCCGAAGTACGGGCCGGTCGGGCCCGTGATGATGAAGTACAGGAAGCGATTCGAGCTGTGGACGCCGAGCGCCTCCTGGGTGGCGATCATCGTGGGGCGCACGTAGAGCGTCGCGGGCGGGGGCGGGACCCAGTCGCTGTCGATCCGGATGAGCTTCCGCATCGCCTCGAGCTGCAGCTCCACCGGGATCTCGGGCATGCACAGGCGGGCGGCCGACGTGTTGAGGCGTGCCGCGTTCCGGTCCGGGCGGAAGACACGAATCGAGCCGTCCGGGTGGCGGAAGGCTTTCAGCCCCTCGAAGATCTCCTGCCCGTAGTGGAACACCATTGCGGAGGGGGCCAGGGACAGGGGCCCGTAGGGGACGATCCTGGCGTCGTGCCAGCCCTTCCCCTCGTCCCACTCGACGAGGAACATGTTCGACGAGAAGGTGCGCCCAAAAGGCAGGTTCTTGGGGTCCAATGGAGCCTTTGGGGGGTGGGCGACCGACCTGTCGAGGATGTCCATGCCTACTCCTTTCCCGGTGGCGGGCACCGGAGGCACACCTAACCGGCCGGTTGCCGGCGCCCAAGAGTAGCGCACCTTGTGACGGCTGAGAACTACCTCGGCATTTGGCCGGGAAGCGACGCCGGGATCATCGGACGGCCTGCGAGCAGGAACCATGTGCCGCCGGTTTTCACCCATACGTTGGCGCCGTGGAGCTTCTGCGTAGGCACAGTCGAGCCGTCGGGCGCCGTGATGCCGGCGACGGTGAAATCCCAATCGGCGAGGGCGACGTTGGGTGCAAGGATGCGAACCGCGATGGCGTTCGTCGTGAAGGTCGTCGCCTTCATCATTGTGGAGTGCTCTTCGGTGAGCAACTTGGCCACCCCTTCGCGCCCCTTGGCCCAGCGCCCGAAGGGGTTCATGAGGTCGCCGTCGGGGGCCCAGACCGCGGCCATCGCGCTCGGGTCGTGATGGTTCCACGCGGCGACGAACTCGCCGGTGCGCTTCTCAATCGCCTGCGTGGCGGTTTCCGCGGCGAAGGCACCAGCAGCGATGACGGTGAGAACGACTACACCTAGAAAGGCCTTTTTCATTTGATTTCCTCTTCCTTCCGGGGGGGTGCTCGGGGGACGGGGCAAATCTCAGTCACGCCGGCAGCGCCAATCGCCGCTACGTGAACTTCGAGGGGGAAACCGCGTCTTACGGCGTCATATTCCGCCCCGCGGCCGGAGTGGGGCGGGGTTTCAGACCGGGTTGGGGAGGTCGAAGAAGCGCACCTCGAGGTCGAAGCGCTTGGACAGGAACTCGCCCAGGGAGCGCACGCCGAACCGCTCGGTGGCGTAGTGGCCGGCGGCCAGGAAGTGGACGCCGTCCTCCGTCGCGCGGTGCAGGACCCACTCCCGCGCCTCGCCGGTGATGTAGGCGTCGAGCCCGGCGGCCACGGCCTCGTCGAAGGCGGTCGGGGCCCCGCCAGTCACGATTCCGACCGAGGCGACCCGTTCGGGTCCCCCGGGAAAGATCTGCGGCTCCTGACCGCAGACGGCTCCGAGCCGGCTGAAGAGGTCCTCGGCTGGGACTGGGGTGGGGAAAACGCCCGCCACGCCCAAAGCGACGCCCCCGAAGCTCCCGAACGGCTCGAGCTGCTCGAGGCCGAGCGCCCGCGCCAGCACCGCGGCGTTGCCGTGAGCCGGGTGGCGGTCGAGCGGTAGGTGATAGGCGATGAGGTTGAGGTCGTTCTCGAGGAGGAGGCGCAGGCGCTGGCGGAAAGAACCCATCACCCGCGGAGGTTCATCGCCGCGCCAGAGCAGGCCGTGGTGGACCAGCACCGCATCCGCCCCCCAGTCCGCCGCCTGGGAGAACAGCTCGGCCGACGCGGACACGGCGGTCGCGAGCCTCTCCACCTCCTGATTTCCCGACACCTGGAGGCCGTTCACGCCCACGTCCTGGAGGGTGTCCGCCTCGAGGAGATCGTCGAGGTAGGCGACGAGCTGATCGCGGTCCATGTCGCCATTTGAACCCAGGGAGCGCTCGCACGCAAGCCTTCGGCGGCCGCGCGACGACCCTTCCCGCTTGTGCGGCTACAATCGCCGCATGACGGCACCCCGGCCGGCTGCCTTCGTTGCCGTGGGTTCGGAGCTCCTGCGAACGGAGCGGTTAGACACCAACTCGCTAATCGCCGCGCGTCTGCTCGGGCGGTGCGGGTACGAGCTGGTCGAGAAGCGATGCGTGGAAGACAACACCGGGACGATCGCCGCCGCGGTGGGTGAGCTGCTCGCCAGGACCGAGCTGGTGATCGTGAGTGGCGGCCTCGGCCCTACCGCTGATGACGTCACACGAGAAGGGGTCGCCCGCGCCCTCGGGCTCGCCCTCGAGCGCCGGCCCGGGCTGGAGGAGGAGCTGGCGGCCCGCTACCGCAGGTTGGGCCGAGCGGTGCCGCCTGTCGCCGCCCGCATGGCCGACATCCTCGAGGGTGCCGAGGTGCTGCGCAACCCCCTCGGCTCCGCCCCCGGGCAGCTCGTACAGGTGGAGGATCGCTCGCTGGTTCTGCTGCCGGGTGTCCCATCCGAGTTCGAGCAGATCCTCACCTCGCACCTTCTTCCGCGGTGGGTGGCCGCGAGCGGTGTGGTGACCCGGACGCTTCGCCTTGCCGGTGTCTACGAGTCGCAGGTGGAGCAGCGCGTCAGCCCGCTCTACGAGCGCTTCGGCCGCGAACGGGTCACGATCCTCGCGGGGCGCGGGCAGGTGTCGCTGGTCGTGTCGGCGTCCGGGCCCCAGGGAGTGAAGGAGCTTGCCGAGATGGACGCTGCCTTCTCGGCGGCGGCTGGCGACGACCTCTACGGTCGTGACAACGCCACGCTCCCCGGGGTGGTGCTCGAGCTGCTCGGCCGCCACGGCTTGCGTTTGGCCACCGCCGAGTCCTGCACGGGCGGCCTGGTGGGTTTCCAGCTCACAGGGGTGCCGGGCGCGAGCAACCACTACGTCGGAGGCGTGGTTGCGTACTCCAACCAGCTCAAGGAACGGATGCTTGGTGTGCCGGCGGAGGTACTGGCGGCGAACGGCGCTGTGAGCCGGGAGACCGCAGAGGCGATGGCGAGGGGAGCCTGCGCCCTGGGGGCGGAGTGCGGCCTGGCCGTCACCGGGATCGCCGGCCCGACCGGGGGCACGGCGGAGAAGCCCGTGGGCACGGTGCACATCGCCGTGGCGACGCCGCGTGGGGCGAGGCACGCCCTGCATCGGTTCAGTGGGAACCGCGAGATGGTGCGGGAGTTTTCCGCTAACTTCGCCCTCGACCTGCTGCGTCGTGTGCTCGTGGAGGACTGATGAGGCTGTTCATCGCGGTGGATCTGCCCGAGGAGGTTCGTGACGTTCTTCGCCAGGGACTGGGTCCTCTCAAGCGCGACCAGCCTCCGGCGCGTTGGGTGCGCCCGGAGGGCATGCACATCACCCTCAAGTTCCTCGGCGAGCAGCCTCAGGACCTGGTGGAGAGGCTGGACACGGGAGTCGGAGGGGCCCTCTCTGGACTGTCCCCGGTGACCGTTCGTCTCGGGGGTGGCGGGTACTTCCCTCGCGATCGGCGCCCCCGGGTGGCGTGGGTTGGTGGCCAGGCAGCCGGGCTCGATTCGTGGGCGCGCGCCGTTGAGGACGCGACGGCCGCCCTCGGCGTGGACCGCGAGGCGCGTGCCTTCTCGCTCCACCTGACGCTTGCGCGTCTGGAGCGCCCGTGGGGTGTGCAGGCCGTCGAACATTTCTTGGTCCAGGTCGGGAAGTGGCGGTTCCCCGAGTTCGTGGCGCGCGAAGTTGTGCTGTTCCAGAGCGACCTGCGCCCCTCCGGGACCGTCTACACGCCGCTTCGGCGCTGGCCGGTGGGTTCGTGAGCAAACCCGGGAGGCCGTGATGGCGCGCGATCTGATGTTGGTGCTGGCGTACTTTCTGGGCTCGATCCCATTTGCCTTCCTCCTCGTGAAGGCCGCCGGTCGGGGGGATGTGCGGAAGGTGGGGTCGGGCAACGTCGGCGCCACCAACGCCATGCGTGCCGCGGGGTGGAAAGTGGCGCTCCCGATCGCGATCCTCGACATCGCCAAGGGTGTGGCGGCGGTCTTGCTCATGCGGCAGGCGACTGCCAACCCCGACTGGGTGGCTGCGGCCGGGCTCGCGGCGATCGTCGGGCACTGCTTCCCGGTCTGGCTACGGTTCAGGGGAGGGAAGGGAGTGGCCACCGGGGCGGGGGTGTTCTTCGCCCTCGCGTGGCTGCCGACGGTCGTCATCGCCGGGGTGTGGGTCGCGATGCTGGTGGTGTTCCGCTTCGTGTCGCTGGCGAGTGTCACCGCGGCGGCCGCCTTCCCGGTTGCCCTCTTCTTCATCGCCCGCCCCCCCGGTCCGGTGGTGCTGTGCGCCGTTCTGGCGGCCCTCGTGATCATCTGGCGGCACCGCGCCAACCTCGCACGGCTGGTGCGCGGCGAGGAGCCGCGCCTCGGGGAGAAGAAATTATGAGAGCCGCGGTCATCGGCGCCGGCTCCTGGGGGACCGCCCTGGCGATGCACCTCGCACGGGTGGGGTGCGATGTTTCGCTGTGGGCCCACGAGGACGAGGTTGTCGAGGGTATCCGGAGGACTCGCCGCAACCCCCTGTTCCTCTCGGATTTCGCAGTCCCGGAGCGGGTCGAGGTCACGGGCGAGCTGGCCGCTGCGGTGGCCGGAGCGCGGGCGATCGTCTTTGTGGTTCCGGTCCAGTTTGCGCGCACCGTTCTGAGGGAGATCCGGCCGCACCTGGCTGCGCGCTCGGTGCTGGTCTCCGCGAGCAAAGGCATCGAGGTCGCGAGCCTCGCGCGCATGGATGAGCTCGTGCGCGCGGAGCTCGGGCTGACAAAGGGGGCGTTCGTCGCGCTGTCGGGGCCGTCGTTCGCCCGGGAGGTGGCGGCGGGCCTTCCAACAGCGGCGGTGTTGGCAGGGACAAACGCTGAGGCTCTTCGGGAGCTGCAGGGGGCGTTTTCAGACAGGTCGTTCCGCTTCTACACTGCCTCCGATGTCGTGGGCGTCGAACTGGCCGGTGCGCTGAAGAACGTGATCGCGATCGCGGCCGGGATGGCCTCCGGGCTCGAGCTCGGCCTGAACGCTCTCGCGGCACTGCTGACGCGCGGCCTGCACGAGATCGCCCGGCTCGGCGTTCGGCTCGGGGGGCGGGAGGCGACGTTTCGCGGGCTCGCCGGGATGGGCGACCTCGTGCTCACCTGCACCGGCGCGCTCTCGCGTAACCGCAGCGTGGGAGAACGTCTGGGGCGCGGAGAGCCGCTCGAGCGGATCCTCGCCGGCCGCGAGGTGGCGGAGGGCGTGCCCACGGCCCGCGCCGCTTCGGAGCTCGCGCGCCGGCACGGGGTGGACATGCCGATCGCCTTCACGGTCGAGGCCATCCTCGCCGGCCAGATCACGCCGCGTGAGGCGGTTCCGGCCCTGATGACTCGAACGCTCAAGGAAGAGGCGCTGCTCTGAAGGTGTTGGCCGACTAGACTGTGTTTCGAGGGCGACGATGAGACTGCGAGTGATTTCCGACATGCTTGCCTTGGCGCTGCTTGTCCCGCTGCTGCTGTCGTGCGGGCCAAGCGTGGCCCGACGACTCTCCGGCTCGGGGAGGGGGGCCGAGGTCAACGGCTGGATCCCGGTTCGGCTGCAGGGGTCTCCCCGGCAGATCGGCTTCCAGCACGGCTACACCCTGGCGCCGGAGATCGCGGACGCACTCAAGGTTGTTCAGCTGACGCTGACGCACGACACCAAACGCGACTGGGCGTTCCTCCGCAAGGCGGCGGAGGCGGTCCTCTGGCCTCGCGTCGAGGAGGAGTACCGGGAGGAGCTGCGCGGCATCTCGGAGGGCCTGGCCGCAAAGGGCGTCCAGGCAGACGTCACGGACGTGGTGGTGCTCAACGCCTTTCCGGAGCTGAGCTACTACACCGACTGGCTCGATGCCTCGAAAGCGTCGACAGCCCCGGAGCGCTGCAGCGCCTTCGTGGCCACCGGCAGCTGGACTCGCGGGGGCCAGCCGGTGATCGCACACAACAACTGGTCGGGATACCTGGAGGGGTCGCGCTGGAAGATCATCTTCGACATCCGCCCGGAGAAGGGGTACCGGATCCTCATGGACGGTTTTCCGGGGATGATCCACAGCGGCGACGACTTCGGGATGAACTCCGCGGGCCTCGCCATCACCGAGACCACGATCTCGCAGTTCAAGGGGTTCGAGCCGAACGGGATCCCCGAGTTCGTGCGCGCCCGCAAGGCGATGCAGTATGCGGCCACCATCGATGACTTCGTTCGGATCATGACGTACCGCAACAACGGCGGCTACGCCAACGCCTGGCTGGTGGCGGACACCAAGCGCAACGAGATCGCCCGGCTGGAGCTGGGGTTGAAGAACGTCACTCTCGAACGAACGAGCGACGGCTATTACGTGGGTGCCAACTTCCCGGTCAGCCCGAAGCTGGCGGCCGAGGAGACGACCTTCCGGGTCGGCGATCCCAACGAGGGTCGCAACGTCCGTCACACGCGGTGGGAACAGCTCATGGCGGAGACCAAGGGTAGGATCGACGTCGCGGTCGCCAGGCAGTTCATGGCGGACCACTACGACGCGTACGAGAAGAAGGCGAACGCGCCGAGCGAGCGCACGCTGTGCGGGCACGTGGACCTCTCGCCGCGCGGTTCGAAGCCCTGGCAGGAACCGTACGGCCCCGCCGGGACGGTGCAGGCCAAGGTTGCGGACGCCGCGATGGTGCAGGGGATGGAAATGTGGGCGGCCATGGGCCACCCGTGTGGACTGGATTTTGCTGCCGGTGAGTTCCTGCAGCGGCACCCGGAGTACGGCTGGCAGAGGGCGCTTCTTACGGACCTGCCCTCACGGCCCTGGACGCGCTTCTCGACGCGCCAGCCGTACTAACGGACCGCGACCGCGCTGATCTCGATCCTTGCGTCCTTGGGCAACTCGGCCACCTCGACCGTTGTGCGGGCAGGCGGCTGCCTGGGGAAGTACCCCGCGTACACCTTGTTCATTGCCGCGAAGTCGTCCATGTCGGAGAGGAAAACCTGGCAGGAGACGACGTTCTCGAGCGAGTAGCCGGCGGCCTCGAGGACCGCCTTGAGGTTCTCCAGTGCTTGCCGGGTCTGGGGGTCGATCCCTCCCTTGACGATCTCGCCAGTGGCGGGGTCGATCGCAATCTGGCCGGACACGTACAGGGTGCCACCCGCGCGCACGGCCTGGGAGTAGGGGCCGATCGCCTTGGGGGCGGTGTCGGTGACGATCACCTGCGGGTGTTCCCGGCACGCCATCAGGAGCAGAACACTTCCCAAAGTTGCGAGGCAGGTTCTCATGTGGTCGCCAGTCCTTTCTCGAGGACCCCTTCCACGACCTCGCAGAACCGGTCGATCTCGCCGGGTGTCGTGTACACACTGGGGGCGACTCGAATCCCCTCGAACTCCTCGTGCTTGATTGCCGCCACGATGATGCGGTGCTTGGCCCACAGGTAGTCGGTGAGCTTTCCCGAGTCGATGCCCTCGAGTTGCACCAGTGCCAGACCGCACGAGAGCCCTGGTTTGAGGCTGGTGTGGAGCCGCACCCGGTCGTTACGGGAGAGGCGAAGCGCCCAGCGGTCACGCAGGTAGCGAAGACGCGCCTCCTTGCGCTGCGGGCCGATGCCGGTCGTGAACGCGAGCGCCTCGGCGATCGCCAGATACGGTGCGGCTGGGTGCGTGCCGATCTCCTCGAACTTGCGGATGTCGTTGTCCATCTCGGGCGGCGCCGCCATCAGCGGCCAGAGGGGCCCGATCTTCTGGCGCCGGACGTAAAGCATGCCGGTGCCGTGGGGCGCAAACAGCCACTTGTGCAGGCTGGTGGCGTAGTACTCGCAGTCAAGGTCGGCATGCGTGAATGCCAGGTGTGCGAACGCGTGAGCTCCATCCACGAGCACCGGGATCCCCCTGCGGCGTCCGAGAGCGACGATCTCCCGCACCGGGAGCACCTGGCCGGTGAGAAAGATCATTTGACTCACGAGGATCAGGCGGGTCCTCGGGGTGATCGCCCCCTCGAACAGGCGGACCACCTGCTCCGGGTTCTCGGCGGGGGTGGGAAGCGAGATCCGCCTCAGGACGATCCCCTCACGCCGCTCGCGCTGCCTGAACGTGGCGATCATGCGGGGGTAGTCCTGATTCGAGGTGAGCACCTCGTCCCCGGTCTTCAGGTCGAAACCGAACTGGCAGGTCTCGAGCCCCTCGGAGGTGTTGCGTGTCAGGGCGACCTCTTCGGGATCGCAACCGAAGAAGCGTGCCAGCTTTTCCCGCACCGTCTCGCGCTGTGGCTCGAGCACGCGCCACATGGTGTAGACGGGGGCCGCGTTGGAGTACTCCTGGTAGTGGCGCTGGGCCTCCTGCACCGCCGCCGGGGAGGGGCTGACGCCGCCGTTGTTGAGGTTGATGACCGTACGATCCACGACGAACGCGCGTTGGATCTCCGACCAGAAGCCCTCGTCGCGGGCGACCTCTTCGGCCGTGCCGGGGTGCCGGCTCGCGGCCTCGGCGATGGCGTGGGCGCGGCGGGGGTGCAGGAAAGCGAGCGCCGCCGCGGCCCCGAAAGGTTGGCTGGCCGCCGCCACGAACTGCCGCCGGTTGAGCATTTCTGGCCTCCGTCCTCCCTGGCGGGTCTCAAGACCCATTTCGATACGTTCGGTGTCTCGCGGCATTCTAGCCCCAGGTGCCTGGGATCGCCCCTGGTTGCGCGGCCGTCTAGCGGTGAAGCACCTCTGCCGTGACGACCCCGAGGTCTGCAAGAAAGGTCGTCAGGTCAGCGGGGACCGGAGCCTCGAGACGCAGGGGCGTGCCGGTGCGGGGGTGGGGGAACGCGAGCCGCCACGCGTGGAGGAATGGGCGGGGGACGACGGCGCCGCCCCCGTAGAGCGTGTCCCCCGCGATCGGAAACCCGGCTGCTGCCAGATGAACGCGCACCTGATGGGTCCGGCCGGTTAGCGGGCGAACCTCGACGAGGGAGAGCTCGCCCAGCGGCGCGAGCGTGCGCAACTCGGTGGCGGCGGGTCTTCCACCGCGTACGACGCGGAACCGCCCGGGAACCAACGGATCGGGCGCGATTGCCCCGGACAGTCTCCTGTGCCCCTCCTCCGGGTGGCCGTGCACGATCGCCAGGTAGCGCTTGTCCGCCGCACCCGAGTTCCAGAGCCTGTTCAGGGCGCCGGCGGCCTCCCGGCGGCGCGCAAACACGAGCACACCGGTGGTCAGGCGGTCGAGGCGGTGGAAGAGCAGGACCTCGACCCTCTGCCCCTCGCGCGCGGCGAGCTGGAGGAGGATCCTCTCGTGGGCCGTTGTCTCTCCCGGAGCGCGCCTTCGCGGTGGCTGCGTCGTGACCCCCGCAGGCTTGTCGACGGCCAAGAGCCAGCCGTCCTCGTGGAGGATGGGCAGGGAAGGGAGCGGCGACGGCGGCGGCGCGAGCTTCTCCTCCCCGGGAACGATGTCGAGCACGTCGGCCACGTGGAGTGGTCTTGAGAGGACCCGGGCAGGCCTGCCGTTGACCCACAGACGACCTTCGGCAATCAGCACCCGGACCCTCCGTCTGGGTAGCCCGGAGAGTGCAGCGGCCCCTTGGTCCAGCCGCCGCCCCGCCAACTCCGGGTGGACCAAGTACCGGGTAACGCCGGGCAACGGCGCGGGAGAGCTTGGCCGGGTCACGCGTGCGGCTGGAGGGGACATCGAGCGTTCAGCTTTCGGAGGCTGAGGAGGCGGCCGGGGCTGCCCACGGGAGCGCGATGCGTACGGTAGTGCCGGCCTTTCCGCTCGAGATTTCGAGGCGGCCGCCGTGACCCTCCACCATCTTGCGCGCGATGGCGATGCCGAGGCCCGCCCCGCCGGCCCTGCGCACCGCCATCGGCGCCGTGAGCTTGGCGAGCACGTCCGGTGGGATCCCCTGGCCAGCGTCCCGGATTTCGACAACGGCGCTGTCGTCGCTGCCTCGCACCGTGATCGACACCGGTGGCGGCGGAGTTGCGCTGCGGACCGCGTTGTCGAGAATCGCCAAGAGAGCGTGCGAGAGCGCCCTGGGATCCCAGGCGCCGCGCTGGAGGTCGCCGTCTGTCTCCAGCTTGATCTCGAACGGTGGCGCGTTGGGGTCCCACGCGTACTGCAGGCGTTGGACCTGCTCCCGCATCAGCGCGACGAGGTCCACGGACGTCAGCGTGAGCCTGATCGGCCGTCCGTACAGGAGGAGCTGCTCCAGGTAATGCTTCAGGGCGTCAACCTGTCTGAGCACGGCCTCGAAGTGTGCCTTGATCTCAGGCACCGCCCCCGACCTCCGGATCCCCATCTCCGCCTGAAGCCCCATCGTGAAGGCATGGTTGCGGACGTCGTGGGCGATCTGATTGACGAGGTTTTCGAGAGCTGTCTCGGTGTCTTCCTTCATCATTCATATGCTAGCACCGCCTTTGCTTGACATCGTTGTGGCCGTCGGTGAGACTGAACGGAGTTCAGTCTTGAAGTGGGGGACGAGCTTGCGGAGGGCGCCGGGCCAGAGGTCGCGGGAGCGCAAGCGAGAAGCGATTCTCCGCGCGGCGGTTGAGGTGTTTGCAGAGCGCGGCTACTTTGGCGCCCGGATGCGTGAAGTGGCCAAGCGCGCAGGGGTGGCGGACGGAACGCCCTATCTTTACTTCGAGGGGAAGGAACACCTCTTGGTCTCGCTCCTCGAGGATCACGCGCACGCGTTCCTGGTGGACGCGCGCCGCGACGCTGCTGAGTCGGATGACCCGTGCGACAAGCTCCGCCGCGTCGTGGGGCGTCACGTCGCGAGCATGGAGAGCGACCGGGCGCTGGCATGTGTCTTCCAGATCGAACTCCGGCACTCGCGGCGGTTCCTGCGCAGGGTGGCGAAAGGTCGGGTGGCCGAGTACCTACGCTTGCTCCGGGAGATCATCTCGGAGGGTTCTTCGGAGGGCTGCTTCCGCAAGGATGTACCCGCGGAGGTGGCCGCACGCGCGGTGTTCGGTGCCGTGGACGAATTGATCACGTCGTGGGTGCTGACCAGCCGTCCGCGGCCGCTGGCGGAGCAGGTCGAGCCGCTGCTGCGGGTGCTGCTCGAGGGCCTCGAGCCGCGGGGGGGAGAGATCCATGGGTGAGCCACGAACGCTTTTGAACTTCTTTGCGCTCTGGCGGGGCGCATCCCCAACGCCTGCGCTCGTTGACGTCCGCGGCGGCGGTGAGATCGCCCTGCAAGCACCGGAGGTGGCAAGACGGGTGGCAGGCCTCGCCAAGGGTCTGGCGGCTATCGGTGTCGGCAAGGGCGATCGCGTCGGGTTGCTGTGCGGCGACCGCCCCGAGTGGCATATCGTGGATTTCGCGTGCCTCCACCTGGGTGCGCTCGACGTGCCGATTTACCCGACACTGCTGGCAACGCAGGTCCGCGCCATCCTGACGGACTCGGGTGCTCGGATAGTGGTGGCGGAAAACCCCGAGCAGCTTGCCAAGGTGCTCGAGGTGCGGGGCAGTTGCCCGCAGTTGAGAGATGTGCTGCTGATCGACGGGAATGCGCCGCCGGGAGTGCGGACACTTGGCTCGTGCACGGCGGAGCTCACGCAAAGCGAGGCGGAGGCGTTCCTTGAGAGCTGCCGCCCACACGTGCAGCCGGGAGACCTCGCCACCCTCATCTACACCTCCGGGACCACCGGCGAACCCAAGGGTGTGATGCTGACCCACGACAACTTCGTCTTCGATGCCGGTTCCTCGGCTAGTGTCATGCCATGGCCGGGCGGTGAGACCGCGTTGGCCTTCCTGCCGCTCTCACACGTGCTCGAAAGGCTCGTGGACTACACATACTTCATGCACGGGCTCACGATCGCTTACTGTGGCATTCTGGAGACCGCCGACGCGATGCGCCGCGTGCGTCCCGACGTCTTCACCGCGGTTCCGAGGTTCTACGAGAAGGTGTACGAGCGCGTCATGCACGAGGTCGCCCAGGGCCCAAAGCTCAAGCAGTCGCTGTTCCGTGCCGCGCTGAGGGTTGGAATCGAGAGCGTGCGAACCGGGCGGAAGGGTTTTCGGTACCGGTTTTTCGACCTGCTGGTCTACTCGAAGATCCGCGCTGCCCTCGGCGGCCGCATCCTGTTCTCGATTTCGGGCGGTGCGCCGTTGCCGGTCTTCATAGGGGAGTTCTTCCACGCCATGGGGATCAAGGCGCTGGAGGGGTACGGCCTGACCGAGACCTCGCCCGTCATCACCGTGAACCATTTTGACCGCTGGAAGCTCGGCACCGTCGGGCCGCCAGTCCCGGGCGCCGAGGTGCGGATCGCCCCCGACGGTGAGGTTCTCACTCGTGGCAGGCATGTGATGAAGGGGTACTGGAACAAGCCGGAAGAAACAGCGGCCGTTCTCGATTCGGAGGGGTGGCTTGCCACCGGGGACATCGGCGATCTGGATAGTGACGGCTTCCTTCGCATCACCGACCGCAAGAAGGACATCCTCGTCACGGCCGGCGGCAAGAACGTAGCGCCTCAACCCATCGAGACTCAACTCAACGCCTCGCCGCTGGTCGAGAACTCGGTGCTGTTCGGGGACCGCAAGCCCTACATTGTGGCCCTCATCGTGCCCAACTTCGAGGCTCTCGACGTGTGGGCCACCAAGCGTGGTGTGCCTGCCGGGGACCGCGTGGCTCTGCTCACCCGACCCGACGTACTGGCGGCCTACCAGGAGATGGTGGATGGGGTGAACGCGAACCTCGCGCGCTACGAGACGATCAAGAGGTTCCGCTTGATAGCCGAGCCGTTCACCATCTCGGGTGGCCAGCTCACACCGACGCTCAAGGTGAAGCGAAGAGTGATCGAGGAGCGCTTCGCGCTGCTCCTGTCCGCAATGTACGGGGAGGGTGCCTCGACGGGCTGACGGAGCGGGGGATACGAAGGAACGGCGTGCAAGCGACGAACGCTCCCACCGCAGCTTCCTCCCTCGCGCGTCGGCGTTCACGGCGGCCGTGCGACGGGCCGGGGCTTCCCTCCTGGGTCGAGCCGATTGTCCTGCCCACGCCGTACCCGATCGGGCCGGTGACGCTCTATCTGCTCACCGGGGAGCCACTCACGCTCGTGGATACCGGACCAGGGACCGCAGCGGCCTGGATCGGCCTCGGGCAGGCTCTCGCCGCCCGCTCCCTGCGTCCTGGGGACCTCAGGCGCGTGTTGATCACCCATGGCCACCACGACCACTTCGGACTTGCGCGTCGGCTCTCGCGGCTCGGTGTGGAGCTGTTGGCGCACCCCCACGACCGTCGCAACCTTGCCCTCGATCGCAACTACCCCATGCTGTGGCGGCAGCTCAGGCAAGCGGGCCTTCCGGCCTTCGAGCGCCTGGCCCTCGTGGTCGGGCTGCGACGGCTCGACCGGACGGCCAGGCCGGTCAAGAGGCTGACGTGGATATCGGGTGGACAGGAGCTGCCGCACGAACGCGGGCCGATCCGGATCCACCACACTCCAGGCCACACACCCGGGCACGTGGCCTACGAACTCGTCGAGGAAGGGGTTCTGCTCACGGGCGACACGATTCTGGACGGCCTGACCCCCAACGCGGTCGTGGAAACCGATCCCGAGGCGCCGGGCCGACCGTTCCCGTCGCTCGCGGCGTACGCAGCGACCCTGGCGCGCCTGGAGACGATGGGATCTCGGCTACTGCTCCCGAGCCACGGCCCGTGCATCTCCGACGTCGCAGGCCAGATTGCGGCGCTGCGGGCGAGGCAGGCTGCCAGGTCCGCCGAGGTCCGCGCGGCGCTCACGGCGGGACCGGCCACGCCGGCAAGGCTGATCACCAGGCTCTTCCCGGGCGTCACGCTCCTCGGTCGCTTCCTGGCGTTCTCCGAGGTGCTCGGGCACCTGCTCGAGCTGGAGCGGCAGGGGGTGGTCCGGAGAGTCAGCGCAAACCGAGTCGAACACTGGGAGCTTGCGGCGTAGCGTCTGTCGTCCTGCAGCCCAGGAGCTCGCCGACGGGCAGCGGCCTCAGGCCTCGGCGGTCGGTCTCGTCGAGCACGATCGGCAATGCCTCCTGGAGCGGTCGGTCGGCGCGCGCGCTGCCCAGGTGCATGAGGAGGATGCTGCCGGACAGCGGCACGCAGTGGCGTGCCTCGAACTGCAGCAGGCGATTGGCCATCGCCTCCGGGCCCAGGAAGCGCGAGGTCCCGGGCGTCTCCACCCAGTCCAGCGCGTCGAGGGAGTCGGTGGTGCCGTGGGTCCAGTCCACGTGCACGAGGCCCAACTCGGCGGCCCAGGCGCGGATCTCCGCGTTGTGCTCGCCGTACGGTGAACGCCAGAACCTGGAGGGGGGCCTGCCGGTGATGGCCTGTATTTCCGCCGCAGTTCGCCGGAGCTCATCCTGCAATCCGGCGCGCGTGATCCCGAGCCGCGTGTCGTGGCGATGGTTGGAGGCCCACGTGGTCAGGTGGGGGTGGCTGAAGGTGTGGTTGCCAATCTCGTGACCGTCGCGCACCGCCTGCGCAAGGATCTCGGGGTAGCTCTGAGCAAAGGTTCCGGTCACGAAGATCGTCACCCTCACGTTCCGCTCCCGCAGCAGGGCGAGGAGCTCAACAGCCCCCTGCGCCTCAGTGTGGGCGTCGAAGGTGAGCGCGAAGAACGGACCCGCGCCGGGTACCGACGCGATGTTCACCGACGCAACGTCTGGCGACGCGGCGTTCACCGCTGCCACAGGTGGGGGTGGGGCGGCCAGGAAGATCGCGGCGAACGAGGCTGCCAGGAGGAGCACACAATCATTGTACGCGGCGCCACGCGGCCCGTATCGCCCGGCAGGCTGAGGCACGCCAACCGCCAATCACGGTGGCTCCCCGTGGAGGCGACTCGCCGGGTGTTGGGCTACAATCTGCCCTGGACGAACCGCGCCATGTGGAACCTCCCCAACTCGCTGACCTTCCTGCGGATTCTCATGGTCCCGCTGCTGGTCGTCGTGCTCTTGACGCGTTTTTCGGGGAGCGAGTTCTGGGGGCTTGGAATCTTCCTGCTCGCGGCCCTCACCGACATTGCCGACGGCGTGATCGCGCGCCGGACCAAGGCGGTGACGGTGACCGGCACGCTGCTCGACCCGATCGCTGACAAGCTGCTGATGTCGGCGGCTTTCATCTCCCTGGTCGAGCTTGGGCTCGCCCCTGCTTGGATGGTCGTGGTGATCGTGGGGCGGGAGTTCGCGGTCTCCGGTCTGCGGCACGTGGCTCACCAGCAGGGCGTGGTGATCGCCGCCACCTGGTGGGGCAAGCTCAAGACCCTCTCGCAGATCATCGCCGTGTCGTTGCTGATCGTCAGCTACCAACTCGGGCACTGGGTCATGCTCGCCAAGGTCGCGCTGTGGGTGGCGCTCGCGATGACCGTCGCATCACTGGTCAGCTATTTCGGGGGTTTCTGGCGCCGCGTGGTTGGGGCGGCGCGTTGAGCCTCCGCGGCGCGGCAGCGCTTCCGCGAGCCCTGACCCGGCTGGGACACCGATACCCGTGGGCGGTGCTGTGCGGGGCGGTTCTCGTGGTTGCGGGTGGTGTCCTCTTGGGTACGCGCCTGAGGTTTGAGACCGATGTGCTCAACCTGATGCCGCGGCGCGACCCCGTGGTGAGCGAGTTCAAGAGGATCCTCGAGGACTTCGGATCGCTCGAGACCCTCCTGATCGCCGTTCCCGTGCGTGGCGAGGAACATCTGGAGCGATCCCTCTCGCTCGTGGATGTGCTCACCAAGGAACTGAAGCAGAGCCCGTACCTTTCGCAGGTCGAGGCGCAGCTGGACGATCCCGTGAAGCTTGCGGAAGCGGTTCTGCGCCACGCGGTCCTTTTCCTCGATGAGGGAGGGCTCTCGACGCTCGAGGGGCGCCTCACGCCCGCAGGCCTGGCCGCGCGCGCCGCCGACATCCGCGCGGCGGTCGACACGCCGCAGGGGATGGTGGCCAAAGAGTTCGCGGTCCGCGACCCACTCGGCTTCCTGCCCCTGCTTCTGTCGCGTCTGAACCGGACGCCTGCCGCTCTCAAGGTGGACTTCTCGAGCGGGTACTACCTGTCGTCCGACCACAGCCTGGTGCTGATCCTGGCCAAGCCAACGGGCCCGGCGCAGAGCATCGACTTCGACCAGAAGCTGCTGAAGGACCTGCGGGCGCGTATCGCGAAGGCTCGCGCGCGGTTCGCGGAGGAGGAGGGGATTCCGCTCGCGGAGGTCCCACGGGTCGAGATCGGCGGCGGGCACCGCATCGCCTTCGAGGACGCCACTCTGATCAAGAAGGACATCGTCACGAACTCGGTCACCTCGGTGGTCGGCGTCCTGCTGCTCTTCTTCCTGGCGTACCGGCGCTTTGCCACGGCGCATTACGCCTTCCTTCCGCTCGGCACGGGTCTGGCGCTCACGTTCATCTTTGCCGCCGTGGCTCTTGGCGAGTTGAACTCGGCGACCTCGGGCTTCTCCGCTCTTCTCGTCGGGCTGGGCATCGACTTCACCATCGTGACCTACGGGCGCTACCTGGAAGGCCGACTGGCGGGCGTACCGGTCGGCCAGGCTCTGGAGGAAATGGCCTCCCACACGGGGCCCGCGGTGGTCCTTGGCGCCGCGACCACGGTGGGCACCTTCTACGCTTTTCTGGCCACCCGCTTCGTCGGTCTGCGGGAGTTCGGTCTGCTGACCGGCACGGGCATCGTCTTCATGATGCTGTCTGCATTTCTGCTTCTCCCCGCCCTGGTGACCCTCTTCGATCGCTCACACACCCCGGCGCCCTCCTCCGCGTGGCTGAACCTCGAGCCGCTGCTCGCGTGGGCGCGACGGCACGCCGCCGGTGTGCTCGCGACGGCCGGTGCGGTCACGGCGCTCTCGATCGTCGCCCTCTTCTTCCTGCGGTTCGACGATGACGTGCGCAACCTGCGCTCGCCCTCCAACCAAGGCGTCGCCGTGCAGGACCGGGTGGCAAAAGCGTTCGGGCTCTCGTTCAACGCGATGTTGATCCGCGTGGAGGCGGCAAGCGTGGACGAAGCGCTCGCCCGCGTGCAGCAGCTGGCGCCGGGCCTCGACCGTCTGGTCGCGGCGCATGTGATCTCGTCCTACGAGTCACTCGCGAGCCTCGTGCCGCCCCAGGGCGCGCAGGAACGCGCCCTGGGCTGGCTTGCCGCCCGGCGCGAGCTGACCGACCCGACGAGGGTCAGACGCGAGCTGACCGCAGCGCTCGGGTCGGTCGGGCTGGTCCCGCAGGCGTTCGGCCCCGGTCTCGCTGCCCTGGACGAGGCGCTGCGCCCAGAAGGTCCGGTCTCGCTCGAGGTGTGGGAGGGGACACCGGTGGAGCAGTACATCCGGCGCTCACTTCACCGCACGGATGGCACCGTGAACACCGTCATCAACGTCTTCTCGCCGCCCGGGATGTGGCGGCGCCACGCTCCTCCGGAGCTTGTCGAGCTGGTGCGCGGCATCCCGGGGGTAAGCCTGACGGGGGTCAACCTCGTATCCCAGCGGCTGCGCCACACGGTGTGGCAGGACGCCGCGCTCGCCGGCGCGCTTGGGCTGGTGCTCGTGCTTGCGCTGCTCCTCGCCGATTTTCGCAGCGTAAAGGCGGCTTTCCTCTGCCTGGTGCCGGTGGCGGTCGGCGTGCTGTGGGCGCTCGGCGTCATGTCGGTCGTGGGCTATCCCCTGAACCTGCTCAACGTCTTCGTCATCACGATGGTGATCGGGGTCGGCAGCGACTATGCGATTTACATGATCCACCGTGCGCGAGAGGGCAACAGCACCGCGCAGCTGGCCGAGACCGCGCGTGCCGTCCTGCTGTCCGCACTCACCACGATCGTTGGTTTCGGGACGCTCGTAACGACCCACTACCCTGGGCTCCAGAGCATGGGCTGGATGGCGTCGCTAGGCGTCCTGTTCGCATGCTTCGGCGCCGTGGTGCTGGTGCCCCTCGTGGTCGGAAAGGGCGAGACGTCCTAGCCCTGCCGGGTGAAGGTGCCTCGCAGGATCGAGAAGGGCGGTTCCGGCTGTCGGTTGTGAGCCGGAGGCTGTAAGCTCAACGGAGGGGGTGGGCGATGGCGCGAGAGCTCTCTGCGCACGACCTGCGGTGGCGATGCCCCGGGGACTGGCTGCCGGCGGACTCCACGGCCAAGATCGAGCCCTCGAAAGGGATCATCGGCCAGGCGCGCGCGGTGCGCGCCCTCGAGTTCGGCCTGTCCGTGCAGTCGCTGGGGTTCAACGTCTTCGTCACCGGCCTGACCGGCACGGGAAGGATGACCGCGATCGAACTGCACCTGCGGCCACTGGCGGGCGAAGGCGAGCCACCCGACGATCTGCTCTTCGTCTTCAACTTCGCCCGCCCCGAGCAGCCACGCCTCCTTCGCCTGGCGGCTGGCCGCGGCGTCGTTCTCCGCGACCGCCTGGACAGGCTCCTACGGGACCTTTCGAAGAACCTGCCCGGGATGTTCGAGGGGGAGGACTTCCAGAAGCGACTCGAGTTGGCCCTCGAGGACCTGAAGTCGAAGCAGCAGGAGCTCATCAAGAATTTCGAGCGCAAGGTCCGGGAGGCAGGGTTCACGCTGGTGCAGGTGCAGGTCGGGTCGGTCACCCGGCCCGAGATCCTGCCGCTGGTCGAGGAACGGCCCGTGACCCTCGACAAGATCCAGAGCCTGGCCGAAGAAGGGAAGTTCGACCGCGAGAAAGCCAGCGCGATCGAACAGGCGCACGGCAAGCTCTCGGAGGAGCTGCAGCGCGTTTTCCACGAGGTGATGGCGATTCGCGAGGAGATGGTCTCGCGTGCCGAGGAGCTCCGCCGCGCCACCGTCGATCCCCTCCTGAAGCAAGCGCTCTCCCAGGTCGCGCGGGCAGTCAAGGATCCTCGCGTCTCGCCGTTCCTCGACGAGTTGGTGCAGGACACTCTGGAGCACCTGGAGCTCTTCGGCGCACACAATGGCGGCGAGGAGGGCGACCCGCTGCTTCGGTACCGGGTCAATGTCGTGGTGGACAACGGCAGCACCAAGGGCCGGCCGATCATCATCGAGACAGAGCCCTCCTACAACAATCTCTTCGGCACCATCGAGGCACGGCTCGGCCAGAACCTCCAGTCCACGACCTCCGACCACATGCGGATCCGGGCTGGCTCCCTGCTCCGGGCCAACGGCGGGTTCCTCGTCATCAACGCGTTTGACGCCGTTTCCGAGGCCGGCGTGTGGCCGGCGCTCAAACGCGCCCTGCGCTATCGGCGTGTGGTGATCCGCCCCCGCGACATCCTGTTCGCGATCTCTGGCCAGGCCCTGCAGCCCGAACCGGTGGAGATGGACGTCAAGGTCGTGATGATCGGCGACCGCACCCTCTACGACCTGCTGCACGATGCCGACGAGGAGTTCCGCAAGATCTTTAAGGTGCTGGCCGACTTCGACAGCGAGATGCCGAACGGGCGTGAGCAGGTGCAGGAATTCCTCGCCCTGATGGCCAAGATTGTGCGGGACGAAAAACTGCCGCACATCGATCGCCGGGGCATGCTCGCCCTGGTCGAAGAGGCGGTGCGCCTGGCGCGCAACCGGAGGCGCATCTCGGCGCGTTTTTCCGACGTTGCCGACATCCTCCGCGAAGCTGCGTTCCTCGCCGGGGGCAAGCGGAAGAAGACCGTCGGAGTCGAGCACATCCACGCGGCGGTGAGGGCGCGACGCGACCGACATTCCCTGCCCGAGGAGAAGCTCACCAAGTACATGCTCGACGACGTGTTGGTGGTGGCCACCGAAGGCAAGGCGATCGGCCAGATCAACGGCCTGACCGTATACGACCTCGGCTACCACGCCTTCGGGCTCCCCGGCAGGGTGACCGCGCGGGTCGGGCTCGGGCGCGAGGGCGTGGTGAACATCGAGCGTGAGGCCAGCCTGTCGGGCGCCACCTACGACAAGGCCGTGTTGATCCTCACCGGGTACCTCCGCGGCACCTTCACCTCGGAGCACCCGCTCTCGATGACCGCCTCGATCGCCATGGAGCAGTCGTACGGGGGCGTGGAGGGGGACAGCGCCTCATCCACCGAGGTGTACGCGATCCTCTCCGCGCTCGCCGAGATACCGATCCGCCAGGACCTGGCGGTGACCGGCTCGGTGGACCAGACCGGGCGCATCCAGGCGGTGGGGGGCGTCAACGAGAAGATCGAGGGGTTCTTCTCGCTGTGCGCGCAGCGCGGTCTCTCGGGCACGCAGGGCGTGCTGATTCCCGAGTCCAACATCGACGACCTCCAGCTCGACCCCGAGGTCGTCGCTGCTGTCGAGTGGGGCGGGTTCCACATCTACCCGATCTCCCGCGTCGAGGAGGGGATCGAGCTGCTGATGGGCGTCCCCGCCGGCGCGAGGGGCCCTGATGGGACCTACCCGCCGGAGTCGGTCCTCGGCCGTTGCGCCGCACGCCTGGCGGCTATGGCCGAGCAGCTCCGCAAGTACCGAGAGGTGTGAGAGCGCTCAGTTCCCTCGCCCAGCGGGAGAGGGCTAGGGTGAGGGGATGCCGCTCACACCCTCTTTGCCCTCGGGTCGGCTTTCCCCTGTGGGAGCGGCTTCCAGCCGCGACCTTCGGCATCGGCGTCGCCCCGACCCCCCCGCCCGCCGGCTCGCAGCCGACCTGTGATGACCGCACCGCCGCCGGGGGCCTATACTCGAGTCCTGAAAAACGACGGAGAACGGGGTGTCCCCAGCCCACATGACTGCGTGTGACCCGCTGCCGGAACGCGGCGCATGCAGCGTTACCCGAACCAGGATAGGCTGCAGATCGCGCCGCCTATCACGAAGGCGCCCGGCGCCACCCGTGCGCGAAACCGTCAGGCGATGCAAGGCTTTGCATCCGGGTTACCGAATCTGGCCCGCCGACAAACGCTGCACGTTTGGCAGTGTTTCGCGGTTTTCATTAGGCAGCCGAATGAGCGTTAGGCGGCAGCGGTGGGATCTCTGCTGCAAGACGATAGGCTGGCCGGGGTGGCCATGAAGGTGACCATTCGGCCCGCAGTGGTCCTGACGTTCCGCTCCCCCGTAGTGAGAGGGATCGTGTTCTTCGGCCTCTCGGTGGTTCGGGCTGCGCTCATCTCGTTGTATGTGTACGTTGCATTTGGAACATTCTTCCTCTGGCGCTGGCGCCTCTTCGGAGCGTCAATCCGTTTCCTAGCGCAGGTGCTGCAGGTCCCGATCTTTCTCTTCAGTCACACTGTTGGCCTGCTGATACCTTCCGTCGCCTCGCCGTTTCACTTTGAGTGGCTAGGCACTCCGACGGGCCTTGAGGGCATTCTTGATCCGACACCGTGGTTGCCTCTCCACCTTCGCGCTGGGATCATCACGTATACGTTCCTCTTTCATGTACCTGCGGGTCTTCGTTGGGTACGGTCTCGTTTCGCGGCCACTAATGCTCAGGCTGCCACCTAACAGCGCGCTGGACCGGACAGTCCGGCCTGTCACGCCCGTTGCAGGGGGGCAACGGGCGCGCCAGTCCGTCCCGCCGGTCAGCGCGAGCGTTAGACGCCCAAGGGGCGCAATGGCGAGCGCCGAGCAAGCGTTCGTTCTATTTCTCTTGCTAGTCGTCGGTGGGTGTGGCCACACTCTGCCCGAGTTTCAGAGCCGTGCGGCCGAACTCAACCGCGAGGCTGACAACCTCGAGCAGACGATGCTGTGTGGCCTGCAAAGCGCCACAACAGTATTCGCCACGCAACGCGTACGGGAGCCGAAGGGCTACTGCGAAGGGGATGACGGGTTCGGTCATGTCGTACGAAGCGCGTATTGCACCCTGGGCATTGAGCGGGTGGATCGCCAAGGCAGAGTCTTCTTTGTTCATGCGAATGTTCGAGGCGAGTTTTCGTTCCCTTCGCTAGGGCCAGGTCAGTACCTCGTCGCAGTGTGCGAACCCGGCGGGGTCTCGACGCGAGGGCTGGTTGTCATTGATGTTCGCGCACCAGTGGGCCCACTGAGGATCTACTTCAAGCGGACGGGTCGGTCGGTCTCAGCGAACGAGGAATCCCCTGCCGAGGTCCCCGAGGGCGTGCACGTCAACAAATTCAGGCCGACCCCTGTCGTCATGTCGGCAACACCAACTGAGGCGTGTGGAACCTCGTTTACGCTGCCGGAGGGGTGGGTGGCCTGGCATGTGGAGCCTCCGCCAAGGTGTTTTCTTGGGCTGGTTCCTCCGGACTATGACGAGTTTGTTGAGAGGTCCGAGGCTGAACGCGACGCCTATCCGATCACCCTAGAAGTGGCCGAGTCAGGAATTGAGGGCTTAGCCGAAGCGGGAGGGTTCACGAATCGCGATGGGACCTGGTGGGTCCGCGGCCGTGCGTTTGAGGAACGGACGGGGCAGGTAGAGGGACCCGGTTGGCGCGGCTTCGTCGGGTCGCCCCTCATCGGCGTGTTCCGGAAGGAGGGTGGCTATGGCGGGCTCGGTGAGACGAGGCGCGCGCTCGTGATCGGGCCCAATGGCCGTGGCGCTGTCCTCAATGTATCGGTCATTGAGTACTTCGGCATCTTCGACCGAATCCTCAAGTCTTTTCGCTTTACGGAGGGCAGCCACGAATGAGGGCGTCTAACAGCGCGCTGGACCGGACGGTCCGAACTGTCATGCCCGTTGCAAGGGCGCAACGGGCGCGCCAGTCCGTCCCGCCGGTCAGCGCGGGCGTTAGGTGGACATAGCACCATGGCTTGGCGCGCACTCCCGCCGCTGACCAAAGCTGACCAGGCCGCGAGCCGGCGGGACAGGAAGAAGGCTCGCTTCGTTGTGGACGAAAGTGTCGATCCAGCGGTGGCACATTGGCTGCGAGAGAAGGGGTGGAACGCGGTCCACGCTCAGGACGTCGGCCTCGCCCGCCACAGTGACGAGGACGTGTTCGCGTTCGCGCATCGCGAGGACAGGATCCTGCTCACCCACGACGCGGGCTTCCTTGACGACCGCCGATTCCCACCTCATCGAAATCCGGGTGTAGTCGTCCTTCCTGGTGGGGCGGACTCTGACCAATTCGGTCGCGCTCTTGGAAGAGTCGCTGGAATCGTAGGCACGGCTCGCGGACTTTGGCGTCAGGCGAAGATCAGAGTGGGGGAGGATGATTGCTGGTCGGTCAGCACCTTCGAGCGCGACGAGGGGCGTGTTGTGACCAACCGCTACCGTTTCAGGCGTAACCGCTCTCCGGAAATGTGGGTCGATGACGCTGAGTAGCCGTGTGCCATCTAACAGCGCGCTGGACCGGACGGTTCGTCCTGTCACGCCCGTTGCAGTGGGGCAACGGGCGCGCCAGTCCGCCCCGCCGGTCAGCGCGAGCGTTAGACGGACATAGGCACATCATGTTGTGTCCTTCGTGCGGTGGCGAATCTGAACCTGGTTTCGTCTTGTACGTAGGGTTCGTGTGGTGGTCCAAGCGGCGGTCGCCCGGCTTCGTCCGG
>DATKMD010000210.1:0-12276 GCA_035542075.1 Thermoanaerobaculaceae bacterium
TCTTGGACACGCCTGCGCATCTCGCGTTGCAGCCGGTTCGCATCGCTCGACGCGGTCGTTCCTGACGGTGGAACCCGGCCAGGCAGCGCCGTCGACGCTCGGGTGCGGCTGGCCAGAGCGGCTTCCGACCCCCCGGGCGGCTGGCCACGCCAGCTCCTCGTGCACCAGGGACGGACGAGGCATCCGTCGTGGCCGCGGGAGGCCGGGCCGTTGCGCCCCCCGCCTGGAGCATTAAGATCAGGTCCCGATGTTCAAGCACATCCTCCTGCCGACGGACGGCTCTCCGCTGTCGGAAGTCGCGATCAAGAAGGGCATGCAGTTCGCCAAGAGCAGCGGCGCCCAGGTCACGGGGATCTATGTGATCGACCCCTTTCATCTCTTCTCGACCGGGGGCGAGATGCTCTCCGACTCGAAGGAACGATACGCGGAGGATTCCCGGGCGCATGCCCGGAGTTCTCTCTCGGTGATCTACGCCGCGGCGAAGGAGAACGGCGTCACCTGCGACTGCATCACCGAGACGAGCGCTCATCCGTACGCGGTGATCGTGGAAACGGCCGAGAAGAGGGGCTGTGACCTCATCATGATGGCCTCACACGGGCGGCGAGGGATGCAGGCCTTGCTGATCGGGAGCGAGACCACCAAGGTGCTGACCCACACCAAGATCCCGGTGCTCGTCCTTCGCTGACCTCAGACCTGGGCGCGAATCGGAGTTGGGGACAGGCGGAGAGGTGGCAGGCCGCGAGAGAGCAGCCTTGAGAAACGCTACCACTGGCGTGCTCGGCGACGTGGCGGAGATCGGCGATCCCACTCCGTCGTTGCCGCCACGGAGCCCAATCTTCAGTGACAGGTGTATTTCCCGGGCTCGACACGCCGGCACATGTCCGGCGCGCCCTCCCGTTCCCACACCTCGACCAGGCCGATTCGCCGGGCCGCCTCGGAGAAGCCGGGCAGCGTCCGGGCATCGCGGCCGAGGGACAACCAAAGCGTCGGAAGAGGCAGCGCGTCGTTCCCCGTGGGCCCACGCGCGAGAACCTCCAGCGCCTCGGCGGGCCTGCCGAGTCGGATCAGCGCGTAGGGTACCGTGCCGCTCACCACTGCAGGGCGGCTTGCGAGATAGCGGTCGATCAGGGCCAACGCCTGGCCGCGGGCCTGGACATCACCCAGCGCGCCCCGGGCGATCGTCTCGATCGCTCCATCGGGGAGCTCGTGCGCCCCAGCGCTCAAGCCCTCGGTCAGCCGAGCCAGCGCCTCTTGCGGCCGGCCGCGCTGCTCGGCGATGTAGGACACCGCGATGCCCACGTACGCCAGGCCGGCGTCGCGGGCCCGCGAGCTCAGCCGCTCGGCGAGATCGAGGTCGCCCTCGATGAGGGCAGTCAGGCTGCGCCAGTTCAGCGCGTTCGGATACATCGGGTCGGCTGCGAGGGCCCTGTCCAGGTGCTCGCTCCCCCGGCGCACGTAGCCCTCGATGATCAGGTGCGTTGCGAACCAGAAGTTCGCGGTGACGTCGTCCGGATCGAGCTCCAGCGCGCGGCGATAGGCGGGATCCGCCTCCAGGAATTGCCTCCGGGAACTGGAGACGAGTCCCAGGACGGCCTGAGGCTCGGCAAGAGAAGGGTCGAGCTCGATCGCACGATGAGCGGCCTGATCCGCGGCCGCGAGCGCGGACTGAGGGTCGTTCGGCTGGTATGCGTGGGTCAGGCCCCAGAGGGTGGCCAGCCGGGACCACCCCCGCGCATATGCCGGATCGAGTCGGAGCGCCTGCTCCATCTCGGCAATTCCATCAGGGTACCGCTCGCTGTCCCGGCGATTGAAGATCGCTGTGGCTTGCAGATAGAGCGCGTACGCCTCCGGGTTCCTGGTGGCCACCGGGACCAGCCGGGTCTGCTGGTCTCCCTGGAGCACGACCCTCAACTCGCTGGTGATCGCCCGGGCAATCTTTTCTTGAAGATCGAAGACGTTGGCCAGGTCGCCGTCGTACGTTCGCGACCAAAGGTGAAAGCCGTCCGCGACCTTTATCAGCTGGGCGGTGATGCGCACCTGGTTCCCCTGCTTCCGGACCGATCCTTCGACGATGCTGGTCACCCCCAGTGCCTCGCCGACCGTGCGGAGATCCTCGTTCTTTCCTTTAAAGTGGAACGACGATGCCCGCCCGGCGACCTTCAGCCCCTTCACGCGCGCGAGCGCGTCGACAAGCTCCTCGGTGATCCCATCCGAGAAATACTCCTGCTCCTTGTCCGAGCTGAGATTCACGAACGGCAGCACCGCGATCGACGGCATCGCTGCCGCAGGCTGGGCCCGTCCCGGCTCGACGCCTCCACCCCTGAGCGCGGTCCGCCAGAGCAGACTCCCGACCCCGACGAGAAAGGCGACCGCAGCGCCAATCCACCACCAGCGGCGGGAGCCCGTGCCCGGCGGCTCCCGAGTGACCACCGAGGCGGTGGTCGGCGCCCGCAGAACCTCGAGGTGGAAGGCGAGGTCCCGTGCGGACTGGAATCGCCGGTCAGGGTCCTTCTCCAGGCACCGGCGGACCACCTGAGCGACCGCAGGCGGAGTGGAGGTCGGCAGCGGCTCGGGCTCGTGATGGAGGGTCGCGTAGCTGCTCTCGACGGCCGAGGCTCCAGGGAAGGCGCGCCGCCCCGAGAGGAGCTCGTGGAGCACCGCACCGAGACTGAAGAGGTCCGTGCGGGCGTCCACCGGGTCTCCTCGCAGCTGCTCCGGCGCCATGTATCCCGGTGTCCCGATGACAAACCCGGTGGATGTCTTGCCGGAGCCCGAGGACACGGTTTCCTGGAGCAGGTCGTGTGATGCCGTCCCCTCGACCTCGGAGTCGTGCGCCGCGGCGATCACCTTGGCGATCCCGAAGTCGAGCAGCTTCACGTGCCCTTCTCGGGTCACCAGCACGTTCTCCGGCTTGAGGTCGCGGTGGACGATGCCGCGCGCGTGCGCCGCGTCCAGGCCTCGCGCCATCTGCGTCGCCCAGTCCAGCGCGGCGGGCAGCGGGACGGCCCCCTTGCCGAGCCGGCTTCGGAGCGTCTCGCCCTGGAGCAGCTCGGTGACGAAGTAGGGCTTACCGTCGTGGACTCCCACGTCATGGAGGGCGACGACGTTCGGATGGGCCACCGAGCCGACCAGCCGCGCTTCTCGCTCGAAGCGCTCCACGAAGGCGCTGTTTGCGCCCAGTGCCTCAGAGACCACCTTGATCGCGACCTCGCGTCCGAGTCGGGTGTCCCTCGCCCGGTAGACCTCGGCCATCCCGCCGGTTCCCAGGAGTGCCAGCACCTCGTAGGGCCCCAGCCGGATCCCCGACGCCAAGCGCATACGCCCCGACCTTACACCCTCAGTGGGGGAGCGACCGCTCGGGTCAGTGGTGCTCCTTGGCGGCGTGCCAGGGCGCATCCTGGGTGTGCTTCATGTTCGGGCGGAGTTCGGGGATGCAGGGCTCCGGGTCGACCGACCAGTGTGCGCCGTCTTGCCGCACGCGACGCACCCACGCGACGGCGGCGTTCGCCGCATCGGCCAGCGATTCCTTCCGGGTGAACGTTCCCGTCTGGAAGACCGGAGCGAGCCGCTCCAAGCAGCCCCGGCCGCCGTCCTCGCCCTGCTCCCAGGAGCGACCCAGGAGGAAGGCGGCGGGCGGGATGAGGCCCGTGGCCGACCCGAGCGCACGGTTGTACAGGAACAGCTGGGCCTTGTAGGCGAGACCCGAGCCGCCGTTCCCGAGCTCGCCGGAGGCAGCCAGATGGAGCCCGGTGAACTTGCTGTCGAGAACGCGGTAGTGGTGGCTGCCGCCCAGGCGGGGGGCCACGAGCCGCGCGGGAGCGTCCGGCGCGCAGCCCTCCTCGTCGGACTTCCGCTCGAGCTCGAGCGCATACACACCCGGGAAGAGCCGTTCGAGGACGTCTCCACGCACGAGCAGGTCGGGCATTCCGTAGGTCCGGGTGGGCTCGTCGTGAAGGACCGCGCAGTGGATGACCTCCACCCCGGCCTTCATCGCCTCGAGGTCTCCCGGGCCTTGTCGGGGTCGCGCGAGTCCTGCGCGCTCTCGCCGATCGGGACGAGGTCGCATCGATTCCGGAGGAGGCGGAGGACCGCGGCCTCGAACGCGCGACCCTTCTCCATCAGGAAGCGGCAGAAGTCGGTCCGGGGGTCGTACCCGAGGAGGTCGTGGTCCCGGACGAAGCCGTGCGCCCCGCCGTAGAGCTCGAGCCGGTCGAGGAGCGGGTCTCCCAGGGGGGCCTGGAACCAGAGGTCGAGGAGGATGGTGGGCAGCAGGAGTCCGAGTCGGACCCCCTGGTCGGTTGACAGGTCCGCGTCCCCTTTCGTAGACACGCCGCCTCATTCCCCGATAGCTCAGCTGGTAGAGCGGGTGACTGTTAATCACCATGTCCGTGGTTCGAGTCCACGTCGGGGAGCAGGGGTTTGGCTCCCCCGAACTTGGGCCCGTTGGTCTCTGGTTGGTACGCAGGTGAGCTTCCCCTGGTTTCGTGGACACCCGAGCAACGGTGGACATGTCCACGATGGCGAGGCGAGCACGGGCTGGACTGACTCCGGGCGTTTCCGAGGCCAATGCCACGTGAGATGGTGAGGGTCGCACATGAGCCGCGAGTCGAAGCCGAGGACTGCGGAAGCACACGGTCGCCTCTGGGGTGCGCGCGCGAGGGACTGGGCCGACTTTCAGGAAGGGACGGTTCGCCCGGTCTTCCATGCCGTGCTCGAGCGCACGCGCGTGGGGTCGGGAACCCGATATCTCGATGCCGGCTGCGGCTCGGGGATGGCGGCAGAGATGGCCGCTGCGCGTGGGGCCGAGGTCTCCGGCGTGGACGCGGCGGAGGCGATGCTGTCCATCGCGCGATCGCGGGTGCCGACGGGCGACTTCCGCCAGGCCGATCTGGAGGAACTGCCATTCGCTGACGAGACCTTCGATGTGGTGACCGGCTTCAATTCGTTGCAGTACGCCGGGAACCCGGTTGCGGCGCTGCGCGAGGCAAGACGTGTCGCCAGGCGAGGGGGTTCGGTCGTGGTGATGACCTTCGGAGACCCCCACGGCATGGAAGTGGTCGCCTTGCTGACCGCGCTCAAGTCGCTCCTGCCGCCCGCGCCCCCGGGAGCACCCGGCCCGTTCGCGCTGTCCGACGAAACCATCCTGCGCCAGTTCGCAACTGATGCGGGACTCGAACCCATCGAGGTCTTCGACGTCGACAGCCCCTGGATCTACACCGACAAGGCCGCGGCATTGCGTGGTCTGACGTCGACGGGGAACGCGGTCAGGGCCATGGAGCAGATCGACGAGGAGGTCGTGACCCAGGCCTACGAGAAGGCAATCGAGCCGTTTCGCCAGTCCGACGGCAGCTATCGCGCGACGGCCTGGTTCCGCTGCCTGTTGGCGCGGCGTTGAGGGTGAAGCCAGCCGCTCGACGGACCGCCAGGCAGTGGAGGCGACGCCGGCCTCGGGGCGCAGACTGGACGGAGCCTCTCAGATGATCCTCCGCAACGTCACAGAGGAGGACCTTCCCATCTTCTTCGAACACCAGCGCGACCCAGAAGCGCTGCGCATGGCCGCATTTCCATCGCGGGAGCGCGACGCGTTCATCACCCACTGGCGCACAAACGTTCTCCGCCCTGAAAACATCGCCCGCACCCTCGTCATGGGCGGGGTGGTCGTTGGACACATCGGCAGCTGGGAACAGGACGCCAGGCGCCTCGTCGGCTACTGGATTGGTCGCGAGCATTGGGGCAAAGGCATCGCCACGCGGGCCCTCTCTGAGTTTCTCCTCCTCGAGCCCGTCCGGCCGCTTCATGCGTGGGTCGCCCTCCACAACCTCGCGTCGATCCGCGTCCTCGAGAAGTGCGGCTTCCACACCGTGATCAACGAGAACCAGCATCACCAGGATGGAGTTGCCGAAGTCCTGATGAGGCTTGGTTCGACGTAGACAGGCGCCGCAGCCACCGCTGGCAGAGGCCAGCCGCCGGCTGTCCCATGCTCCAGCTCTTCCACCTTGGTTGGATCGTGCGACCTATGAATCGCGGCTCGCGGCTGGCAACTGGACCTTCATGCGGGCCCTCGCCTCGAGGCATGGCGCACTGCCGGGCTCGAGCGCTCGACACAGCAGGGGCCGATCTTCGTAAACGGCACAGAGGAATCGATTCGGTGCGGGGGTGCGCAGCGCGATGCAGCGTCCGTGGGTCATCTTCATGAACCGCTTGGGCTCCGCCTCTCGGCCGACGCTCGCCGCGATCTCGCCGACCGCCGGGGCCACCAGCTCGGCCGTTCGCGACGCGCCAAGCCTCGCTGCGTCGTGGGCGAAGACCTGCACGTAGTCCCGCTTGCCGAAGCAGCAGGCGCCACAGGTCGTGCAGTCGTACGTTTCGCCCAAGTAGAAATCCTAACCGAGATGAGGCAGGCGGTCTCGCGGAAACGCTCGGGCCGCGAGTTCGAAGGTCACGGGACCAGCTCGGCGCCCCGACCCTCGGGGCGCCGATCACCGATCCTCAGCTCACGCCAGGTCGAAGCGGTCGAGGTTCATCACCTTGTTCCAGGCCGCCACGAAGTCGTGGACGAACTTCTCCTGCCCGTCCGAGCTTCCGTAGACCTCCGCCAGCGCCCGGAGCACGGAGTTCGAGCCGAAGACCAGATCGACACGGGTCGCGGTCCACTTGAGCTCCCCCGTCTTCCGATCCCGCCCCTCGAACAGGTCGTTGTCGCCCGAGGTCGCCTTCCACTCCGTCCTCATGTCGAGCAGGGCCTTGAAGAAGTCGTTGCTCAGCGTGTCCGACTTCTTGGTGAAGACCCCGTGCTTCGACGGCGGCACGTTGGCGTTCAAGACGCGCATCCCGCCCACCAGCACGGTCATCTCCGGCGCGGTCAGCGTCAGGAGCTGCGCCTTGTCGATCAGCAGCTCCTCGCCGGGATTGGGGTACTTCTCCTTGGTGTAGTTGCGGAAGCCGTCCGCCAGCGGCTCGAGCACCGCGAAGGACTCGACGTCGGTCTGCTGCTGCGAGGCATCGGCGCGTCCCGGCGAGAAGGGCACCTTCACGGTGATCCCCGCGTTCTTCGCCGCCTGCTCGACGGCTGCAACGCCACCCAGGACGATCAGGTCGGCCATCGAGACCTTCTTCCCGGACTTCCCCCCGTTGAACTGCTCCCGGACGCCCTCGAGCTTCTTCAGCACCCTGGTCAGCTGCTCGGGCTGGTTGACCTTCCAGTCCTTCTGCGGAGCAAGACGGATTCGCCCACCGTTCGCGCCGCCACGCTTGTCCGAGCCACGGAACGTCGACGCCGAGGCCCACGCCGTCGACACCAGCTCGGAGACGGTCAGGCCGGAGCCGAGGATCTTCCCCTTGAGCTCGGCGATCTCCTTGTCACCGACGACTGGGTCCTTCACCGCGGGGATCGGGTCCTGCCAGATCAGCTCCTCGGCGGGCACCTCCGGACCGAGGTACCGCGAACGCGGCCCCATGTCCCGGTGGGTGAGCTTGAACCACGCCCGGGCGAAGGCGTCGGCGAGCTGCTCCGGATGCTCCATGAAGCGCCGCGAGATCTTCTCGTAGACCGGGTCGAACCGCAGGGAGAGGTCGGTGGTCAGCATCGAGGGCGCGATGCGCCTCGAGGGGTCGTCCGCGGCCGGCACCGTCCCGGCGCCGGCGTTCCCCTTCGGCTTCCACTGATTCTTCCCCGCCGGGCTCTTGGTCAGCTCCCACTCGTAGCCGAACAGGTGCTTGAAGTAGTCGCTGCTCCACTTCGTCGGCGTGGTGGTCCAGGTGACCTCGAGGCCGCTGGTGAAGGCGTCAGCGCCCTTGCCCTTGCCGAACTTGTTCTTCCAGCCGAAGCCCTGGTCGGCGATGTCTGCGGCTTCCGGGTCGGGCCCGACGAGGGACTCCGGGCCCGCGCCGTGGGTCTTTCCGAAGGTGTGGCCGCCGGCGATCAGCGCCACCGTCTCCTCGTCGTTCATCGCCATGCGGGCGAAGGTCTCGCGAATGTCCTTCGCCGCCGCGAGCGGATCCGGCTTCCCCTCCGGGCCTTCCGGATTGACGTAGATCAGCCCCATCTGCACGGCCGCGAGCGGGTTCGCCAGCTCGCGCTGCCCGGAATAGCGCTTCTCCCCGCCGAGCCAGGTCTTCTCCGCGCCCCAGAAGACGTCGTTGTCCGGCTCCCACACGTCCGGACGACCGCCACCGAACCCGAAGGTCTTGAAGCCCATCGTCTCCAGGGCCACGTTGCCGGTGAGGATCATCAGGTCCGCCCAGGAGATCTTCCGGCCGTACTTCTGCTTGATCGGCCAGAGCAGACGACGCGCCTTGTCCAGGTTGCCGTTGTCCGGCCAGCTGTCGAGCGGCGCGAAGCGCTGCTGGCCCCTGCCGCCGCCTCCGCGACCATCGGCGATGCGGTAGGTGCCCGCGCTGTGCCAGGCCATGCGGATGAACAAGGGACCGTAGTGACCGAAGTCCGCCGGCCACCAGTCCTGCGAGTCCGTCATCAGCGCCGCGAGATCCTTCTTCAGTGACTTGAAGTCGAGGGTCTTGAACTCCTTCGCGTAGTCGAACTCCTCGCCCATCGGGTTGGACCGGGACGAGTGCTGGTTCAAGAGATCGAGCCGCAGCGCGTTCGGCCACCAGTCACGGTTCGACGTTGCGCCGCCGTGAGGGAAAGGGCACTTCGCCTCTGTCGTCATGATGCTCCTCCTTGGGGGGCGGGCCAGAACCACGCACCCGAGCTGTCTTCCCGCGGGACGAGGGAGACTCGGCGCGCGAGAGTAGCCGGAGCGGCGCGAGAGTGCGCGGCCTTCGAGGGGGGCCTGCGCATCGAGCTCAGGCGCATGAGGCCAGGTGATGCTTGGGCTCCGGATCTGAACGACTTCTCGCGAGCGGCACTCGACCCGCCGGTGCTCGCCCCGACCAGCCGGTGCCTGCCCCGACCGGCCGGTGCTTCACGCTTCCGACGCAGGGCACCACCGGTCTGGCCGTGTGTCATGGTCGAGGGATGGCCAGGACCCTCCTTCTCCTCCTGTTCACCGCGCTCCAGGCCGCCGCGGCCCCGCGAGAAGACCTGGTCGCGCTCGCCCGGGAGTGGCGCGAGTTCCAGCGACCGCCGCGGGTCGACGGCGTGCCCGACTACGGCCGGAAGGCCATGTCGGCCCAGGCCCAGGCCCTGCCCCGCTGGCGGGCGCGGCTCGACACCGTCGACACCAGCGGCTTCACCCTCGTCCAGAAGGACGATCTGGCGCTGCTCCGTGCGGAGATGATGGGGCTCGACTTCGACCACCGGGTCCTGAGCCCCTGGACCCGAGATCCGGCGTTCTACGTCACGGTCTTCGACGAGCAGTCCGATCAGCCAGCGCGCGAGGGCGAGTGGGCCGACGCGGCCACCGAGCTGTGGGCGCTGTCCTTCCCGCTCTCTCCCCCTGCCGAGGCGAGCCTCCTCGGGCAGCTGTCGGTCATTCCCCCCCTGCTCGCCCAGGCGAAGAGGAACCTGACCGGGAACGGGGAGGACCTCTGGACCATGGCCAGCGGGCCGATCCGCGAGCAGCGCACGGCGCTCGAACACCTACGGCCCAGGGTCTCCGGCTCACCGAAGCTCGTGGCTGCGGTCGACGCCGCGCTCTCGGCCACCACCGAGTACGGAGCCTGGGTTGCCTCGCAGGCCAAGACCAGGAGGGGTCCGTCCGGCGTCGGGGTCGAGCACTACGACTGGTACCTGGCCAACGTCGCCCTGGTGCCCTTCACCTGGTCCGAGCTGGTGGTGCTCATGGAGCGTGAGCTGGATCGCGCCCGCGCCGGCCTCGCCGAGGAGGAGCTCCGCAATCGCGGCCTGCCTCCGCTGGAGCCGGCCACCACCGTCGAGGAGCACCAGCGTCGCTTCGACGAGGCCCTGAAGACCTACCTCGCCTTCCTCCGGAAGAACGACTTCATCACCTGGTACCCCTGGATGGAGCAGGCCTTCGCCGTGTTCCCCGGTGGCTTCGATCCCAAGCCCCCGCTGGAGTTCTTCTCCGAGGTGGAGGCGCGGGACCCGATGCCCCTCCGCCTCCACCTGTGGCACTTCGTCGACCTGGCGGCGATGGAGAAGCTCCCTCCGGCGAGCCCGATCCGCCGCCTCCCGCCGCTCTACAACATCTTCAACACCCGGACCGAGGGCGTGGCGACCGCGCTCGAGGAGCTGATGATGCACGCCGGGCTGTACGACGGCCGACCCCGGGGACGCGAGCTGATCTACGTGATGCTCGCGCAGCGCGCCGCCCGGGCGATGGGGGATCTCCGGATGCACGCGAACCAGTGGACCCTGGAACAAGCCTCCGCGTTCGCCTCCTCCAACACGCCGCGGGGCTGGCTTCGGCTCGACGGACGGACGGTCCGCGGCGAGCAGCACCTGTTCCTGCGCCGCCCGTCGTACGGCACCAGCTACATCGTCGGGAAGGCGCAGCTGGACCAGCTCATCGCCCGGACCTCCGGGGGCCGACCGCTGCCGATGAAGGCCCTCCTCGACGGGCTGCTGCGGATCGGGCCGCTCCCCATGTCCCTGGTCCAGAAGGAGCTCGAGGCCGAGCTGGGGGTTCCGCGCACCGCCCCGAAGTGACGCCGTGAGCGAGCGCCATGGGTGTGTCGGCGCACACCTGTCGAATCATCGGCCGGGTGGACCACCACCCAGGACGATGAATGACCTCCCTTCTCCCTCGGAAGTCCGCAAGACGGCGGCGCTCGGTCTGGTGGCATGGGGATTGCTCCAGCTCGATCTCGATGAGGGCCAAGGAGATTGCACTGCTGGTTCTGGGAGTCCTCCCCGGCCTCTCCGGGCTGCACGGCGCCCGGGGTGAGGCGGTGGTCAGCGCTCCCACGACAGGCGCGGTCGTCTCCACCCGCTGCGCCGAGCTCCGTGAGACCGAGGCCGCGCTGGCCGAGCAGGAGGTTCACCTCCTCGATCAGCTCGCGCTCCCGGGCGCACGGAACTGGGAGAAGGACGCCTGGAAGCAGGAGCTGGCCTACGCCCAGGATTCGCTCGAGGAGCTCGACCAGGCGCTGGGAGCGAACCAGTGCCCGACCCTCTGACCAGGAAGGTCTCGGCGTCACAGCGGAGACGGTTTCCGCTGTCAGTGCGTCCGCGGTGAAGGAGCAGCCGGCGCCTCCGTGGGGCCGTCCGTGTGAGGGGGCTGCGGAGCGAACGCGGCCTGCAGAACGTCGTCCGCCGAATCGGCAAGGAGGAACCGGATCTTCTCCTTGACCTCGGCGGGCACGTCCTCCAGGTCGGCCTCGTTCCGGCGCGGGAGGATCACTCGCTCGATCCGAGCTCGATACGCCGCGAGGACCTTCTCCTTCACTCCCCCGATGGCCAGCACCTTGCCCCGGAGCGTGATCTCCCCGGTCATCGCCGTGTCGTTCCTCACCGGAACCCCACGCGCCACCGACGCCACCGCGCAGAGCATCGCCACTCCCGCCGAAGGGCCGTCCTTGGGAATCGCGCCAGCCGGCACGTGGATGTGCACCGAGTTCTCCTGGAACACCTTGGGATCCACTCCCAGCGACTGGGCATTGGAGCGGACGAAGGTCACTGCCGCCTGCGCCGACTCACGCATGACGTCCCCGAGCATCCCGGTCAGGACCGGAGGCCCCTGACCTGGAATCAGCGCCGCCTCCACGAAGAGGATCTCGCCGCCGACCGGCGTCCACGCCAGACCGGTCGCCACCCCGGGACGGTCCACGCGCTCCGCGATCTCGTTGAAGAAGCGCGGCCTGCCCAGCAGCGACGGAACGCTGTCCGCGGTGACCCGGACCGGCCCGCGCTGGCCCTCGCCGATCCGGCGCGCCGCCTTGCGGGCCACGGTGGCCAGCTCCCGCTCCAGCTGCCGCACCCCTGCCTCGCGGGTGTAGTCGGCGATGATCCGGCGGATGGCGCCGTCGTCGACCTCCAGCTCGCCGTCCCGCAGTCCGTGCGCCCGGATCTGCTTCGGGAGCAGGTAGCGGCGCGCGATGTGGAGCTTCTCGGCCTCGGTGTAGCCGGAGAGCGTGACCACCTCCATCCGGTCGAGCAGCGGCGGGGCGATCGTCTCGACCGTGTTCGCGGTGCAGATGAAGAGGATCTTCGACAGGTCGAACGGCACGCCCAGGTAGGTGTCGACAAAGGCGTTGTTCTGCGCCGGATCGAGCACCTCCAGCAGCGCCGCAGCGGGATTCCCGTGGGAGCTCGCTCCCAGCTTGTCCACCTCGTCGAGCATGAACACCGGGTCCATCGTCTCCACACGGCGCAGCGCCTGGATCAGCCGGCCTGGAAGCGCGCCGACATACGTC
>DATKMD010000211.1:0-8995 GCA_035542075.1 Thermoanaerobaculaceae bacterium
GGTCAAGCTCCAGCCGATCCTCCCGCCGGAGCCCGAGCGCCGGGACCGCGGCAGGCGAGCCGAGGCGGGAGAGGAGCGCAAGCCCCGGAGCAAGGGCGAGCGCCCCGCGAGACGCCCACGCCCGAGGAACATCCGCATCCAAAAGGTCCACGGGCGCGGCCCGCGTCGCTAGCTGACGGTAGGCGAGGGGAGCACGTAGCGGTCGAGCGTGCTGCCCTCCTTGCGGCTCATCCAGGTGGAGGAGGCGCGGCATTCGGCGCCGGCGTCGAGCAGGTGCTCGAGGGCGCTCTCGAAAGTGGCCGGGACCAGCACCTGGACCTCGGCGGGGCCCGCGTCCGCCGCGAACTGCAGCGCCCAGCCGAGCGCCGCCAGGGCGGCCTCCCCGGTGGCGGCGGCGATCGGACCGCACTGGCCCATGCCGCCATACGCATAGCCCGCGATCCGTTGCCCCTCGCGGATCTTCGCCAGGCGCAGGTGGCGCTCGGTCAGCCAGTACTCGTGGTCCGTCGGGCGCGTCACGCCGCGAGCCACGCGGTCCAGGCGCTCGAGGTCCACGGCGCCCGAGCGGCGCTCGACCGCGTCCTTGGTCAGCTCGCTTGCCGCTCGCAGCTGTGCAAGCTCCTGGCCGACCAGGTGCGCGCGCTCGGCGCTCAGCACGAGCCTGTAAATCGGGAAGCGGGGGCGCAGGCCGAAGCGGAACAGCAGCGTCTGCCACCGGCTCTCGCCCAGGACGTGGGCGGCCGAGTCGTTGGTGCCCGCCCGCTCCCCGTACGCGATGGAGCGGCGGACGAGCTGCTCGGCGACCTCGTGCCCGAGGTACTCGGGGAGGAGCCAGGGCTGGGAGAGGTTGAGCTGGCGCGAGCGGACGTGGTTCGCCGCGAACCCCACGACCTCGTCGCCGACGCTCGCGGTGAGGAACCCGTCCCCGTCGTGGTGGGCGAGGTGGCGGAGGTCGAGGGCGAGATCGCTCGGGGGCTGACCGCGCTGCACGATCGGGGTCGTGTCCCCCCAGCCTGGAAGGGAGGCGCGCAGCTGCTCGGCCATGGCGACGAGCGCTTCCAGACCGGCGCGCGACAGCGGCTGCACCTTGACCTTCCCAGTCATCTCAACGACCTCCCTCTGATGCCGGCCGCGCACGCGCAGCCGAGGCAAGGATTCTAGCAGCCTCGAACGGGCCACCCCGCGCGGCTGTGTCAGAATGGCGGCGCGCTGCGAGGAGGTCGCCGATGCCCCATCACGCCACGGCGGGAAGCTTCCTGGGAGTCGCGGACACCCTCTGGTTCGTCCTGCTGACCCTGGCGGCAATCTGCGGGGTGCTGTGGTCGCTGAACCGCAAGCTCTCGCTCCTGCTGGCGGGCAGGCGGAACGTCGAGCTCGGGAGGTGGGGCGAGCGGCTGCGCGGCGTCCTGGTGTTCTTCCTGGGCCAGAAGCGCATGTTCCTGGAGCCGCTGCCCGGGATCATGCACGCGCTGATCTTCTGGGGCTTCCTGGTGTTCACCGTGCGCTCGCTCTCGATGGTGGTCGAGGGGCTGACGCGGGGGTGGCAGCCGCCGTTCCTGCACACGACGCTGGGGCACGCCTACCTCCTCAGCAAGGACGCCTTCGCGGTGCTGGTGCTCGTCGGGGTCGCGATCGCGGCCTGGCGGCGCCTGGTGACCCGGCCCGAGAGGCTCGAGTACAGCGCGGACGCGTGGGCGATCCTGGGCCTGATCGCTGCGCTGATGGTCACCGACCTGCTGGCTGACGGCGCGCGCATCGGCGGCGGCGCCCCGGGACCGTGGGCATGGACCCCTGTGTCGGCCGCCGTCGGCTCGTGGCTGCAAGGGGCGAGCGAGGCGACGCTGCACGCGACGTACACGGCGGCCTGGTGGCTGCACCTGGTCGTGCTCTACGTCTTCGCCAACTACCTGCCGTACTCGAAGCACTTCCACGTGTACACGTCGCTCCCCAACGTGCTCCTGCGGCCGCTGGACGAGCCGGGGCGCCTGGCGAAGATGGACCTGGACAACATCCAAGAGGGCACCGCGCTGGGCGCCGCGAAGGTCACCGACTACACGTGGAAGCAGCTCCTGGACCTCTACACCTGCACCGAGTGCGGGCGCTGCACCGTGGTCTGTCCCACGACCATCACCAAGAAGCCGCTGATCCCGCGCGACCTCACGATCGACCTCCGCGACCACCTCACCGCCTCCACGAAGGAGATCCTGCGCGATCCGGGCCACAAGCCGGGCGCGCCGAGCCGCGAGCTGGCGGGCGACGTGATCGACCCCGAGGTGTTCTGGGCGTGCACGACCTGTCGCTGGTGCGAGGAGTCTTGCCCGCTCTTCATCTCGTACGTGGACAAGATCGTTGAGGTGCGCCGTCACCTGGTGCTGGAGAAGGCCGAGTTCCCGGCGGAGGCCGAGCCTGCGTTCCGCGGGATGGAGGTCAACGGCAACCCGTGGCAGCTCGCCGCCGAGCTCCGGGGGGACTGGGCCAAGGGGCTGAACGTCCCGCTCGCATCGCAGGGCGGCAACTTCGACGTGCTGTTCTGGGTGGGGTGCGCGGGGTCCTACGACGACGCCGGGAAGCGGACGTCGGTGTCCCTGGTCAAGCTGGTGCAGGCGGCGGGCGTCAAGTTCGCGATCCTCGGGCCCGAGGAGCGCTGCACCGGCGATGCGGCGCGGCGGCTGGGCAACGAGTACCTGTTCCAGATGCTGGCGGCGGGCAACGTCGAGACGCTGAAGAAGTATGGCGTGAAGAAGATCGTCACCAACTGCCCGCACTGCTTCAACACGCTGGCGCACGAGTACCCGGATTTCGGGGGACAGTACGAGGTGCTGCACGGGACGCAGCTCGTTGCGGAGCTGGTGGCGAAGAAACGCCTGGCGCTCACATCCGAGATCAGGCGCGAGCTGACCTACCACGACCCCTGCTACCTGGGGCGCACCAACGGCCAGTACGACGCGCCGCGGGCGATCCTGAAGGCAATCCCGGGGCTCGCGCTCATGGAGGCGCCGCTGGCGCGCGAGAAGGCGATGTGCTGCGGGGCAGGCGGTGGGCGGATGTGGCTGGAGGAGAAGCTCGGCACGCGGATCAACCAGACGCGGCTGCGCCAGCTCCAGGAGTCGGGCGCCAACGACGTCGCTGTGGCCTGCCCGTTCTGCGCGGTCATGGTCGGCAACGCGCAGCAGGAGCTGGGGCTCGAGTCTTCGCAGACCGTGGACGTCATCACCCTCGCCGCGCAGGCGCTCCCAACGACCGGCCACGAGCCGAAGCCCGCCAGCTGATCGCTCGATGCAAGAAGAACGTGACGCGAGGCGGGGGACGGCGCGGAGAGGCGAGGTTCTCGCCGCGCTGTTCCTGCGGCTGAAGGGCTACCGCATCGAGGCGCGCAACTGGCGTTGCCCGCTCGGCGAGCTCGACATCGTGGCGTGGGACCGCGACACGCTGGTGTTCGTCGAGGTCAAGGCGCGCTCCGGCACCTCTGCCGGATCGCCCGAGGAGGCGGTGGACGCGCGCAAGCAGGCGCGCCTGGTCCAGCTCGCCCAGACCTACCTCGCGAGGCGCCGCGGGCCGGCGCCTCCCTGCCGCTTCGACGTGATCGCCATCCAGGCGCGCCGCCTGTTCCCGAGGATCCGCCACCTTCGCACGGCTTTCCGCGCGGACGGCACAGCATAGCCGCCACTCCCGGCCGCGGCCTAGAACCTTTTGTTGACCGGCGGACCCGTCTCGCATAGCATCGGTTCTCGTGTGTGCTGAAAGGGAGGGTTCGGGGATGGTCGGACGGCTGGTCGGTGCGGTGTGTGTTTTCGTGTTGGTCTGCTTCACCGCAAGCGGGCTGGCCCAGGCTCAGCAGACGGACCCCAAGCTCTGGGAGGCGATCCAGGCCCTCAAGAAGGGGCAGGAGGACATCCAGAGACAGCTCCTGGAGCTCAAGGCCCTGATCCAGATGAGGCCCGCCGGCGCCCCCGCCGTGCCCGAAGTCCGAAACGTCCCAGTTGATCTCGGCACCCACCTCACCAAGGGCAGCGCCACCGCCGCGCTCACCATGATCGAGTTCTCCGACTACCAGTGCCCGTACTGCGGCCGTCACACCAAGGATGTGAACCCGCAGCTTCAGAAGGACTACGTTGACACCGGCAAGGTCCGCTACGCCTTCTTCGATTTCCCGCTGGAGAGCATCCACAAGTCGGCGTTCAAGGCTGCGGAGGCCGTGCATTGCGCCGGGGAGCAGGGGAAGTACTGGGAGATGCACGACCGCCTCTTCGCCAACCAGCAGAAGCTCGAGCCCTGGAGCGACCACGCCAAGGCGCTTGGCCTCGATGCCTCGAAGTTCGAAGCCTGCATGAACGACGGCAAGTACGCCGACGCCATCCGCGCCGACATCGCGGTGGCCCAGAAGCTGGGGATCAACGGGACACCGAGCTTCCTCCTGGCCCTCACCGACCCGAAGGACCCAAAGCAGGTCAAGGGTTTGACTCTCATCCGGGGCGCGATGCCCTTCAACACCTTCAAGACCGAGATCGACAAGGCCCTCGCGCCCGAACCGCCACCCAAGTGAGCCTCGGCGGGAGGTCGTGGCGTCGCCCGGACTCCGTGGAGCTCCGAGCTGGAGCGACAACGAACGAGTCGGCTGATGACACGACGCTGATCGCGCGGGGTTTCTTCAGACACAGGGGTGCTCGGCGTGTCGTGGGGCGGTCCCCGGGGGAGTCCGCGGTCTTTTGGGGATGGTTCCTTGACATGCGTGGTACTAGTGCTAACCTCTTGATCATCATGGGAGTCACCGTGATGCATAGACTGTAGCGGCCCGCACTCTGGGGGTGAGATGACGGCAGTGGGTAGACACCGGGGACGAGGAGGGGGCGGCGTGAAAAGGCGCACACCTCGTGACGGCAAGAAGGGCAAGGCGGTGACCGACCGGCCAATCCGGGTACTGGTCGCGACCCAACCACCCCTCTGGTCGGAGGTCCTCTCGCGGCAGATCGAGCGTGAGAGGGACCTCAAGGTGGTCGGCCGCGCGCACAACGAGGATGAGATCCGGCAGGTGGCCTCCGAAGGCAACCCACACGTGATCCTGCTCGACTACGAGGCGCTCGGGCCGAACTGCGAGGGGTTGATCGCACGGCTGCGCCGGACGGTCGCGGAGGCTCGCACCCTGGTGTTCGCTACTAGGTCCGGCGACGAGACGACGGTCGCGGTGCTGCGCGCCGGGGCTGCAGGGCTCGTGGGCAAGCAGCTCGGGTTCCCGGCGCTGCTCGCGGCGCTCCGCGCGGTGGCGAACGGGGAGCTGTGGGCCCACCGGCGGGTGACGGCTCAGGCGTTCGACCAGCTGCTGACGCCGGCGCCGCGCAGCCCGGAGCTTCCGTCGCGCCTGACCAAACGGGAGTGGGAGGTCATCGAAGGGGTGGGGAAGGGGCTGCGCAACCGCGAGATCGCGCGCACGCTCGGGATCAGCGAGCGAACGGTCAAGAGCCACCTCAACAACATTTTCGCGAAGACCCGGGTGAACAGCCGGTTCGCCCTGACCTTGTGGGCACAGGGGGAGACGAAGCCGGCGGTCTAGCGGCAACAACTGACTTCAATTACGGGCGGGGACAACCCCGCTCGTGCTGTTTTCACGGGATTGCCTCGCCCCCTTCGGGGGCTCGCAGCGACAGTTGGGCGCGGTCTGCGCTGCGCAGAACCCCTCACCCCAGCCCTCTCCCGCGAGCGGGAGAGTGAGCCAACCAATCCCGGGGCGCTCCTTTGTCATTCTGAGGGCGCGTAGCGCCCGAAGAATCCCCTGGTATCTCTTGACCCGGGGGGAAACACGCCACGTGCCGTGGGATGCTTCGCTCGCTGCGCTCGCTCAGTATGACAGCGGATTGGATCCCCGGGTCGCCGGGGAAGACGGCAAGGCAGGCCGCAGCTGTTTGAACCTCACGCCGGTCCTCTCCCGTGGTGTGAGGCGGAGCGGATCGCCGTCAGCGGGGAGGGAAGCCGGCGCCGGCCCGGTGTGCGGCATGCCGTCCAACCGTTGTCTCGTCAAATACATGCGAGGGACTAGTACCAATCTGAGTATGGTATGAGAGCTATCACCTTTGTTATGAGTAATTTGATGATTTCGGCTTGACAAAAAGATCTCCGGGGAGAAGATTAGAAAGAAGACGCCAGAACTGAAACCGAAAGGAGTCTCGTACGGGACGAACACTCAGAGGGCAGGGTCTCAAGATGCCCGGCGTTGGGGCGACGACCTTTCGGGTTCCTCGTGGCCTCATCCCGACCTGCGAGCTATGAACACCAGCATGCAAGACGGCAGCTACAAAAGTTGCTCAGCAAAGGTGCGCTCGCAAGAGCGAGCGATGCCTTCGATCGTTTCCGAGACAAGAGGAGTCGAGAAATGAGCAAGACCGTCAAGTGTCTGGTCCACGTGGTCGGTGTTCTCTTACCGTTGACCGTTTTCGGTCAGGCGGCGCCCGCGCCCGTTAATCACGGCGAATGGACGTTTGTCCAGGACGCCTCGGAGCTGCGGGAGGTGTCGGTTGCGTCCTCGCTTGCTCTGGGCACGGCCTCGATGACGGTGCCGCGAACATCGGTTTCCCCGTCCCTTGCCGCGGTGCTCGCACCGGGCGCACGGCAGTCGCGTGGCGTGCCGTGGGTCGAGCTCCCCGACGGCCGCGTCCTGGTCGCCGGCGGCGCCCCCGGTAGCGAGGGGCCGAGCGACCGGGCGGAGATCTTCGACGCGGCAACCAACGCCTGGAAGTCCGTTGGCCCGATGGGCGAGGAGCGCTCGGGGCACACGCTGACTCTCCTTTCGGACGGCCGGGTGCTCGTGGTGGGCGGCGAGGGTCCCGCGGGCCCGAGCGCCTGCATGGAGATCTTCGACCCTTTCACCGACACCTTCTCCGTGGCGGGCAAGCTGTCCACGGGGCGTACGGAGCATGCGGCGGTGCTGCTGCGCGACGGCCGCATTCTGGTGGTCGGGGGCTGGGACGGTTCGCAGGTGCTCGCTTCCGCCGAGATCTTCGACGTGGCGAAGGGTACCACCGTGCCCGCGGGCACCATGTCCACGCCGCGCCGGGGCGCCTCGGCAACCCTGCTGCTGAAGGGTACTGTGCTGGTGGCCGGCGGCAGCAACGGCAAGGCGGATCTGGCGAGCGCCGAGCTCTTCGATCCGGTCGTTCTCGGCGTTGCTTCGGACGCCATCGGCGACGGTGAGGGTCAGGATTTCACCCGGCCTGGAAGGCAGCGGTCCGAGAAGACGAGGGTCGCCAGCGCCTTTTCGCCCGTCGCGAGCCCGATGGCGATTCCTCGCCATGGGCACCTCGCGGTGCGACTCCCGGACAACAACACAGTCCTGATCGTGGGGGGCAGCTCGAACGGTTCAGCAACCCTGTCCGCGGAGCGCTACATTTCGTGGACCGGGAAGTTCGAGCCCGCGGGCGTGCTGACGCTCCCAAGGGTGGGCGCGGTCGGCCTCGCGCTCGAGGAAGGGTGGTTCCTGCTCGCCGGTGGCCTCAGCGACCCCGGCCCGCAGATCAGCGGCGAGGTCTACGGCTTCCAGACCGTCAAGACGGACAAGGACAGTTACGAGGTGGAGGAGACCCTCAGGGTCGCCGGCGCGGGATGGCAGCCCTCCGAGAACGTGAGCATGGTGTACGAGCCCGACCCGAAGACGCACCCCGAGAAACCCGTTTCCGTGCAAGCCGATCCAAGCGGCAACCTCCTCGACGCGAGCTACAAGCCCGAGCGTGCGGACGCCGGGGCGACGATTTACATCATGGCTGCCGGCGCACAGGGTGCGGCAGCGACGCTAGCGAACCCCGCCCTTCCCGACGGTGTGAAGCTCGAGCAATGGGAGACGCAACCCTCTGCCAACTGGACCCCCGAATCGCTGGGAACGAGCAATTCCGACTACGAGGAGGGCGAGACGGTCCCGTTCAGGCTCGATGTGGGCGGCCTCACAGGAAGCTATGACCTTTCCATTTGCAGGGACTGGGACAACGGGACTCACCGGGGCTATCTCTACCTGACGCCGTTCAACACAAGTCGTCCAGCGGACCCTGGGGGAACGATTTCGTCGACCAACGGCTTTGTCCAGGGGGTCAACGTCAGCATCACTTCCGTCACCGAGGTCGATGGTCGGGGAGCCTGCAGCGCCGGGCAGCGAGAGACAAAGGTGAGCATTACCACCGCCGGCAACAGTACTCAGTATGTGTTGTGGGGTGGCCACCTGGCCGCGGATGGCGACGCGGGAGTTGGGGCAGGGAACGGCGCCGGCTCATACCCCGGGGCCAGCCTCCAGATGCGTTTGCTCTCGCCTGACAATACCGTTTCCATCCAGGTCAGTGCCATCGTCGAGCTCGCGACGATCACTGTCTACAAGGTCATTGATCCCGGTAATCAGGGCTCAAACCGGTGGTGTTTCAACATCAGCGGCAACCCGAACAACGTCCCCCTGCCCAAGTGCCCCACGGCGCAAGACACCTTTGTCAAGTTCGTCAGCCTTCCTTCCGGTACCTATACGATCACTGAGACCGACCGAAGCGGGTATACGTTTTCTTCCGGGGACGGGACGAACTGTACATTCAGTGGAAGCACCGCCACATGCACGGTGGCCGTTGGTACCACTCCAACAGATGCGACGGCGACCTTCCACAACACGCAGGCCACGCTCACGACGACGGCCTCGGCGCCGCCGGGTGCACCGGTGACCGTGGGTCAGACGATCCACGACGTCGCGCACCTGGGCGGCTTATCCTCGATGTCGGGCAGCATCACGTTCAAAGTGTATGGCCCGAGCGACACCCCGAGCTGCACGGACGGCAACCTGAAGTCCAGCTCGAGCGTGTCGGTAATTGGTGCAAGCGACTACACCTCCGGTGATTACACGACCGAAGCGGCAGGCAAGTACTACTGGATAGCGCAGTACTACGACCAGCCAAACCACCTTCTCGTGGCGACTGCGTGTGGGGACAACAGCGAGACCTCGGTGGTGAACAAGGCCAAGCCGACGATCGCGACCCAGCAG
>DATKMD010000212.1:0-2625 GCA_035542075.1 Thermoanaerobaculaceae bacterium
CCAGCACCAGAGGAAGAGGAAACCAGGAACAGCGAGGACCAGCCACCACGGACCCCGCGGGAGGTTGCCGGCGGTTACGGTGTAGAGAACATAGAAGGCTACCAAGCTGCCCACCGTGATGCTTGGAGTTCGCCCGCTACGTACCCCACGTGTTGAACGATATCAGGACCCCGGCGTAGCAACTCGCCAGGACCAAGGCGACGAGAAGGAATACCGCTACGAGGGGCGGTTTGGCGCCTGCCGCCGCATACGCGCGATGGAGTATCCACGCGGACACTCCTCCTGCAAGAATCCCCGGACCGACGAGGAAGAACAGGACTAGTGGGGTGTAGAGGCTGTTCGCGCTGGCGTTCCCGAATGGCGAGCCCCGGCCCCAGATTGGCTCGCCGCCCCAGACTGGTGGCGCATACATCAGCACCTGGATGCTCGTGGCCGCCGAGAGAACTAGGCAGATTCCAGCCCAAAGGCGAATCCGCGCAACCGGGGTCACGTTCTCACCCCCTCCACCGGCGAGTGCGCACGCTCCTCGCTATGGGTCCGCCCAACACGCGCGATCAGCTGCGAAGGGCGCACGACCTCACCACCCGACACGATGAGCCTTGCCGATGAGGGTGCTTCCACACGCATCCAACCGCCCTTCGTCAGCTGCGTTGTTGGGCGGCGCCACGGTACGCCCACTCACCGGTCGCCCGCCTCCGATGTCGGATGAGGCCGCTGATGGCCTATCCTGCGGTGTTGCGGGCGTTGGCCCGGAACCACGCGATCAAGCGAGATGCGAACTGACCCGGGTCAAGTCCATTTTCGTGTGTAGAAGCGCTCTGAGGACGCAAGAGGTTGGGGCTCCTCATGACGGCTTCATGCGGCCACGACTTTTGCCTGCTCTGGTTTGAGCAGCGACATGTCGAGGTAGCGGCGATCGGCCCACACGTGAGCGGTCTCGAGGGCGACGGCGGTGACGAGGCGCAGAGCGCTGTCGCGATCAGGGAAGGCACCAATGCTCCGGGTTCGCCGCTTGACCTCGCCGTGGAGCCGCTCGAGTCCGTTTGTCGAACGGATGCGCGTCCAGTGCTCACGAGGGAAGGCATAGAACTGCGTGGCGGCCGAGAAGCCGTCCTCGAGACAGCGGAGCGCTTCCGGGACCTGTCTGCCGAGGCCCTGGGCGAACTCGCGGAGCCGCGTGCGCGCCTCCGTGGCGCCGGGAGCATCGAAGATCTCGCGCAGCTGCTTGGCGACGCGACCTCGCAGACGCTGGGGCAGCTTGGTGAGGACGTTCCGTTCGAGGTGGACCGTGCACCGCTGGCGGCGTGCCTCGGGGAGATGGCGGCGAACGGCGTTCGCCAGGCCACGGTGGTCGTCAGCAATCACGAGCTGGACCCCGCTGAGGCCACGGTCGCACACCTGGCTGAGCAGCTCCGTCCAGCTCTGCTCGCTCTCCTCCGTCCCGAGAGTCACGGCCAGAAGGCGTCGATGGCCGCTGGCGTCGACGCCGTAGGCCACCAGTGCCGAGACATTCTCGACCGAGCGGGCCCACCGCGCGTCGAGGAAGGTGGCGTCCAGGTAGAGGTAGGGAATCGGCCCTTCGATCGGAGCGCGGCGCAACTGCTCGACCTGCTCCGAGAGCACCTTCGTCACGCGGCTCACCGTCGAGCGCGAGATCCCCTGTCCCATGAGCGCCTGGCTCAGGCGTGTCATGTCGCGCGTCGACACCCCCTGCACGTAGGCCGTCGTCACCAGCCGGTCGAGCTCGTCCGTGCGCCGCTTGTAGCGGCCGACCACCTCCGCCGGCGCGCCGCTGTGCCGCGTACGCGGCACAGCGATCTCCACCTCGCCCATCGACGTCAACAGCCTTCGAAGGTAGGTTCCGTTGAGGTGGTCCTTGCGGCTGCCGAGCCGCTCGTACCGACGTGCGCCCACCATCTCCCGAACTTCTTGCTCAAGCAGGCACTCGAGGGTCACGCGGATCGCACCTCGAAACAGCGCTCCGATATCGGCACGAATTTCCTCTTGCTCAACCGGCGCAAAGACGGCACTCTCTTCCATGGGGAAAGCTCCTCGCCTCCCTGGCAGGGGAGGTCATTTGCGTACTGAACGTCTCGAGGAGCTTCCCCCTCTTTCTTTCCCTCCTCAACCCTTCTACACAAAGATAGGGACAGGACCCTGACCCGGCTCGCCGGTCTGAGCGTCAACCCCGAAGTGGCCTGCGAGCTCGGACGAGAGGAAGGATGCCACCTGCTCTGCGGAGGCCTCTCGGTCGAGGAGTCGTGTAAGCGGCCACACCAGGCATTCATAGTCGTCGCTCGAGCCATCGGACTTGGTAACGCCGAGCGGATCCCACTCCGCGAGAAGCGCACGAATACCTTGAGCCCTTAACCCCATGCGCTCGGGGTCGGGGTTCCTCGTGTCCTTTCTGTCGGACGTCACTTCCGCGATTCTCGCACCTTCCGACACGTCCGCCCAACACTGGAGTTAGGACCGTATGGAGCGACCGGCTCACGATCGTAGGATCGCGGGTTAGTGAGCACTGCGAAGCGGACACCAGAGCCGCATACGATAGGAGGCGGTCATGGAGAAAGGTACCACCTTCGTGGGTCTGGACGTGCACAAGGAGGCGATCAACGTGGCGAT
>DATKMD010000213.1:0-3245 GCA_035542075.1 Thermoanaerobaculaceae bacterium
TCGGCATGGAATTGCTCGAGGCGGTTGAGCCGGTCGATCCACGGGATGACGTGCGATTCGCTGTCCCCGAGAATCCCGAAGTAGCCCTCCTCGACCAGATCGCCGGTGAACAGCGCCGACCTCGGCCCCCGAACGACGATGGCCTGGTCGCCCCGCGAGTGGGCCCCGCCGACCTCGTGGAATCGCACCGTCTGCCCACCCCCCAGGTCGAGGGTCAGCGAGCCCGTGTAGAGAAAGTCGGGACGAACGAACTCGACTCCCTCGAGCATGGGTGCCAGCGAAGGGATCTGTTTCGTGAACATCCGCAGGAGGTTTGGACCCTTCTCCTCCAGCTCGTTCCATTGCGCCTCGTTGTAGACGATCGTCACCTCGTCGGCCACCACGTTGGCCCCGAACCCATGCTCGGGGTGGCAGTGCGTGTGGGTGAGGTAGATCGGACGGCCGTCACTGAGCCGGCGCGCTGATTCCAGGACGGCGCGCGCGTTGTCGGGGCCAAAGCCCGTGTCGATCACCAGTGTCGCCCGAGCGCCGACGACGATCCCAACGTTCGGGACCAGCAGGATGTGATTCGCGTCCGGGATCACCCAGAGGCCGTCGGCAACCTCGGTGACCGCAGCCGGATCGACGATCGGTGCTTTGAACTGCGGCGTAGTCGCGCTCATCGTGATGCCTCCTCGCCGGGCGGCAGGTGCGTTGCGGCCGCTGCCGTGCGCGATGCCTGCTGCGCTTCCTCCATCGTCAGCAGGACCGTCGTCTCGAGTCGGGACACCTCGCCGGTTCCGCCGATGGCCATGGCGACCGCCGCCGCAGTGCTGTGGTCCGGCCCCTCGATCAGGACGACGCCGTCGAAAGCCCCGAACGAGTACCAGTAGCCGAGCAGCCGTCCCCCGAGCGAGGCGACCATGGCAGAGGCTTGCCCGGCGTGGTCGACGTCGGGCTGCTCGACGAGACTCTTGATCGAGCGCGATGCGTAGCTGAATTGGACGAGAAACTGGGGCATTTGCGCCTCCGGCTTGTCAGGGCTCCTTCGGGGGCGACCGGGCGGTCCGCCCGGTCGCCCCGAAGAGTTCGGGCCTACGCGGCCTGGGCTTCTCTGGGCACCTCATGCTCGGACTGGACGCTCGCCATGATGCCCGGCGAGGCCTCGGCGATGAGCGCGAAGTACGCCTGCGCCGTGTCACCCTTCGACCAGTCCATCTGGAGCTCGGTGGCCAGGGAGAGCCAGCTCACCGGCACAACGCCGGCCTGCACCATCCGCTGCACCGCGAGGTCGTGGGTCTCCCGCGTCTCGCCGGCCGTGGCGTCAGCGACGAGCGCGACCGTGTAGCCGCGGCGAAGCGCGCCGAACGCGGTCTCGATCACGCAGCCATCGGTCGAGATGCCGCCGATCGCGATGCGCTTACGACCGGTGGCCTCCACGGCTTTCGCCACCTCCGGATTGTCGAGGGCGTTGTACTCTCCACCCCGGTAGATGATGGGATGGTCGCCGATCGCATCGACGAGCTGCGGATATGGCTTTTGCCCAGCGCCCAGGTTGACCACGAATCCGGTGTGGAAGCCCACGGCCGTCTTGGCCAGGGCCACCGTGGCCGTCAGGTGGTCGCTGACGGCATGCGAACGGAAGCTGTTCAGGAATCCCACCGAGTAGTCGACCATCAGGATGGTCGTGTTCTCGGGAGTGAATGGCTCAAGTACTGGTTCACGTGCCATCTGTTGCCTCCTTTATGAACGACAATTGGCAGGGTGGTGGTTGCCCAGGAGAGGGTGAGCGCCTATCGCACGATTTGTGGTATCCGGCGTGTTTGCGCCTCGTCAGGCTGCCCGCTCCAACTCGGCGGGCTCGACGTCGCCCGCCGGTGCCACCGTCGCGCGAGCCGCCTGCTGGCTTCGCCAACCAAGGACTGCCAACAGCGCGGCGGAACCGACGATCCACACCGCCAGGACGGCGAAGTTCCGAGTCTGAGAGGCAGGCCCGAAGAAGATCGCGTTGCGAATGCCGTTCGTCGTGGCGCCGAACGGGTCGAAGGGACCGAGGACCCTGAAGACGCCTGAGTCCCAATTCCATGGTGTCGGCGCCGGCGCACTGGCGACTCCGAAGAAGAGGAGTGGAACGGCCGCGATGACGAAACCGGCTATGCCGACTGCCGCGACGAGGGCAGCGGCAAACGCCATGCTCGCCGTACAGAGCATGGTGCCCCAGGCCCATATCGCCAGCATCTCGGTCCCGCCGTACCCGAGGATGCCGTCAGCTATGAGGGCGATGAAGAGGGCTGTGACCGCCGAGGCGGCGACAGTGACCAGGACCCAGATGCCCGCGTCGGCCACTGACATCGGACGACGTCCCTTGCTCAGGAGCGCGAGGACCAGCCCGCTCGGAAGGCCGCCGAGCACGCACGCCATCGTGATGAACATGAGTCCCAGCCCGGCGGAATCGCCGGGTTTCAGCGGCTTGATCTCGCTGGCCCGAAAGTGCACACCGCCCTGTCCTGACGAGAGGGCTTGGGGAAGGGCCGCCGCCGTAAGCGTCGACGCGGCCTGGACCGTCTGCACTTGGCGCGTGTCGACGTTGATGATCGCGTCGACTTTCCGGCGCTGCACGAGGTCGATGGCTCTCGCCTCGCTGGGCGCGGATATGACCCGAAACGCACCGTTGTGTTGCAGCCCTGCGGCCAGCTGAGCGACCGCCGGTCGCGGACCGATCACCGCCACGGGGACGTCGTGTGGCGTCTTGGAGACCGCGGATCCCTCGAGGGTCACCCACAGCCACAAGAGCGTTATGAGGAGCCCGGCGATCAGGCCAAGGGCCACCGGCCGGCTCAGAGAAGTCGATTTCATTCTCCACCTCCCGTTATCAGTGCTGTCGCGCCGTCAGTACATTGCGACGCGCAATAAGGAGGGCTTCCCGTACAGCAGGTGAGCGGTCATCGCACGGAACGTGCTATTCGCGGCTGCCAGCCCGGCGCGTGTCGGCGAGATCCGCGACAGTGGTCGGCGATCCGCTTGCGACGGTGGTCAAGAGCCGGGCATCGAGGGCGGTGGCGGGCCCGAGCCCTCGTCGGAGAACATCTCCAGACGATCTGCTCGCAGCCAGGTGCGATCCTGGTAGAGGAGCAGCAACACGACGATGCCCAGGCCGAACACGACTCCGCCGCTCACCGAGGCGACCAGCGAGCGTGAGAGCACCCAGATGAGCAAGCCGATGGTCGAACCGCCGAGCACCGCGGTGACCACGGCGACCATGCCGG
>DATKMD010000214.1:0-9627 GCA_035542075.1 Thermoanaerobaculaceae bacterium
TGACCCGGGTGGGCGTCGAACCCACGACCTGCGGATTAAAAGTCCGCTGCTCTGCCAGCTGAGCTACCGGGTCGGCAAGGACGAAAACTTGTCGGCACCAAGCACTTGCACAAGCACGGCGACCAGCTCGGGGCCCCCGACCCTGCACGGTGAGGGCAGAATCGGGGGCAATCGGCATCACGCGACGCTCAGGCTGGCCCTCGCCGCATCCGCGCGGGCATCGGCTTCACGGTCGCCCACACCGTTCATGTGCGCAGCGATGAGCGCCCCGTCCTCGTCCAGGTACGCTTCGGGCGCGTGCTTCATGTACCGCATGGTCATCACCGGGCTCATGTGCCCCATCAGCTTCTGCAACCTCACGAGCGGGATGCCCGCCATGGCGGCGTGCACACCGAACGTGTGACGTGAGTCGCGGGGTGTGGCCGCCTGAATCCCCGCGCGTTCGCAGACGCGGTCCCACACCCGGCGCAGCCTTCCGGAGTTCTGGAACGCGCCGGGGAAGACGAGATCGCCCGGCCCCGGCTTGACGCGTGCCAGATGCGCGGCCAGCGGCTGCTCCAGTTCCTTTGCGATGGGCACGTCCCGAACCGATTCGCTGGTCTTGACCCGGCGCTCGTCCTCGTTGATGCTCACGCGCTTGGAGTGCATCAGTACGTCTCCACCACGAAGGCCCTGGCCCTCCCCGACCCTCGCCCCCGTGTAGAAGAGGGTCGCGAAGAACGGCCACCACTCGGCCGGGCACTCCCGCTCGAACGCGGCCAGTTCGTCGGACGAGAGCCACCGCTCCCGGCCGCGCGACTCCTTCTCGCGCGGAATCGGCGGGCGCTTCACCTCGAGGCCCTTCACGTCTCGAACCCACGATAGGAACGAGCCGAGCGCGGCCAGGTCCCGGTTGAGCGTCGCACCGCTCAGCGGGTCTGCGGGCCGGTCGACACGCTTCCGTCCCCCGACGGCCCGAACGCGGGAGATGCGGAAGTCGGCCACGAACCCCCTCGTGATGTCGGTCAGCGTCGAGTCCCGGCCCTTGGGGAGGAGCAAGAGGAAGCTGGCCCATGAGGACTTGTAGCGGCGTATCGTCTGCAGCGCGATGCGACGGTGCGTGTGAGGACTGATGCCTGCCGGGGAGCCCAGCCACAGGTACCACTCATCGAATAGCGCCCCGAGATTCGGGCTCTCCGCCCGCGCGGCCGCGTGCTCCAGCGCGCACCGGTCATTCGTCCAGGCTTCGTACACATCTGCCAAGCGCAAGCGCCCGTCCGCGACCATCCCGAGGATGTCGGCACGGCCTGCCGCCTTGAGCGCGTAGAGCGTTCGCTCCATGGCGACGGCCCTGGCCTTCAGGGTGGTCCCCGTCGACATGCGGATGCGCGGATACCCCCGCCACCGCACGTCGAGGTAGTAGCTGTCGCCGTCCTTCCGTCTATAGGGTGCCATGGTTCACCTCGTCTTGGTGTGTGCGTCAATCCAGGTCTGCACGTCGGCCGGCCGCCACCGGAACTGGTGGGGGCCGACGTAGACCACTGGGATGCCGAGTTCGTAGACCCGCTTCGTGTTGGTGATGCCCAGCAGAACTGCCACCTGCTTCACGTCCAGGAGTGGCTCGAACGGCAGACTGGCTCCCTGGATTCCTCCCTTCTCCTCATCGTTGGTGATCATCTTCCCCTACCTCCACACCTCCCCACGGCTATCCGTCAGAAGGCGTACGTCGGTGTCGTCGTTACCGTCGTCCTTTCACTGGTTGTGGCGGCGCACGAAGCGCCGAGTGAGCGCGGGTGCACGGGGGGCTTCGCAATGTGACGCACCCTCACCTCTTCACACTGCGCGGGTATGCCCGTCCGCGAACGCGTCGAACTGCCCCTACCTACCCAGTCCCCCCTCGAATCCGTCCGGATGGCCGCCTTTGGCCTGTGCCCGCGATCTCGCCTGCCATGGAAAGGCAGGAGGGTACCGGACAACAAAGGGGGCCAACTCGTCTTATTCCCCTTGGCCGAGGTCGGAGGGAGCTTGGAGCACCCACACGCCGTCCGCACCGAAGCCCTGGCGTGCCGCTGTGACGCCGAGTTCCTTGCGCGCCCGCTTCAACGTCCGGCGGGAGATGCCTGCGTGCTCCGCCGCCGTGTTCGCGGTCTCGGTGGGCACGGGACCGTCGCGCAGTAGGTCACGGAGGAACGACTTGGCCTTGTCCAATTCCGGCGACGGGTCTGGCTCCGCCAGGAGGTCGTCCGCCATCCACTCCGCAACGCCATCCCACACCAAGTAGGCCGACCCGTTCGGGGCAGCCTTGATCCGGAACGCCAACGACGGGGGAAGGGGACCGAGGTTGTTCTTCAGGGCGGCCAGCACGCGCCGGTCGGGTTCGCCGGGGTCCGGCGCGACGAGGAAGCCCGCGCGGGCGGCCCCGACGATCCCGATGGAACCGCCACCGCGATAGAGCGCCGGCTGACCCGGCTTCTTGTTCAGGTGCCGGACGAGCAGGACCGCGACGTTCTTCTCCTCGGCGAGCTTGGCCACGGGGGCGAGCGCCCGGCGCGCGTGCTGGTCACTCCACGAGTTCACGCTGCCGGAGAGGAACGCCACCACCGGGTCGATGACCACCAACCGCGCATGCACCTGGTCGATGGCCTGCGCGATGACCGGGACATCCTCCGGGAGGGTCGGTGGCCGCTCCCCGTCCGGGCCGTTGCTCGAGGAGAGCACCACCACGCGCTCCACGTCTGCGCCCATGGCCTGGAGGCGCGGGAGCACGGTGTCGGCCAGCCCGTCCTCGGCGGAGAGGAGAACGACACCCCCCGCGACGCCTGCCGATCCGTCCGGCATCGGCGCAGCAGCCGATACGCGGGCGGCAAGGTCCAGCGTCAACGTCGACTTCCCCAGGCCAGGGTCACCATCGATGATGGAGAGCTTGCCGAGCGCGATGTAGCCGTCCCAGAGCCACTCGATGGCCTGCGGCGTCACGTCGGACATGCGCTGCAGCACTGGACGAGCCACGGCGGTGGCCTGCGCGGACTTCCGAGCCTCACGGGCCGCTATGCTCCGAACCGTGCGCTGCACTTCTGCGGGGTCGAGCGGCGGGACGAAGCGCGCGGCGTTCTCGGCGAGGCATTGGGCCAGGACGAGATCGACGTGATCGCCACGCGCCAGGAGCTTCCCCGCGAGCCTCGCGAGGACGTCGTTCCGCCCACCCTCCCGAACCACTCCGGGCTCGTCTACGGGCCCGTGCAGGAGCTTCAGCAGCGGCTCCGGCAACGGCGCGGGCTCACGTGGCCCATCGTCAGCCCACCGATAGACGTGCCCCGTCTCGTGCACACTCGGCGGGGCAACCACGTAGCCACGGTCGCCGCGCACGTCGAGGCCCGGCAGCAGGCGGACGCGATTGTCCACGTTGCCACCGGGGTGCGTGAAGTAGAGGTGACGTCCCTTGGCGGTGTGGCAGGTGAGCGTGGGGACGTCGGAGCCTGTGTGGGTGAGCGACCGGTCACCGTCGGGGCCGTCGATATCGATCACGACGAGGTTCGAGACGGTGCCGGTGAGGATGGCGAGGTTCGCGTCGGGCCACTGCGTGAACCACCGATCCACCTCCTCCGGGGTGGGGGCGTGGTCCTGGAGCGACTTCCAGTTGATGAGGGGTTCCTTGCCGAGCGGCCTGACGGGCAAGACCCGCCAGCCACGGTCGAGGTACTGGCGCGCGGCCTCCCCCGCGTGAGACGGTGTACGTCCGGTCTCCTGGTGCATCGTTCGGTCCCTCCGCTATCACGAAGTGCGTTGCGCGTCCGGGAAGTCCGGTACGCGATGCTTCGTGAATACGTCGACTGCGGAGGGGGTCTAAACGCAGGCAGGCTCTAATGCGGTACAGTTCAAGCACTTACGGACGGGGTGAAAGCCATCCCGTCGGGTCCGGGTTACTGGAAAGCGCCCGTCCGGCGTCCGCTCGGGGGAGCCGCACCTGAAGGGGGACAGCTCCCCAACTGCTTCGTGGTCATCGCTCTAGGCCGGAGGGGGTAGGGAGGGAGTCACCCCCCTTCCACCCCCTCACCCCCCTCCTGCTCGTAGAACGGGTTCGGGTCCTCGATGCCCAGATGCTCGTAGATGTCCTTGAGCCGGTACCGGATCGTGCGGTCGCTCACACGAATCTGCTTGATCGGCAGCTGCAGCACGCGCCGCCGCGTGACGCCGATGAACTCCGCCGCCTCGTCCGGTGTGAGCATGCGTACACTCATGTCCATAGGAGAACCTCCTGATTTCGGCGAGACGTCGATGTCTCGCTCTATCAATACGTCGCGTGCGCAGGCCTCTCGGCGCAGCCGCCCGAGCCGAGAGGCACTACTAGGAGCGCAGTTGCTCCAGTGGTCCTCGATGTGGGTTCGTATGAATAGGTCGGGCTGGGGGCGGCGATGACGGAGTTTGACGCGTACCGCCGCCGCCACTCATCCTGTGCGGGCAGCCGTGCGGTCGCACGAGCGCGCTCCGCCGCTGGCTCCGAGAGGCTGGACGGCGTATATGTAGCTGGGGAAGTGGGGCGCGTCGTGACGCTCGGCTGTCCTCGGCGTGGCTGAGCCGACCCATGCACACGACTACTGGCGGAAGGACATGACTCGACCCAAGTCGAAGAGCTCGCTGCCGCCGACCCTCCCGGCCATCGATGCTGCATGTGCTTGCCCGCACTGCGAGCGCGCAGCGCAGGTCCTCTCGACTGCGCACGATTCCGCCAACGCCCTGCTCAAGGCGTACGACCTCGCCCGGCTGACGCGTGGTCGGAGAGGCGGGATGACGACCGACAACGAACAGGACCTCCTTCGGTCAATGCTGGTGATGGCAGCAGCCGGTCTCGACGCAACTGCTAAGCAGCTCATCCAGGACGCGCTCCAGCACCTCCTAGCCGTAGACGACAAGGCCAGGAACTCCTTCGAGAAGTTCATTCAACGCCGCATTGTCGCAGACGCTTCGGCTCCTACGTCGTCCGGCGCGGTGAAGCTGCTGGCGGCGGCCCTGGCCGCGCCGTCGCCACAGCAGCGGCTGATCCGCGAGTACGTCCAACACCTGACGGAGGGCAGCCTCCAGTCGATCGAGTCGCTCTACGACGTCGCTGCCGCCCTAGGAGTGGAGCCCAGCCTGGTCGGCCTCGACCCCGCTGCGCTCGGCCCGGTTTTCGACACCCGGAACAAGATCATCCACGAACTCGACATCAACCTCGATGCGCGCACTCGCACCAGGAACGTGCGCTCGCAGTCGACGATGATGGGCTACGCCTCACGGCTGTTCCGACTCGCCAGTGCGCTGCTGAGGTCAGTTGACCAGCGCCTCATGCGGGCGAGCTAGGCCGCTCGCGTCAACCGAAGCGATGGCTCCTGGTCCCCGCGCAATACTCGCCTTCATCGCCGCCTCGCTCGTCACTGGCAGGCGCAGGGCATCGGTGTACGACTTCGCGGATGGTCGTCACCGACTCGTGTCCGGGTCGGTCGATGCTGGGCGGGTGAGCGTCTATGACCACTCCGACGGGTGCCACATCACCGGTTCCGGCTCCGCCGGGCACCTCTCACTCTACCACTTCGGGCTCGGCGCGCACCTGACTTTGGACGTCGCGGGCGCGCAGTTCAGGGGCTACGACTTCGGATCGGGCAGCCACTACAGCGGCCATGTGAGCGGCAACACCGTCACGATCTACGACTTCGGAGAGGGTAAGTACTTCCAGTACGCGGTTTGAGGCTGGTGCCTCCCAGCAGTAGCCTGCGCACAGGCCCCTCTCCACAGGCACCCAGACTCTCGCCCCGTAACAACTCAGCGGACTGCCTCCCTCTCACCGGGGGGAGACGCCGTGTTCCGAGGCGCTAAACCGAAACTGGCTGCCGAGCGTCCTTCTCGTAACAGCTCACGCGCACCGAGAGGACCCCGTGAACACATTCGCACGGTACTTGAAGGCCTTGGCGTGGTGGGCGATGCTCCTCGCCCTACTGAGCACCGCGATGATGTTGGTGACGCAGGTCGAGCAATTCCGCCACGCCACGGAGACCCCAATTGCGCAGGGATTCCGCCTGGGCCTGCTCATCATCGCCGGGGCGGTCGGTACCATTCCGCTCTTCGTGGCGGCCTACCTACCGGTGGCCGGGTACGCCGCAGGCCTCGGACTAGTCGCACGGGACGAACCCGTTCCCAGCCCATGGGGAAGATGGCTCGCACGGCTCGTTGTGCTTCTGCTTGTGACCATGTTGACGGAGTTCGTCCTACTTGGCTACGTGGCCCCGGCGCTTCGCGTCTGGCTCCCCAGCCTCGCCACTGGCCATGGGATTCCGCCGTGGCAATCCACAGCCGTCAGGCCGGCTTTGCACCTTTGGCACGAACACCCCGAGTTCTACGCTCGTCTTGGGCCGGTTGACCCACGTGTCCCGGCCCACATGGGAATGGAACTGCGCCTGCAGGAGGCCCAGACCATACTGACTGGCATTCTAGTACTGATCGGTTGCCTAGTCGGGCTGGCAACGAGGGGGCTTCCGGCGAGACGGGCACGCCTGCAGCACTGGGCAATCGGGGTGTTGCTTGTTCTCGCGTATGGGACGGCCATCCCCTCGTTTCCCGCGCAGGCTGCCTTTCGCCTAGCTGGCAAGGGCGTCGCACCGACCCTGGCCGCGTACGCGATGGTGCTCGCCGTGCCAGCCACCGCCCTGATTGCGCTCATGTGGGCTGCGCAGTTTCGGGAACGACACGAGTGACTCCGGACGAACTGACGCGGTTTAGAGCCGGCGACGCCGACTTGTTCCGCCAGCTGGTGGAGTGCGAGACGCCACGATTGCTTGGGTACGCTCTGCGGCTTACCCGTCGGACTGAGGACGCACGGGAGCTGACGCAGGCGACTTGGGTGCGAGCGTTCGAGCGGCGAAGCTCCTTCTCCGGCAGCGGATCGCTCTTCGGTTGGCTTATGGCGATTGCGCACTCCCTCTTCCACGATGGACTGCGCGCCCAGCGCCGCGAGTCTGGCGTCGCGGCAGCTATGGCGGCCGAGGACGCGACGTGCCAGCAGGACTCATCCCCCGGCCCGTCGACTGCCGATACACGAATCGCCGAGGCGGTTGGGGGACTGCCTCCACAACAGCGCCAGGTGGTGATTCTGCGCGTTCTCGAAGGGCGCTCCACGCGTGACACAGCTGTTCTGCTCGGTATAGCGGAGGGAACCGTGAAGGCCACCTTGCACTCCGCGCTCGGGAAGCTCCGCTCAGCACTGTCTGGAGACCAACATGCCGACTGACTGCCTCGATAGCGATTCGCTGGTGTCCATCGGACTCGCGTTCAACTGGGACTGCAGCGGAGGGTTGGCTCACCTGAGCAGCTGTGGCACCTGCCGTGACGCGCTGCAGGACTTGGAGCGAGTACACGGCGCTCTGGCCCACCGTGCTGAGCCTGGACGCGACCTTGTGGATGCGGTGGGGGCGGCGATTGACGCGCAGCGGCAACTTGAGCGCCAGTCCCCGGCTCCATTGCCGGAGGAGCGGACGTACACGCTTGCCGTTGGGGTCGTCGCAGCCCTCGCGTGCTTCGTCATATTGGTCGGCCAAGCTAGTGCGAGCGCGCAAACCGTGCAGACGGTGTGGCTCCCGGCGGCAGTCCTGTCGGTGGCAATGGGTGCCGGTGTGGTGTGGCGTTCCCGCCGCGTTTGAGTAGCTGAGCGCGTGAGTCGACTTGGCGCGGGCACACACCGTCCGGGGGTAGAGACCTGACTCGCCCTCGCGTGGGCACTTTCGGGGGCGGACGGACACGGACTGGGTGGTACGACGCGGGTCGAGAGGGAAGCCGCGACCGAAGGTTCGGGGATGGCGCGGGACGAACAAGAACTGTTCCGGATGAGGCTGCACCGCCCGCACGCCCTTAAAAGTCCGCTGCTCTGCCAGCTGAGCTACCGGGTCCCAAGGCGAAATACTCGTCACCCGCGAAGCCCCGCACAAGCACGCCCGCGCCCGTCACTGACGGCTGACGGCTCTCGCTCCCTACCGCGGCACCACCGGCAACTCCACGTGCGTCGGGTGCGCCGCGTCGTGCAGCACCCGCTGGTGCGCTACCACGAACGTCGAGTCCCGCTCGTTGTTGCCGCCGGTGTTGAGGTTCCGGTCGTACTTGGGGAACAGCGCCGACGCGATGCTCACCCGGATCCGGTGTCCCGGCTGGAACACCATCGACGTGAACCACAGGTCGATGTCGTAGCGCTCCACCCGCCCCGGCACCAGCGGGACCTCCCGGTCCATCCCCCGCCGGAACCGCGCCCGCGCCAACCCGTCCTGCACCCGCTCGGCGTGCCCGTCCGGCCACACGTCGAGCAGCATGATGCTCCAGTCGGTGTCCCGCGCGTCGCTCGCCGCCCAGACCTGAGCGCGCATCTCTCCGGTCACCTCGATGGGGCGCGTCAGCGGCCGCGAGGTGTACACCAGCGCGTCGCGCCGGGTCGCGTTGAGCTGCGTGTAATCCTCGTTGAGCGACTCCTCCAGCTCCCGCGAATCGATGAGGTACGGCGTGGGGTCGGCCGGGTCGTAGGTGAAGGTGTCGGCCTCGGCGCCGCGCGGCAGGAGGGTGTCGAGCACGCCGTCGCCGCCGCTGGTCCGGGCCGCGCCGCCCGACGAGATGTACCAGCTCTGCATCCGCGCCCGCGCCAGCGGCCACTCGTTCTCTCGCCGCCACACGTCGTCGTGGATGACGAAGATGTCCACCGGCGGCAGCCGGTCCACGCCGTTGTCCCGGCCGAGCAGGTAGTGGTCGAACCAGCGCAGCTGGAGGTCGCGGTAGGCGTAGCGCGCCTGCGGGCCGTAGTCCCCCGCCACGTAGTCCACGCCCTTGTGCGCCCCGACGCCCATGACGATGTGCCACGCGGGGTGGTGCGGCTGGCGCAGCAACGCGTCCGTGTAGTAGATCGGCCCGCGCGAGTCGTCGTGCCAGCCGGCCATCGACAGCACCGGCGCGCGCACCTTGTCGATGTACGTGGTGGCCGCGTGCGCCCGCCAGTAGGCATCGAGGGTGGGGTGCGCGATCCACCGGTCCCACAGCGGCACGTCGCCGCAGCCCAGCCGTTGCGGCAGCGTCGCGAGCGGCAGGTGGGTGATCGCCTCGCCGATGTCCAGCTCCGCGGTGTTGGGGTCCATCGTCCGCCCGCGCATCAGGCAGGCCCAGTCCACGTTGATGGGCCCGAACGCCATCGCGGCGTAGGGGACGACCACCCACGGATCGGGAGTGGCCGCGGTGGGCGAGATCGCGGCCAGGTGCGGCGGGGCGCTGACGGCCGCGAGCCACACGAGGCGGCCTTCGTCCGAGTGGCCGATCATCCCGACCTTGCCGTTGCTCCCCGGCAGCCGGGCCGCCCACTCCACCGCGTCGTAGCCGTCCTGGATGTCGGTGGTGTAGTCGCCGAAGTCGGCCACGTCGCCGCTCGACTGGTCGCGGCCGCGCACGTGCTGCGCCACGAAGATGTAGCCGCGCGACGCCCACCACCGGCCCGCCGGATGGAGCACGCGCCGGTAGGGCGTCCGCTGCATCACCACGCCGAACGGCCCCGCGCCCACCGGCCGGGCGATGTAGGTCGCGAGGCGCGCGCCGTCCCGCGTGGGCATGAAGACGAGGGTGTCCTCCGTGACCGCGTACTGCGAGTCGGAGGCC
>DATKMD010000215.1:0-10372 GCA_035542075.1 Thermoanaerobaculaceae bacterium
GATCTGGAACTTCGACGCTCCCTCCTTCGAATCGGCGCTACGGCACCTTGCGAAGACCGACGTTGTCCGGCAGGGACAGCGGGTCTGGGTCGTAGATGCTGGTGCAGGCCCGCAGTTGACCTCCCGCGCCCGGACGTTCGGCGACAACATCGCGATGTTCACGGTCGAAGTGCCCTCCTCGCCGTCGGCGCCGGAGAGCCCCTAGGCGCGAGCCCCACTTGACAAGCCCTCGCGCAGGTACTAAATTTTGGCAGTCCCGCCGGGTGAGTGCCAATCCTCGCCGCGACGGACAGGCGTAAATACAACCAGAAAAGGAGGTTAGAGATCATGAACGTGCGTCCGCTTCACGATCGGGTTCTCCTCAGGCGCCTCGAGCAGGATGAGGTAGTCAAGGGTGGAATCATCATCCCGGACACCGCGAAGGAGAAACCACAGGAGGCCGAGGTCATCGCCGTTGGCCCGGGCAAACTCGACGACAACGGCAAGCGCATGCCGATCGACGTCAAGAAGGGCGATCGCGTGCTCATCGGCAAGTACTCCGGCAACGACATCAAGATGGACGATGAGGAGTTCCTCATCGTGCGCGAGGACGAGATCCTCTGCGTGATCGAGAAGAAGAAGTAAGAGGGAGGAGCGAAAATGGCTGGAAAGCAGATCGTCTACTCGGAGGATGCCCGTCAGGCCATCCTGCGCGGTGTCAACAGGCTGGCCGACGCGGTCAAGGTGACGCTCGGCCCCAAGGGTCGCAACGTGGTGCTGGAAAAGAAATTCGGTTCACCGGTCATAACCAAGGACGGGGTGACGGTGGCGAAGGAGATCGAGCTCAAAGACAAGCTCGAGAACATGGGCGCGCAGATGGTGCGCGAGGTTGCCTCAAAGACCTCGGATGTCGCCGGCGACGGCACCACCACCGCCACGGTTCTGGCGCAAGCGATCATCCGCGAGGGGACCAAGAACGTCACCGCGGGAGCCAACCCGATGGAGTTGAAGCGCGGCATCGACATCGCCGTCAAGAAGGCGGTCGAGGCCATCACCAAGCTCGCCAAGCCGGTCGAGGGGAAGGCCATCGCCCACGTCGGCACCATCTCCGCCAACGCGGACGAGGAGATCGGCCACATCATCGCCGAGGCCATGGACAAGGTGGGTAAGGACGGCGTAATCACGGTCGAGGAGTCCAAGACGATGGACACGCAGCTCGAGATCGTCGAGGGAATGCAGTTCGACCGCGGCTACCTGTCGCCGTACTTCGTCACCGACGCCGAGCGCATGGAGTGCGTGTACGAGAACGCCAAGGTCCTACTGTACGAGAAGAAGATCTCCTCGATGAAGGACCTGCTGCCGATCCTGGAGCAGGTGGCGAAGCAGGGCAAGCCGCTCATGATCGTGGCCGAGGACGTCGAGGGCGAGGCGCTGGCCACGCTGGTCGTGAACAAGCTGCGCGGCACGCTGCAGGTGGTGGGGGTCAAGGCCCCTGGTTTCGGCGACCGTCGCAAGGCGATGCTCGAGGACATCGCGATCCTCACCGGTGGCAAGCTGATCTCCGAAGACCTCGGGATCAAGCTCGAGAACGTGAAGTGGGAGGACCTCGGCGCCGCTCGCAAGGTGACCGTGGACAAGGACGACACCACGATCGTGGTGGACGACGAGGACCCCAAGAAGAAGGAAGCCATTGCGGGCCGCGTGAAGCAAATCCGCAAGCAGGTCGAGGACACCACCTCGGACTACGACCGCGAGAAGCTGCAGGAGCGCCTGGCCAAGCTGGTGGGCGGAGTGGCGCAGATCAAGATCGGCGCGGCCACCGAGACCGAGATGAAGGAGAAGAAGGCGCGCGTCGAGGACGCGCTGCACGCCACCAAGGCGGCCGTCGAGGAGGGAATCGTCCCCGGCGGCGGCGTGGCGCTGCTTCGCGCTCAGGAAGAGGTCGAGAAACTCCTGAAGGAGCAAAAGGGCGACATCCGCACGGGGATCCAGATCGTGGTGCGGGCGCTCGAGGAGCCGACCCGGCAGATCATTCACAACGCCGGCCTCGACGAGGCGGCGGTGATCGTGCGCGACATCCGCAAGAAGGGTGGGAACATGGGCTTCAACGCCCAGACGATGGAGCTGGAGGACCTGGTTGCCTCCGGCGTCATCGACCCCGCCAAGGTCACCAAGAACGCGCTTCAGAACGCGTCGTCGATCGCGGGGCTGATGCTCACTACCGAGGCTCTCGTGTGCGAGATCCCGGAGGAGAAACCCGCGACCCCGCCGATGCCCGGCGGCGGCATGGGGGATATGTACTGAGCCTGCCGCAGGCAGGCGAACCCTGAGTGGCGCCTACGGCGCCACGAAGGGGCCCACCTGCCGGGTAGCGCGGCGAGACACGGAAGCAGCACGGGCGGGGAGCGATCCCCGCCCTTTTCATCTCCTGGGAGCTTGAGCGCGCCCATCCGATCCCGCCCCCAACGGCCTGCTCTTCGGGTGCAAACCGGGAGGGTTGAAGGTGCCCCGGGCGGGCGTGGTAGCGTGTCCTCGCACCCGTGTGGGGGACGGCTCGTGGCGGAGATCGAGGAGAAGAGCGGCGGCCGCAGGCAGCCCGGGCTCGGCGTGGCGCTCGTGCCGTTGCTGGCAATGGGTGCGCTGCTGGCCGTCGGATATGGCGTATACGCGATCAAGGCCCAGGTGCTGCTGATCGCGGCGGCGTCGATTGCCGGGCTCACGGGCTGGTGGTTGGGCTGGACCTGGCAGGAGATGCAGGAGGGGATCGTCGACGCGATCCGCAAGGCGATGCCCGCCATCCTCATCATGCTCTGCGTCGGCCTCCTGATCGGCTCCTGGATCGCGTGCGGCACCATCCCCATGGTCATGTACTACGGTCTTTCCATCCTCTCGCCGAAGTACTTCCTCTTCACGGCCTGCATCGTCTGCGCGGTCACGTCGCTGGCAACCGGAACGTCGTGGGGCACGATCGGCACGCTTGGCGTGGCGTTTGTCGGCATCGCTCAGGCGCAGGGGATCCCGCTCGGCCCGGCGGCCGGGGCGATTGTGGCGGGTGCGTATTTCGGCGACAAGATGTCACCGCTCTCGGACATCCCCAACCTCGCGCCGATCGCTGCGGGTGCGAACCTTTTCGACAACATCCGGCACATGAGGTGGTCCGCCGTTCCAGCGTTCCTCCTCGGACTCGGCGTCTATGGAGTGGTGGGCCTGCGGTACGGCGGGACCGCGACGAGGGTCGACGCGGTGCCGCGCATCATGGCGACGCTCGTGCATGCCTTCACCTTCGACATATTTCTCCTGCTTCCGCTTGTGGTGGTTTTCGGCTTTGCCCTGGCCAGGAAACCGGTGATCCCGGGAATGCTGCTCTCGGTCCTCGTCGCGCTGGTGCTGGCGGTGGCGCTGCAGCACTCGTCGGTCCCGGAGCTGGCCGGCGTGCTGATCTCCGGTTACAAAGCTCACACCGGTGTCGCCGACGTCGACAGCCTGATTTCCCGCGGCGGACTGATGAGCATGATGGAGACGCAGCTGATCGCGTTCGCCGCGTTCTCCTTCGGGGGCATCATGCAACGGACCGGTCTGCTCGCGGTCATCCTGGGTAGCGTTATGCGTTTCACGCGGCGGGTGTGGAGCATCGTGCTCTCCACCGTGGTCGCCTCGGTGACAACCGCGATCGTAACGGGAAGCTCGTACCTGGCGATGCTGATCCCGGGTGAGCTGCTCGCCCCGCTCTACCGGAGGCACAACCTGGCGGCAAAGAACCTGTCACGCATCATCACCGAGGCCGGCGGGATCATCGTCCCGCTCGTGCCGTGGAGCATGGCCGGCGTGTACATCACGGGCACGATCGGCGTCCCCACCCTGGCGTACCTGCCCTGGGCGTTCATGAACTACCTCTCCGTTCTCCTGCTGCTGCTGTACGGGTTCACCGGGTTCACGATGGCGCCCCGCACGCGCGACGACGAGACCCAGATCGGCAGCTGACGGGCAAACGAGAGGCGGGGGGACGACGTCCTCCTTGGGCAACCCGACTCTGAAAGGCGCCCCGTTTGGAACCTGGCCGCGCCAAGCGCGAGGTTGAGATCGCAGGTCGGACCTGGCACTCAGCGCACTACGAAGACTTGAGGGGCAGGTCGATGATGAAACGGGTGCCGCGGCCGACGCTGCTCTCCACGGCAACCGAGCCGCCGTGCTCCTCCGCGACGGCCTTGACGATCGAGAGGCCGAGCCCGGTCCCCTCGGGCACCCGTCCCCGAGCGGAGGCCGAGCGGAAAAAATCCTCGAAGATCCGGGAAACGTCTTCCTCGGCTATTCCCATGCCCGTATCCTCGACCTCGAACCTCACGTAGTGGGCGGTCTGGCGCACGCGCACCTCGACGGTGCCTCCGCCGGGTGTGTAGCGGATGCCGTTGCTCACGAGGTTGCCGAGAAGCTGCTGCAGGCCGGCCGGATCACCCTGCACCTCCCCGAGGTCTGCGGCGACCTTGAAGGAGAGCGCCACGCCCGCATGGGCGGCGGCCGGGCCCATCTCCTCCACGACCGCCCTGACGAGCTCGTCGAGCTTGACCGCGACCATCTCGGTCGCGAGCCGGCCCTCGCGCGCACGTGACAGGGCCAGCAGGTCCCTGGTCAGTTCCGCGAGCTCCCCGGCTCGCCGCTCGGCGCGCGAGATCAGGTCGCGCGACTGCTCCGGAACGTGCCCGGCGAGGCCAGCCAGCACGACCCGAAGCGCCGTCTGAATTGTGCCGAGCGGGCCGCGGAGCTCGTGGGACACCTTGCGCATGTACTGCGACTTGGCGCGCTCGGTCTGGCTCACCCTGGCGTACGCGACCTTCAGCATTTGCGCTTCACGCGCGACCTCATCCGAGAGCAGAACGGTCTCGCGCTCGTAGGAACGTTGGTGGGAGGAGATGGTGGTGGCGAGGTACGCGGTGATGTAGAGGGTGCCGGCGAGAACCAGGATCCGGCCGAGCACGTAGACGGTGTTCCCGCTGCCGCCCTCGACGGCCAGCCCGCCGAACGGGTAGTGGCGGAGGAGGCCGCCGAGCTCTCCCAGACCCATCGCGGCCAGGAGCCCCACCGCCAGAGTGACAAACAGGAAGGTGGCTTTCCGCGACAGCAGGATGCTGGCGATGACCGCGTGGAAGACGAAGAAGAAGCAGAGAGGGTTCTCGAGGCCTCCCGAGAAATGGAGCAGCGCCGCCAGCGCGGTGAGGTCAACCGCAATCTGCGCGCTCGCGAGCTTGGCGGCCTGCAGGATCTCGGCGTCCGGATCCATGCCCCAGAGCTCCCTGGGCACCAGGAGATCCGCAAGGGTGTTTCGACGCCACGGCCCTCCCCGCGAGGGTCCCCTGCCGGCGGCGGCGACGCCTATCGACCGGGCGAGGTTCTCGATTCCAAGCCATAGGTTCAGCGGGAGGACCGGAGCCAGCGCAACGGCCGCGGCGAGGTCCGCCCATCGCAGCCTTGGGGGCCTTGACACGACGATGACGAGGATGAAGTTATAGAGAGCCAGCGCGCCCAGGACGACGAGAATCGGCAACAGGGCGGCGCGGTACCCGAGGAGGCGTTCGGCGATCAGGAGGGCGGTGACGGCGCCCGCGATCGCCATCCATCGCAGCCGGATGAACCAGCCGTTGCGCTCGACAAGCTCCGAGGCGGCCGGGAGCATCCTTGGTCGTGCCACGAGGTTCCCTCCGGGGACTGGCGCCGCCGAGCGTACGCTGCCCGTCATCCGTTTTCCAGAGGGGCTCCGCGGTACGCTGCGGGGAGCGAGTTCGCCGCTCGCAACGGCAGTCATGCACTCGGCGGGCGGGCCATGGACGACGTGGCTCGATCGCCCGAACGGAACAACGACCACGAACCTGGCTCCAGTGCTCGCCGGACTCGCTTTCGATCGAGACCGAGCAGTCGTCGCTCCGCGACGGCCTTCCCGACCGAGAGGCCGGTTCAGTCTCGGATCCGGGTCCGCCGCCACCACGTTGGGGGCCACGGAACGAGACGCGGCACGCGAGACCGGTACTCGAGGTAGGCAGGCCCGCAACGCAGCACGAGGTTGTGCTCCTCTCGCCGGGCCCGCAGCAGCGTGACCCACACGACCGCGAAGAAGACGAGGAGCGCCGGCAGGGAGCGCATCATGATGATCGCGCCCAGGAGCATGGTGAGGATGCCGAAGAGGAAGGGGTGCCTCGTCCAACGGTAGGGCCCGCGCGTGACGAGTTCCTGCCCCAGGCCGAGGGTGTAAAGCGAGGTCGCCGCAAACAGGCCGCCAACGACCAGGAACGGGAGTGCGATGTAGAACGAGGTGGAGCTGAACTCGCCCGCGAAGAGGGCGACGAGCGCACACGCGGACGAGAGAACCGACCACGCCGTGATGCCCTCGCCGACCTCTTCGGAGGAGGCTGCAGGCGGGGCGCCAGTTCGGCCTGCCACGGCCGTGAACAAGCTCTGCTGCAACGGCGAAACTCCGTTCGTTGGCAGCCCTACTTCGACTGAAAGGCTGCGAGGGCCGTCTCGACGTGGCGCAGGAGCTGCGCCGGCTCGACCGGCTTGTCGACGAAATCCTGCACGGGTAGGTATTCCCCGGCCTTGTACGTTCCGTCGCCGGAGTCCGGGTAGAAGCGCAGCTCGGTCCTCTCGTGGATCGCGGTCAGCATGATCACCGGGACCGACCGGAAGTACTCGCCCTCGAAATTGCGGAGGGTCCACACGAAGTGGAAGCCCTCCGTCGCACTGGGCATCATGACGTCGAGCAGGACCAGGTCCGGTCTCTCGGAGTGGACCTTCTCGAGCCCCGCCTCGGCGTCGTGGGCCGCGATCACCTCGTACCCCCCGCTCTCGAGCACGATGCGGAGCGTCGCGACGAGGTCCCGATCATCGTCAACCATGAGGATCTTCGCCCTGGTCATGGCTGCACCCCGCCGGGCAGCTTCTGGCCCTGCGCGAGCTCCTCGACGGTCTCCTGTCTGAACACCTCTGGTGCCACCTTCTTCGGTGCGAGCCCGAGGGCCACCGCGACGCCGTGCAAGATTGCCTCGGGCCGCGGCGGGCATCCGGGGACGTAGATGTCCACCGGGATTGCCCTGTCGGCGCCACCCAGGATGTTGTAGCTGTCGAACCAGCAGCCGCCGCCGGTCGCGCACGAGCCGATTGCAAAGACGAGCTTAGGCGCCGGCACCGCGTCGTAGAGGCGTTTGAGCGCGGGTGCGACCTGGCGCGTGACCGGGCCGCAGACCAGGAGCACATCAGCGTGCCTCGGGGAGCCGACGAGCTTGATGCCGAAGCGCTCTGCGTCGTAGTACGGGGTGAGAACGTTGATCACCTCGATGTCGCATCCGTTGCAGGCCCCGGTGTTCGCGTGGTAGACCCAGAGCGCCTTGCAGAGAGAGTTCTTGCACAGCTGTTTCAGCATCGCCGCCTCACCTCCCGACCGTCGCCAGCACCGCGGCCGCCTTGTCCAGGAGCGGGAACGGCGCCTGGGGGAAGATCCCCAGCACGACACACGCGCCAGCGAGGATCACCATCGGCACCCACATGACGACCGGCACCTCGTGGATCTGAAGCGGGCCAGCCGCCGCTCCCCTCGGATCGCCCCAGAACACCGTGTAGGCCGCGCGAACCAGAACGACCATCGTGAGGACGCTGGCCCCGACCGCGATGACGCATGCCCACCACAGCCCGGCCTTGGCGAGGGCCAGGTAGACGGTGAGCTTGCTCATGAAACCGTTGAGGGGAGGGAAGCCTGCGATCGCCAGGGCCCCCACGAAGAAGCACGCGCTGGTCACCGGCATGGCCCGACCGAGCCCGCCGAGCTCGCTGACCTTGCGGACGCCGGTGGCGTACATCACCGCGCCCACACACATGAACAGCAGTGCCTTGTAGATCGCATGGTTCAGCAGGTGGAACAGGCCCCCATAGCAGCCGAGGTACGTCCCCAGCCCGAGCCCGACCAACACGTAGCCCATCTGGCTCACCGAGGAGTAGGCGAGGAGCCGCTTCAGGTCGTCCTGCGTGAGAGCGATGACGATCCCGAGAACCATGGTGAACGTTCCCAGTGCCACCGCGAACACGGTGAGCTGCGGCCACGATGGGTAGAAAATGCTGACCGTTCGGGCGAGCGCGTACATCGCCATCTTGATCATCACGCCGGAGAGGAGCACGGAAACCGGCGTCGGGGCCTCCGCGTGCGCGTCCGGCAGCCATGGGTGGAACGGCGCGATCCCCGCCTTCGTGCCGAAACCGATGACCAGGAACGCGACGATCAGCATCGCGGTGCCGCCGGGGATGAGGTGGGCCACGTGCCTGACCTCGGAGATCATCAGCGCCTTGGCGCCGGGGATCTGACCGGTCGCCGCGGCGGACGCGTAGAGCAGCACGCAGCCGAGGAGCGCGAAGGTGATGCCGATGGTCAGGAGCATCAGGTACTTGTAGCCCGCCTCCAGGGCCCGGCGGTCCCAGTAATAGGCCACCAGCAGCCCCGAGGTGAGCGTCGTGGCCTCTACCGCCACGTACAACATCACGATGTTGTTGGTGACGCACCCCCAGACCATCGTCGCGAGAAACCAGAGCAGAAGGCCGTAGAAGGTCGGCAGCCGGCGGGCCGTCATCTCGTCCCTGGCCCTGGTCAGCGGAGCGGTGTGCGTCATGTAACGCACCGAGTAGAGCGTCGCCAGGAACCCACCGCCGCCGATCACCACGACCATGAGAGCCGAGAGGGCATCCACCCGAAGCTCGTTTCCCCACGCGGTCAGGACCTTGCCGGAGAGCACGAGTTCTGCCATCCGGAGACCGACGAGAAACGTGATGCCGGAGGCGGCCAGAGCCGTCCCCTGCCAGAAGACACGCGTCAGCCGCCTGCCGAGGAAGACCAGCACGCCCGCGAGCAGCGGGACGAGGAACGCCACTGCCGGCAGGCTCGACACCGCCGTCATGACCTGCCCGCTCATCACGACGTCTCCGCGCTGCGGTCGGGCGTTACCATTGCAGCTCCTTGAGTGCGAACGTGTCCGTCGTGCCGAACTCCTGCCTCACGCCCGCGATCACATACAGCAGCAGGAAGACGGTCACCACCACCTCCGTGGCTACCCCGAAGAGCGCCGTCTCGGAAAGCTCGGGCGCCAGACTCACGAGGGAGAGGTGCACCCCATTCTCGAGCAGGCACAGGCCGATCACGGTCTTGATCGCGTCCCGCCGCGTCAGCACGCAGTAGAGCCCGAGCGCGAACACGGTGGACGCCACCGCCAGGTTGGTCCTGAACACCTCCTGCTGCGCCATCTCGGTCGGTGCCAGCAGGGCGATCTGGCTGTGGGTGAGGCGGTAGAACCCGATCATCAAAGCCGCCGCCACCACCACCGACGGCGCGAAACCGATCAACGGCGTCACTTCGCGGTCCTGCGACTTGCCGATGAAACGGAACAGGAACCACGGGGTCAGGACGGCCTTGGTGAGAAACGCCGTGCCGGCCCACCAGTACAGCGAGGGGTTCACGGCGGCGAAGCTCAGCAGGAGCCCGACGATCAGGAGTGCCTGCGCCGAGTAGGCCACCGCTGCGAGGCGAAGCCGGCGGCTCTCGACCGCGGCCACCGAAGTGATCAACATGACCATGCTGAGGGTCTCGATGAGCTGGGCGTTGAGCGCCTGAGGGTTCACGGCCGCCCCCCGTTGCCGTCGCGGAAACCCGTCCGCATCATGCGCTCGAGGGGCGTGGGCGGGGTGAAGCACCTGCCGCAGCGCTGGCACGGCCCCATCAACACCTCGAGGTGCATGTGCATGTCCTCGGGGGCGTTCGTCGCCGTCTCGAACTGCTGGGAGAGCGTGATCGCGCCCTCCGGACACACCTCCTCGCAGCGCCCGCAGTAGGTGCAGCGTCGCCAGAAGAAATCCAGGACCCGCGTGTGCTGGCCGGTGTCCTTCACCACGATCACACCGGCGGGGCAGACGTTGGCGCACCCGCCGCAGCCGAAGCAGAGGTCCGGGTCGAGGGTGATCTTTCCCCGGAAGCCCTCGGCCGGATCGTGCGGGGCGAACGGGTACGGCAGCGTGACGCGCCCCGCCTTCAGGCAGATCCACGCCTCGCGCAGCTTCGCCAGCAGCACCGTTGCCTCCTACATCCCGATCACGGCGAACGCCAGCGCCGCGATCGAAGAGAACGCGACCCGCAGGTAGTACCCCATGGCCTGGTCGATTCGCAGCCGGGGGTTGACGACGTCCACGAGAGCGACGACCACGAGCACCACGAAGGCCTTGAGGAGCGTCAACACCAGATCGAGGGTGAAGACGCTCGTCGTGGGCCAGGGGAGGAAGACCTCCACCAGCAACACCGCGAGCACGAACTGCTTCGACCAGGCCGCCCACCGGAAGAGCGCCAGACGGGGGCCGCTCTGCTCGATCAGCGGGC
>DATKMD010000216.1:0-16270 GCA_035542075.1 Thermoanaerobaculaceae bacterium
CGCCGGGAAGAGATGTGGGCTGCGGAAGGCGTCGCCTGACGGGTGCGAGATCGCAGCGCGCTCCTCGCTGGGCTCAGGAAGCCCGCGATGGTACGGGAGGGAGTGGCGTCGCATGGGCGGCGGGTCGCTACGGCCACGAGCGATCAGTGGTATCGTAGCAATTCAGGCGGGGCCCAGCCCCGCCGGAGGGTGGATGAGCACCGGGGTTCTCCAAGGGGATCTTGCCTGAGGGTTCACGCGAGCCGCAGGCGCTGAGCGCTGCGGCTTCCCGACCTCAAGGCAGATCCGTGCCTGCACGCCTCGCCGGTGTCCCCGGCGGGAAGCGCGCGGGCGAACGCGCGCGCCCTCGGGCCGCGCGCATGGAGGACTTCAACGTGAACGAGCTTCTCGATCTGGGCTTCGGCCCGTTCTTCGAACGACAGCTTCAACCCCTGGAGGGCCGGCGGATGATCCCGGCCCGCATTGCCGCCGAGCACCGCGGCGCGTACGAGGTCTGGTCCGCGAGCGGCGCGAGCCCTGCGCGGCTTGCGGGGCGGCTCCGACTCGAGCCGGAGGAGGCCGGCCTGCCGGGCGCTGGCGACTGGGTCGTCCTCGACGACGCGCCCGCGTCCGGCCGCACCGCGGTCATCGAGCGCGTCCTCGCGAGGCGCACCGTCTTCACGCGCGGGGCAGCCGGCCGCCGCGCCGTCGCGCAGGTCGTCGCCGCGAACGTGGACCTGGTGTTCGCCGTCTGCGGCCTCGACGGGGACTTCAACCTCCGCCGGATCGAGCGCTACGTCGCGCGCATCTGGGCGAGCGGCGCCGAGCCGGCCGTGATCCTCAACAAGAGCGACGTGTGCGAGCACACGGACGCCCGCCTCGCTGAGGTTGCAAGCCGGTGCGTCGGGGTGCCGATCCACCTCACCAGCGCGCTGCGTTCCGAGGGCGTGGGGGCGATCCGCGAGCGCGTCGGGCGGGGCGTGACGGTCGCGTTCGTCGGCTCGTCAGGGGCAGGGAAGTCGACCCTGATCAACGCCCTTCTCGGCGAGGAGCGGATGCCCACGGGGGAAGTCCGCGCCCACGACGGCCGGGGACGTCACGTGACGACCCGCCGCCAGCTCGTCCTGCTGCCCGGAGGCGGCCTCGTGCTGGACACCCCGGGGATGCGCGAGCTGCAACTCGTGGACGACGAGGGCCTCGATGCGTTGTTCGGCGACATCGCTGCGCTCGCCGCGCGCTGTCGCTTCCGCGACTGCCGCCACGACACCGAGCCCGGATGTGCCGTGAGGGCGGCGGTCGAGTCGGGGGAGCTCGCCGCGGATCGCCTGGAGCACTACCGGCAGCTCGAGCGGGAGGCGCAGGCGTTCGAGCGGCGCCACGACGAGAGGGCGCGCAGGCAGTACGAACGGGACTGGGGCCAGCGGTACGACGAGATCATGCGGATGAGGCGGTGGAAGGAAGGCAAGTAGATCGGTTCGAAAGGCGGCCGCGTAGCGAACACGAGATCGCCACGCCTCACTCGCTGCGCTCGGGAGGCTCGCGATGACAGCGGGTCGGCGGGCGGCCGCCAGGGCCGCCCCTACCGCCGGCACACCAGCCACTCGTGTAGGGGCGGGGCTCTTCCCCGCCGTGATTGGCGCGGCGTTACGCGGCAAGATGTCGCTCCCACTGTTGGGAGTCGAAGGTCGCGGCTGGAAGCCGCTCCCACAGAAGTGAGGCGGTGGTGCTTGTTGGCGAGCATAGGATCCGGTCTCTTTTGCAAGATGTCGAGAGCTTGGGGTCGGCGTTAGCCCTACCTTTGCCGCGCTAAGATGGTCAGCATGAAAAATAGAATTGCTACCCGCGCGCTCGTGTTCGTGGCCCTACTGCCCATTGCCGCTGTCTGTGCGGCTCCGGCGGCCCAGGTAACACCGCTGGTGGTCACCCATGCTCGTCTGGTGGATGGCAGAGGTGGGCCGCCACTGGATGATGCGACCATCGTCATCACGGGCGACCGGTTCAGTGCAGTCGGACCGACAGGTGAGGTTCCGATCCCCAAAGGTGCCGAAGTTCTGGACGCGAAGGGCAGGGTGGTCATTCCCGGCCTCATCGATGCCCACATCCACGTGAGCTGGCCGCAGCCTCCCATGGACCCCCGCGTGCCCAATCCCAGCCTGGCGGCGTTCAGCGCCGCGGATCTGCTCCGGCGCTGCCTTCTCGAAGGAATCACCACGGTGAGGGACCTCGCCTCCCTCGAAGACGTGGGCATCGCCGCCAAGAGGGCTTTCGAGCAGGGAAGGCTGGAAGGCTCCCGCCCCATCGTCTGCGGCCAGGGCGTCACAAGCACCGGGGGGCACGGCACGGAAAACTACACCGAGGGCCTCGTGATGGAGGTGGACGGACCCGATGGTTTTCGGCGTGGCGTGCGAGCCCAGTTGAAGGCCGGGGCCGATTTCATCAAAGTGTTGTGTCCCTTCTCAAGAGAAGAGATCCTGGCCGCCGTGGAGGAGGTACATCTCCACGAGAAGTTCGTCACGGTCCATCCCAGCCTCTTCAAGGCTCAGTACGACTTCCTGCAGTGGACCGTGGAGGCCGGGGCGGACTGTTTCGAGCACGCCTATGCCGTTCCCGATGACGTGATTCCGAAGATCGCCGAGAAGCGGATGTACTGCGTGCCGACCCTTTCCATCCTGCTCATCCTCGGGGACCAGTACGAGAAGAAGGGCCCCGACTGGGCCTGGAAGGTGAAGAAGTACCGCGAGTGCAAGGAGATCTTCCAGAAATTGCGGAACGCAGGCGTGCGGATGGCCGTGGGCACCGACGCCGTCGCGGAGAACATGTCCGAGTACCCCGGCCTCTTCTTCAAGGAGACCGACCAGTTCGCCGCCCTGGGTTGCTCACCGATGGAAGTGATCGTGGCGGCGACCAAAATCGGAGCCGAGGTGAGCGATGCCGCAGATCACCTGGGCACCATCGAGCCTGGCAAATTGGCGGACCTGCTGGTCCTGGAGAAGGATCCACTCGTGGACATACGCAACCTCCGCACCGCCCAGGTGATCGTACAGGGCGGGAAGGTGATCAGGCGCTGATACCGCAGGGGATTTTGAGTTCGCAGGATGATGATGCCGGGGCCGGACAACTCCGGCCCCGGCATGCACGCAAAATTGGGTATCTGCTAGCGCTGCATCGCAACGGTGGTCGGGTCGTTGGTGACGTTGTCGATCACCGTGGCGAAGGCATACACGCCGGATCCCGCCTGCACGGTGACCTTGGCGTACCCGCGGTCCATTGCCGTCAGCCCAGCCTTCTTCTCGAACGGCCGGTTCTCCTGCGCCCACTGCCCGTGGGCCAGCCCGACCGTGTACTGGGCAAGCTTCGTGCCGGCGCCGTCGAAGAGCTCGACCAGCACCGTCGCGGGCCCTTCATCCGTATTCACCAGACCAATGTTGCTGCGGTAGTCGGCGTTCTGGACGAGGCCGGGGAGGTAGGCGCTCTGTCCAGCGCCCAGCCCGCCGCCGGCGGCGAGCACCGGGAAGCTCTGCCCCTGGGTGCCGTTGGGGAAGCAGACGGCGTCGGGTGCGGACTGGTTGTAGGTGCGTGACGTCACCTTCAACGGCTGGTCGGCGACGATCTCGAGCGCGCCCTGGCCGTCGGCGCCGAGCTGCCCGACCACATCGGTGAGGATGGTCTGCGTCCCGGCCGGTACGGAAGTCGTGTTGCCCACCACGCTGCCGCTGCCGAAGAACTGGATCTGCACGGTGGCAGTGGCGGTGCCGGGGTTGAGGAGGCCGAGGTCGCTGCGCCACTGGGTCTGATTGAGGCCGGCAGTGTGGGCCGCTGCCGGGACCCAGACACGAACCGGGTTCGAAGGCACACCGGTCTCGGCCCGCAGACCCATCAGGTAGACGGTGTAGGCGCCGCCTTCGGCCAGGGAGACGGGCACTGTGAGCGCGACGGTATTCGTACCCATTTCCACAAACTCCACGTCGTTCGTTCCGGCAGGTACCGGCATATATACCGTCGCTTCTGCGAACTCAAAATACGAATCGAGTGCTGGGCCGCCGGCGAGCCGGACAACCGCCACGGGCATGTCGGGAGAAACGTCGAGGAATCGCACCAGTGCCTGTCCGGGTGGTGGCGTGCCGACGACCCCGAAGAGGGACCACACCAATGGCGAATTCATTGAGCCTGCGGCGACCAGCGTGGCGTCGCAGTCGGAGTAGCACGGGGGCTCAATCTCCGCCAGGACCGGCCCAGTGGTCCCGGACTGCACGACGGTGAGATGAGTGGCGGGGAGGGTTCCGTTCGCGAGATCGACGAACGGGCTCACGCCTCCGTACGGCACGTTGGCGATCTTGGATTCAGGCATGAGCCACAAATCCAGCGGCGGCGAGTCGGGGATTGCGTTCACGAAACGGAACCGAGCGAAGCCTTGCCTTCCCGCGGGGTCGTCGCGGCTGATAATCGCCTTCAGTGGCGCCGCAGCCTCGCTGGCGCAGGCCAAACCGATGGTGAAAACCGCCAGGAGTAGAAATATCGAGATCTTCTTCATTGTGTCCTCCTTGCATCTACCGCTGCATCGCAACGGTGGTGGGGTCGTTGGTGACGTTGTCGATCACGGTGGCGAAGGCGTACACGCCGGACCCCGACTGCACGGTGATCCTGGCGTACCCGCGGTCGAGCGACGTGGCGCCGGCCTTCTTCTCGAACGGCCGGTTCTCCTGCGCCCACTGCCCGTGGGTCAGCACGACCGTGTACTCGGCGAGCTTTGCCCCGGCGCCGTCGAAGAGCTCGACCAGCACCGTCGCGGTCCCTTCGCCCGTGTTCACCAGACCGATGTTGCTGCGGTAGTCGGCGTTCTGGACGAGGCCGGGGAGGTGGGCGCTTTGCCCTGCGCCCAGTCCGCCGCCGGCGGTGAGCACCGGGAAGCTCTGCCCCTGGGTACCGTTGGGGAAGCAGCCGGCGTCGGGTGGGGACTGGTTGTAGGTGCGGGCGGTCAGCTTCAACGACTGGTCGGCGACGATTTCGATGGAGCCCTGGCCGCTGGCGCCGAGCTGGCCGACCACGTCGGTGAGGATGGATTGTGCGCCAGCCGGGACCAGGACCGTGTCGCTCACAACACCGGTGCTGCCGAAGAAGCTAAGCTGCACGTTGGCGGCCACGGTGCCCGGGTTGAGCAGGCCGAGGTCGCTGCGCCACGTGGTCTGATTGAAACCGGAGGTGTGCGCCGCCGCCGGGATCCAAACTGCAAACGCTGCGTTGGAGAACACCCACGCGGCACCGGCGGTGCCGTCACCCGGGCCGCCAACGAGAAATGTGGCGCCGTCCCCCGCGACGGCCACCGAGGTGCCCTGATAGGCCAGTCCGACGGCACTGCTGCCGACCAGCTTGTTCCCATTCTGCGCCCACGCTCCATTCGAGCGCGTGAACACCCATGTCGCGCCCGAACCGGAATCATCCGAGGATCCGCCGACGATGGCAGTGTTGCCATCCGCTGAGATCGCCACTGAGCCGCCCTGTCCGGCTTTCCCGACGGCACCCGTTCCGACCAGCCTGGGGCCCTGCTGCGACCAAACCCCGCCCGAGCGCGTGAACACCCACGCGGTGCCCGCACCGGAGTTGTCGTTATAGCCACCAACGATGGCGGTGTTGCCGTCCCCCGAGATCGCCACCGAGATGCCCTGGTAGGCATTGCCCACGGCGCCACCGCCAACCAGCTTGCTGCCCTGCTGGGACCACACGCCGGCGGTGCGAGTGAACACCCACGCGGCGCCCGCGCCGGAGTTGTCGCCATAGCCGCCGACGATGACGGTGTTGCCGTCCCCCGAGATCGCCACCGAGATGCCCTGAAAGGACTGCCCTGCGCCGGTACCCGTGCCTTGCAGCTTGATGCCCTGCTGCGACCACGCCTCGCCCGAGCGGGTGAACACCCACGCCGCGCCGGCACCGATGGCGTCCCATGGACCACCGACGACGGCGGTGGTGCCGTCCGCCGAGATCGCAACCGAACGTCCCTGGAAGGCGGCCCCATTAGCACCGCTGCCGACCAACTTGGCTCCCTGCTGCGACCACAGGCCCCCCGAGCGCGTGAACACCCATGCGGCGCCGACACTGGAAGCATCATCAGGCCCGCCGACGATGGCGGTGTTGCCGTCCGCGGAGATCGCCACCGAGTACGCCTGGGCGCCCAGGACGGCGTCGCTTCCGACCGGTATGCCGGACTGCGGTGCCCAAACGCTGCCCGAGCGCGTGAATACCCTGGCGGCGCCGGCACCTGACCCGCCGACGACGGCGGTGGTGCCGTCCGCGGAGATCGCCACCGAGTAAACGGGGTTGTCGTCGTAGTACGACCACCCGAACCCGCCGCTGTCGGCAAGCTTGCTCGCCCTCCAATCGGCCTGCGCCGCCGCGCACTGGGCCAAGAACAGTATCCCTATAACAACACACGCTTTCCGTACCATCGTTCCGTCCTTTCCGAGCCTACCAGTTCGCTCACAGCGCACCGCTGGAATTCCCGCGGTGAAACGACGTTGTTTCAGGAGACAGATTCTCAATTGCATCACTTGTCACATTGGGGGGTGCCTTGGGGTCGGGGGTATGCGCTAGATCACAGGTGCAGGAGGGAGCGGGGCTCGTGGACATCCGCCACGTCATCGACCAGGCCGTCTTCCTGCGGGACATGCCCGAGGAGGTCCGCGCTGCGCTGGCCGGCCACGCCAGGCTGCGGTGCTACCGGAGCGGCGAGTACCTCTGGCGAGTCGGCGACCGGCTGGACAGTCTCCAGGTCGTCGCCGAGGGCCTCGTACAGATCGGCATCATGGGGCCCGAGGGCGACGAGATCGTGCTGCACGTGGAGCCGCGCGGCGGATGCCTGGGCGAGCCCAGCATCTATTCCCCGGAGGGCGACCGGCGGACCGACGGGCGGGCGTTCGGCCGGACCACCATCGTCGAGGTGCCTGGAGAGAAGGTGCGTGGAGTTCTCGAGGCCTGCCCCGAGGCAATGCGCGTTTTCGTGCGGCGGGTCTCGGAGATTGCCCGGGGACACTCGCGCCGCATCGCGTTGAACGCGTTCCACGACGCGCGCGGTCGTCTGGCCCGGCTGCTCCTCGATCTTGCCGACAGTCACGGCGTTCCTACGGCGCGCGGACGCTCCATCGAACTTCCTCTGTCGCAGCGCACGCTCGCCGGGCTGATCGGCGTCCGCCGGGAGAGCGTCAACCGCCTCATCGCGGCCTTGGAGCGCGAGGGCGCCCTCATGTTCCAGGACGGGACCGTCACCGTCCTTCGGCCGCGCCTCCTCCTGGCGTCACTCGGAGTCGAGGCCCTCTTTCCCTGACGCGCGGGAAGGATCGGGGGTTTTTCCTTCGCCTTCACCCAGAGTGGCCAGAAAGGAACCTGGTTGTGTGAGCAGGCGGTATCCCGGTTTGCGGTGTCGCGTAGGGCTCGCCGTCTCACATTGCCGAAGTCGAATCGGGGCGCACTGTGATTTGCACCTTCCTGTAAGATCCGGGTCGGGGGTTGCCGATGCCTGCCACGCTCATGCTCTGCCTGCTCGCGGTTGCCGCACCGCCCGCGCCCATCATTCCGACCGTCCGCGAGGAACCGATCAGAGCCCACATGGCGTTTCTCTCGGACGATCTCCTCGAGGGCCGCGGGACCGGCCAGCGCGGCGGCGACCTGGCCGTGAAGTACCTGGAGGCGCAGTTGAGGGCACTGGCGCTCGAGCCCGCGGCGGGGGACAGCTTCCTGCAGCGGGTGGACGTCGTGGGGGTGAAGCTGGTCGCGGAGCGCAGCCGGCTCGGTTTTCGCGGCGTGGGTGGCGACTACAGCCCGGCGTTCTTCGACGAGATCGCCTACGGGGACGGCAACGCGATGCCCGAGGTCGCAATCGACGCACCGGTGGTGTTCGTTGGGTTCGGGATCGATGCGCCCGCCGAGCGCTGGGACGACTACAAGGGCACCGATTGTCGGGGGAAGCTCCTGGTGGTGATGGTCAACGAGCCCCCTCCGACGCCGGACGAGCCCGGGCGATTCGATGGTGAGAACCTCACCTACTTCGGCCGCTGGATGTACAAGTTCGAGGAGGCCGCGCGACGGGGGGCGGCCGGCGTGCTGCTGATCCACACGGACGCGACCGCCAGCTACGGCTGGTCGGTAGCCCGCAACGGGTTTCAGGGCGAGAAGTTCCAGCTCCAGGACGGGCCGCGCCTCTCGCCGCTGCAGGGGTGGATCCGCGAGGACGCCGCCCGCAAGCTCTTCGCGCTCGGCGGGAAGGATCTGGACGAGCTGCGGCGGCAGGCCCAGACCCGGGAGTTCCGCCCCGTGGAGCTGGACGTGCGTGCCTCTGGCCGGCTGGTGAGCGCGGTGCGCAGCTTCCCGCAGTTCAACGTGGCAGGGTTCCTGAAGGGCACCGACCCGGTGCTCAAGGACGAGCTGGTGATCTACAGCGCGCACTGGGATCACTTCGGCGTCCAGAACGGACGGATCCTCAACGGCGCGGTGGACAACGCGAGCGCGATGGCCACGCTGCTTGCCATCGCCCAGGCCTCGGTGGGCCACCCTGCGCGCCGCTCGCAGATGTTCCTCTTCACGTGCTGCGAGGAGCAGGGGCTGCTCGGCTCGTTCGCCTACGTGCAGCATCCCCTGTGGCCCCTGGCCAGGACCGTCGTTGACCTCAATCTCGAAAGCCTCAACTGGGTCGGGCCCGCGCGCGACATCGAGTTCCTCGGAGGCGAGCGCAGCGACCTGCGGGAACTGGGAGAGCAGACCGCCCGGGAGATGGGGATGGTGCTGCGCCGTTCCGAGCCGGACGTCCTGGGGCTCTACTTCCGCAGCGACCACTTCCCCTTCGCCAAGGCGGGGATCCCCGCGCTTTCGCCGGGCTTCTCGCTGGCGGGTCAGCGGGACTACCTTGAGAACCCGGAGGCATCCAGGGCGAAGGCCCGAACCTTCCTCGACCGGTACCACCAGGAGAGCGACGACTACGATCCTTCCTGGGATCTGCGGGGCATGGTGCAGCAGGGCCAGTTCATCCTGAATCTCGGGCGGCGGATCGCCGATTCCCCGACCCGGCCCGAGTGGAAGCCGACCCCACAGCAACGGTAGGTCAGGAGCCGAGGTAGGGGTGGCCCTTGCGGCCGCCCGTCTTTCCGCCGCCGTCATGCCCGCGAACGCGTGCATCCAGTGGTCGCTACCGGGACGCCAGGACTCCTGATCCCCGCTTTCACGAGAATGGCGACAGGGCCGGGCATGGTCGAGCCGCCCCCGTCGCCGAAAACGATCGAACAGGTAGCGGTATTGCAACGTCAGGCATAATGGCTCGAGGCGAGGGAGGCAACCCATTCCCGATGGGAAGTTCCTCAGAGGCATCGGTGGTGCCGGCTGGAGGGAGGCAGGAGTGAAGCTGGGAATCGCGGTCATCGCTCTTGCGGCCGTTCCCCTTTACGCAGACGACGTCTACCTGAAGGGAGGCGGTCAGGTCACCGGCGAGATCGTCGAGCGAACGGCCGACTCCGTGACGGTCGACGTGGGTGGAGGGACTCTCACGGTGGGAACGTCAAGCGTTGTCCGCATCGAGAAGAGCGTGTCACCGCTCCAGGAGTATCGGGAGCGGGCTGCGCGCATTCCCGAAGGCGATTCCGAGGCGTGGCGGGAGCTGGCTCGGTGGGCGACAAGCTGTGCGCTGGGGACAATGGCAAGCCAGGCCTGGTTGAAGGTGGTGGCGATCGTTCCGGACGACACGGAAGCGAATCGTGCACTCGGTCGGGTCCAATACGGTGGGAAGTGGGTCACCGAGGAGGAGAGCTTTCGCGCCCGTGGCTTCGTGGAGTTCGAGGGCGAATGGATGACGCCGGGCGAGCGGCAAGCGATCCTCACGGACCGGCACGCTCGCGAGGAGGCCGACCGCCAGGCGGAAGCAGCCCGGCTCCAGGCCGAGGAGAAGGAAAAGAAAGAACGCGAAGCGAAGGAGAAGGCCGAGCACGATATCTGGCGTGGCTCGGCAGTGCCCGGCGACGCGACCTACTGGCCTTGGGGGTCCGGAATCGTGTACTGGCCCCCCGTACCGGTCCAGCCACCTGTGTCCGGAATGCCGTCCAGCATGCCGATTGGAGGACGGGATGAACCGTGAGGCTTTCATGAGGCCGTACCTGCGAGCGCTGCCGCTCCTCGCTGCGCTCCTTGCGGCGTGTTCCTCACCGTCGCCGGTCGATGAGGTGGTCGCCTCGAACCTCGCTGCCCGCGGGGGCAAGGCGAGGATCAAAGCGCTGCACGCGATCCGGGAGACCGGGACCGCCACTGGGCCCCGCGGGCGGGTCGCCCGGGTGGTCCTCGAGCTCAAGCGGCCCGAGCTCTTCCGGCTCGAGTTCTCCTACCAGGGAACGACGGGCGTTTTCGCGTACGACGGGAAGACCGGCTGGCAGATCGCGCCGCTGCAGGGCCAGTTCGAGCCCCAGGCGATGCCGCCGGAATCCGAGCCGGACGTGGACCAGCGCGACATCGAAGGCCCTCTCGTCGACTGGCGGGAGAAGGGGAACGTCGTGGAGCTCATCGGGCGCGAGAAGCTCCCTGGCGGAGAGGCGTTCAAGCTCAAGGTGACGCTCAAGGGCGGCGCGGTGCGCTACGACTACGTCGACGTCGCGTCGCACCAGATCGTCCGCTCCGACGTCAGCCGCGTGATCCGGGGGCGGGCGGTGCAACTGGAGAACACGTTCTCGGACTTCCGGAAAGTGGGCGAGCTCGTCTTCCCGCACCTCATCGAGACCCACGTCAAGGACCGGCCCCAGGCCATCAGGATCGCGGTCGAGAAGGTCGAGCTCGACCCCGACATTGACGACGCGCCGTTCCGGTTTCCGCGGTAGCGCCTGGCAGGGGCGTGAGGTGGGGGAGGCGCTCACGACCGCCGCCTTGTTTCTGTTAAGCGCGCTTTGGGCAGACCGGGAGCAAAGGCGGCACCGCCCTTTGCGTCGGAGTGTGCGAAACTGATCGAACGTTGAGGGCTTGGGAGCGACTCATGACGTACAAGCTGACGATTCACGAGAAGTCCACGTATCTCCATGCCGTGGTTACGGGTCGGAACAGCAGAGAGAACGTCGAGCGATATCTGGCGGAGATCCTTCGCGAGTGCGCGGCCCGCAACTGCTTCACGGTGCTGATCGAGGAGCGTCTGGACGGCCCCCGTCTGCAAACGGGCGAGGTGTTCGAGATCGCCACGGAAGGAAGCAGGAAGGCCGGCGGACAATTGCGGGCGATCGCCTACGTCGACGTCAACGCCGAGGGGGCTCTGATGCATTTCGCCGAGACGGTCGCGGTCAACCGAAATCTTCCGGTGACCGTGTTCTTGAACGTGGCCGACGCCGAGAGGTGGCTCCTTAGGAGTGATCGCCTCGGCAGCGAACGCACCCCAGGCGACGCGGAAGAGCCCCGCCGCTGAAGTCGAGCGTTACGCCGTTTCTAGTGCCAACGGGGAGGCTGCTCATGGGAGAAATCGAATCGAAACTGAACGCATTGGGCCTGGCGCTGCCCCCGCCTGCCACGCCGCCACCCGGAGTCATTCTGCCCTTCGAGTTCGTGCGCCTCGTCGGCAACCGGGCACTGATATCGGGACACGGCCCTCAGGACGCGGATGGGTCGTTCGCCCGCCCGCTCGGTAAGCTCGGCGCGGACCTCACGGTCGAGCAGGGGTATCACGCTGCGCGTCTGACCGGACTCTCGATTCTCGGAAGCCTCAAGCGCGCGCTGGGCGACCTCGACCGGGTGCGGGCGTGGACCCGGGTCTTCGGCATGGTGAACTCAGCACCCGGGTTCAACATGCAGCCGAGCGTCATCAACGGCTTCTCCGACCTCATCCTCATGCTGTACGGTCCCGTTCGAGGTGCGCACTCGAGGAGCGCCGTCGGCCTCGCCGAGTTGCCCTTCAACATCCCCGTCGAGATCGAAGGCGAGGTGGAGTTCGCTCCGTAGCGCAGGCGCTCGCTTTCCGGTGGCCCACGACGACCTTGATTCCGTGGGAGCACCTTCTAGGTCCGGGCTCACCCGGCCCGAGCCCGGGCCGGCCTAGCTAGCGGGAGGCACCTGCCGTTGCAGGTTCGGGGACCGGTCGGAGACGACCTTTCCGCTTCCGGTGCCCATGGCCACGAGGTTGCCGTCAGCGTCGAACACCTCGGCGCTGGCGACGCGCAGGGATTTGCCCGAACGGGTCACGGTGCCGCGCCCGACCATGTCGCGTCCGTCGGCGAGGACCGGCCGGAAGAAGTAGACGTGCAGGTTGAGGCTGGCGAGGACCTGGCCCCGGTCCATCGTCATCCAGATAGCGCCCGCAATCGCGCTGTCGGCCAGGATGGCGAGCGCGCCACCGTAGATCACGCCGAAGGCGTTGTTGAGCCACTCCGTGGCGGGGAGCGCCCACATCATGGTGGCGGGCGCATGCTCGACGGGGCGCAGCCCGAAGAAGCTACAGACCGGTGGAGCGGGCAGCTCGTCCCGCTGCCATGCATCGAACATTTCGAGGTACCTGCGCTCGCCGAACAGCTGTTCCACGGTCTCGCCAGTGGCCGGGCGCTCGTACGGATCCAGGACGTTCCCAGGCCGCGCCTTCGGCAGCGGAAACCGCATGCCCGCCGGGGTGGGCAGGAAGACACAGCGCGAGCTTCCGTGGGCGAGCAGCCTGCCCCGGCCGTCCTCGATGAAGACGTCGGAGAGACCGAGGGTCCGCGAGGCGTGGACAAGCCTTCCGCGAGCGATCAGCACCCCGGCGGAAGCGGTCGCAGGCCTGAGGTAGCTGAGGGACAACTCGGAGGTGGTGAGGATCTGGCCCGGCTCAAGGAGCGTGATGAGCGCTCCTCCCAGGGCCGCGTCGGCCGGCAGCGCCAGGACGCCCCCGGAGAAGCCGCCCGTGGCCGCCAGGAACCAGGGGGAGGCGGGCATGGCGCAGGTCGTGAGGCCGGCTCCAACCTCGACGTAGGACAGGCCGGTCAGATGCGAGATGGGCGGCTGGGGTGAGTTCGGCCGGGCGAGGAGGCGCATGCGCTCGAGCCCCGTTCTCTCGAGGTCCTCGCGCGAGGCGTAGGCGCCCCAGGCCGGCTCTTCCCAGATATGGGGTTCAGGCAAGTACATGGAAGCTCCTTCGCTACAAATCCGGTCGGTCTGGTTAAAGGGCTGACCGAGGCCCTTCTCGACGCCTGCTTTGACGGCTAACCAGAACCCCTTTCCATCTATTGCGCTGTGCCTTGACAACGGTGCCTGACCGCGTGAGCAGGTCGGTCTCTCGTCTAGGGTCGAGGGCTAGTCGGTTGGGGCGTCCGAGGCCGCGATGCGCCGATCGGCCTTCACGAAGAGCTCGCGCAAGCGTTCTGAGAGGGCTTGTTCCTTGCAGAACGTCGCGAAGGTATGATGACGAGCGGTGAAAAACGATGGGGAGGCGGTATCGGTTGCTTGGCTGAAGGGTCTCGAGGAGGAAAGCGATGAGACATTGGCTGATGGCGATTCTGACAGTCGTGGCCGTCGCGCTGCCGGCAGCGGCCGACAACCTGACCGGGGCTGACCGCATCCTTTGTGCAGCGGTCCAGGCCAACGTGTGCACCACCGACGGCCAGTGCAAGACCGGGCCGCCGTGGGGCTGGAACATGCCGGACTTTGTGGTGGTTGACCTGGTCGCGAAAAAGCTGAGTACGACCCCGGCCAGCGGTGACAACCGCGAAACGCCGATCCTTGGCCTTCTCCGCGAGCAGGGGTTGATCGTCCTGCACGGCTTTGAAATGGGCCGTGCGTTCAGCGTGCTCATCGGCGAGGCGACGGGTGAGGCGTCTTTCGCCGTGGCGCGCGAGCACCTGACGGTGTCGGTCTTCGGGTCCTGCACGCCGCTTCCGGGCGCTTCCGGTCCCGGCGCCAAGTGAAGGGAGATGACATCATGACCTCCAAGATCCTTGTTGTAATCGGGTCGATGGCCGTCGGGGCCGCAGCGGCGCTGGCGCAGACGCAGCCAGCCGCGGCGCCACCGGCAACCCAACCGGCACCACAAAAGACCCTTGCCGCAACGTTGAACGTTTACGTGTTCCCGGCCGCCGGGCAGGCAGCCCCGCAGCAGTCGACCGACGAGGCGACCTGCTACAACTGGGCGGTCCAGAACACCGGCAGCGACCCTTTCGCCTTGCAGAAGCAGGCCCAGCAACAACAGCAGCAAGCCCAACAGGCACAGCAGCAGGCGCAACAGCAGCAGCAGCAGATCGCCCAGTCCGGCCAGGGCGCCGGGGCCAAGGGTGCAGTCGCAGGAGCCGCGGCCGGAGCGCTGATCGGCGAGATCGCCAGCGACGACCCAGGCAGGGGTGCCGCCTATGGTGCGGCAGCCGGCGCGGTCGTCGCCCGCCGCAGGACGAAACAGGCCCAGGCTGAGGCCAGCCAGCAGGTGGAGCAGCAGTCCCAGCAGGTGCAGCAGCAATCCCAGCAGGCGCAGCAGGCCACGGCGCAGCAGGTAGAGAACTTCAAGAAGGCTTTCAGCGTCTGCCTGGAGGCGAAGCAGTACCTGGTGAAGTACTGAGGAGGCCTGCCGCCTGATCTCGAGCGCTGGCTCATCGTCGCGAAGTGCGAAGGTGGGAAGGGGATTGCTGGTACCGATCGGGAGAGGCAGACGATCGCAGCCCGCGACCGTTTTCAGGCGAGGTTCATCTTGCGCAAAAGCGCGACGAAGCGGGGATGCCCTCGGAGGTCGGCGAAGAGAAACGAGCCCTTGATGCCGTACACCGCGCCGGCACGCTGCTCGTAGGCTCGCTCCAGCCAGTCGATCGCCGCGTCGTGCTCGCCCAGTCCAGTGTGAACGTAGGCGAAGTGGTACGGGGAGACGTACTGCTCGGCAGCCAGCCGGTGGAGCTCGGCCAGCACGGTGCGCGCCTTTTCGGTGGCACCCGCGATCGCGTACGCCTGGCCGAGCTGGGCGCGGAACATGCTGAGCCCCGGGGAGAACTCGGCGGCGCGCTCCAGCGCCGCCACCCCCTCGGCGACGTGGCCAAGTTTGAGATGAGCCCAGCCGAGGATGGAGTTTGCCCGGGCGTAGCCTGGGTCGGCCTGGAGAAGCGGCGTGGCTTCCGCGAGCGCCTCCGTGTACCGCCCCGCTCGGACGAGCTCGGACGCGACGTCGGAGCGATGGGCCAGCGGGTCCAGCTCGCGGGCGCGTTGCACGGCCGCAATCGCCTCGTCGTAGCGGCCGAGCGATGAGCACAGCCAACCGAAGTGATCGTAGATGTCGGCGCTTCCAGGACTGAGCGCCATCGCGAGGCGAAGCTCGCGTTCCGCTCCGGTCCAGTCGAAGTCGCAGACGAAGCGCAGCAGCCCGGCAATGCCGTGCGCTTCCCCGAGACCATCGTCGAGAGCGAGCGCCTGGGCGACGGCCTCCTTGGCGCGGCTGTACGCCAAAGCCGGCTCCCAGCCGATGACCCCCTCGATGCCAAGGTGGGTGTAGGTGTACGCCAGCGCGGTATGCGCCAACGCAAACTTCGGGTCCTTCGCGATCGCCTGCTCGAAGAGAGCGATGCCTTGGCGGTACCCCTCCGGGGTGAACTTCGTGAAGCACTGTCGCCCCTGGAGGTAGAACTGATATGCCTGCAGATCCGCCGTGGGCGGTCGTCCTATCCGTGCTCGCTCAACGGGCGACAGCTCGGCCTGAAGCGACGCCGCGATCTTCAGAGCCACGTCCGTCTGGATCTCGAAGATGTCGTGCAGGTCGCGGTCGTACGTTTCAGCCCACCTGTGCTCGTCGGTCGCCACGTCGATGAGCTGCGCGACGATGCGGACGCGGTTCCCGGCCCGGCGGACGCTCCCCTCGACGATGGTGTTCGCCCCTAGCGCCGCGCCGATCTCACGCAGACTCGACTCGCGCTTCTTGAACGCCATCACTGAGGTACGCGAGATGACCTTGAGGGAGCGGACCTTGGCGAGGTGCGCGATGACATCCTCGGTGATCCCGTCGGCGAAGAACTCGTTCTCCGGGTCAGCGCTCAGGTTGATGAACGGCAGCACCGCCACCGACGGCGACCCTGTCCGGGCAAACGCGGCCCCGCCACCACCGGAGATTGCTGCGAGAGCGGCGGCCAGCTCCGACGCGGAGCGGAAACGTGCCTCCGGATCCTTATCCAGGCAGCGCAAGATCACGCCGTCGAGCCCGGCCGGCAGCGGCGCCCGGCTCCCCGTCAGCGGGGGCGGGGAGGCATCCAGGACTGCCGCCATCGTGTCCGCAGCGGTCGCGCGCCGGAACGGCGGCGCACCCGTCAGCATCTCGTAGAGCACGCACCCGAGCGAGAAGATGTCGCTGCTCGCGTCGAGA